>CAZLUK010000032.1:0-15567 GCA_964562735.1 uncultured Candidatus Peribacteria bacterium
GATCCCGTTAAACTTAACCTGGAGTTTATTACCGTTGTCCGCTCCTTCGGCGAACTCGTACGCAAGAACGCAGACCAGTACCGCATATTTTGGACGGCAGGACGCTGCGTCATGAGTAGCTTCGAGGAAGATATGCGACTAGAAACGGAAAATCTTGGATCGTTTCTCCATGCACTGAACGTTGACGGGAATCTCACTCGCGCCACTGGAATATTCTGCTTTTCAAGTTCAGCTGGCGGTGTGTATGCGGATTCGACGGAAGACACCATCACCGAAACAAGTGCCACCTGTCCCACGACGGCGTACGGCCGAGGAAAGCTGGAACAGGAAACGCTCGTCAAAACCCTTGTGAATCCAAGCCGCGGCGTGCTTATTGCCCGCATTACAAACCTGTACGGACCGGGCCAGTCACGCACAAAAAAACAGGGTCTCCTGACACATATCGCACGCTGTATGCTGACCCGCAAGCCCATCCACATTTACGTACCATTCGATACAATCCGGGATTACCTGCACGTCAGCGATGCCGCAGCGGATTTCATGAATGCATCGGCACTCGTAAAACCGGGTGAGATCGTCACCAAAATCATCGCATCCGAGGAGCCGGCGACTATCGCGATGATTATCGGACTCTTCCGGAAAGCCACCCGCCAAAAACCGCTACTGGTGACCGGAACAAGTAAGCTTGGAGCGGTCTATCCACACCGCATGCGGTTTGCCTCAGGGGTTCTCAAAAATACTAGAAGCCTGCGGCGCATCAGTCTGCCGGAAGGCATTGCGGAAACGTTCGCGCATGAACGGCTTACGTATGCGGCCCACGGCATGCCTATTTAATCAGCGACTACCCTTCATCCGGATGTGTGCCAGCAAGCCCATCCCAAAGACGATGACGGCACCCACCAAGAAGAGTGTCGCAAGCAGAAGGAAGAAGGGATCCATGATGACGAAGAATTCGATGAGGGAGAGAAATACGAACACACCAAGCAATCCACTCATGAGGACGAAGAGCTTGAGGGGATTATATGTGACGATGACCTCGATAATGTACTGGAGCGTACGGAGTGAATCCTGGATGATGCGGACTTTGGAACGACCTTTACGAGCAGCGTAATCAATCGGAACGTAGCGAACGAATTTGCCGGTCAGGAGATAGATAAGAGTAATGGTCGTCGTGAAGCTAAAGCCATTGCAGAGATCATATTCGTACTGCAGGACTTCTCTTTTCCGAAATGCTCGAAGGCCGGAATTAATATCCGGAACACGTCGCCCCGTCGTAAATTCCACGAGCCACTTGAAAACGATGCGTGCCGGCATCTTCAGAAATGATCCACGATAATGTTTTCCCTGCCGGGCACCGACGGCCATATCGTAACCGGACACTAGCTTTGCAATCAGATCCGGAATGCGTTCGAGAGGATAGGTACCGTCGCCATCGGTAATCGCAATCATCTCATTTTTAGCTGCTTTAATGCCGTTTTTCAGACTTCGCCCGTAACCTCCGGGAACAGGATGACGCAGAACCGTTACACCTTTGGACTTTGCAATCTCTCCCGTACGATCAGTGGAACCGTCGTCGATGACGATTATCTCCGGCTGTGGCAAAAGAGCCTGCAACCTGTCGATGACGGACGCGATGCCCGCTTCCTCGTTTAAGGCCGGAATGATGACGGAATAGGAAGAATTCATCGATGAAAACGTTTCAGCAACTCATCGTACCCGATTCCTGCAAGCAGTGTGTAGCAAAAAATGACAGGAACCAGATAACGAGGTGTGGCATCTGTCAGAATGAAAATGGCAGTGTTGTAGCCGATGATGAGCAGCCAAAGCACATGCTCGCGGTGAAAGAGCGCGGGTAATCCGAGTAAGAAACCAATGTATAAAATCAACATTGTGATGGCGGCATAGATGTTATACGCATAGCTCCACCCGCCGCCGACGTAGGGAATGTGGAGCTCCAAAATTTCATAGAAAGAGAAGTTGAGATAACCAAAAAAATGCTGACTGATTTTGATTTGTGCATCGGCAGCTATCCGCGCTTCATCTCCAAGCAAAACGCCATTCGGCCACTTCTGGTGAAAGACACCGGTGGTACTGCAAGCCGAGGAGCGCCCCGACCAATCGCGTGAAACATACTCGGACCATAAGCAACGGAATGGCTCGAATCCTTGCACTTTCTCCGCCTGTTCGCCACGAACGTACCACATCACCGTGGTTCGAAATGAATCGATCACTCGAAATTTGCCGTCATACGACGCGTTGCGTAGTCCCCACAGACCGACAAACACGTAGCATATAACGAAGATCATCAGACTTTCGCGAAGCGGACGTCGCTCTATCCACCATACCAGCAACAGAACTGGTGGGAAAAAAACGAACGAATAATACGTAAATATCAGCAAACCAAACGTTGATCCCATCAACACCGGCTTCCACCATTTAGCCGCTCGTCGATGCCACAGAAACAGGCCGGAAAATATGAGCAACAGACACAATACCAAACATTCGCGATAAGCTGAAAACACGGTATGCAACACCGAACCGGATGTGAGGAGCAAGATAAATGTTATACCCGCGATGCGCTGTCCATATGTCGCAGCGATCTGCGAGCAAAAGAACCATGCGGCCAGCAGCAGCATGACCGCCTGTATCATGACAAACGCCAGAGAATTTTCGAAACCGAAAAGGAAAAAGACCCCAGCTAGGAAAAAGCTCATACCCGGCTCACGTTCCATAAAGGGGCGGACACCATCCAGTGAATAGAAACCTTGTCTTACGATATGAATTGCCCCTTGGCTGTACTGGCCGGCGTCGCTCTGGAACATGACGGCCCATGTGATACCTGTCACCACAGGCAGCACGATGAATAGTACAACTAGATAGGAAGTGATGCCGACTATAAGCCACGATCTGCGCATGGATCAAGTGTACTGCCGCAGTCACTCATCGATCCAGCCTTCATGCCATGGTAGCTGCGACAAAACTTCCGATACGGTTCGCATTGGCCATAATTGTCAGCGTGTGCGGCTTTGGCGTCAGACACCGGAACACTGCGGCATCGGCCACATAGATATTGTTACCCTGATGCAGCCGCCCGTTTTTATCCACACTCAACGGTGCTGTATCCGTAGCTTCCGAAAGTGTGGGAATGGTGCCAGCGTAATGAGTTGCCGCTTCCGGCAGGGGGATCATGCGAACCGGTAACAGACCAAGTGCCCGCAATGCCTTGCACATATGTTTCAGTGTCACCCGTCTCATTTCGTACTCGTCATCATTCACTGCCATCGACACGGACACGCGATCATTGCCATCTGCGGTTTTTATGAGTGTGAGAGTTTTTTGGCTACCGGTCAGTCCTGGGAAACGGACGTCGGCGATGACCAACATCGGTGTCATTAGTGCAAGCAGACTCAGTGCTTCGGGCAGCGGCACCGAACCGAGCTGACGGAATAGCTGGAGCGAACGGTAGCTGTACATCTGAGCACAACTGCGTTCGATGCCGCTCTGTCGCAGATGATCGATGATGAACAATTGGCAGAGGCTGGAGCGACGATCCATACCGCGTTTGCCAGCCATGCGTGGGTGCAGACAAACTACGAAGGTATGCGGTTTACCCGCAAATGATGTCGGCCGATCGAAGATCCCGAGGCTGCGCAGAAGGAGACGAGCCGAACCCACCGCACCCGCCGCCATTATGGTCCGGCTAGCACTAAATGTCTGACGTTTTTCCCTATCATGAATTGAATGGGTGAATACCTGCACCTGTCCGCCCTGCTCGGTGACGCGATCGACTACCATCCCACCCATGTACCGGAAATTATCCTTCTGCTCCAATTCATCAATGGTCTGCTGCGGCCGGTAGACGGACTGTCCGGGGTCGACCCAGTAGTCCATATCCGTATAGGACGCTGCCTTTCTGCCGTTCTTATCCTGTGTGAGCATCGCGGCATGCGGCCGTGACACCTCGATACCGAGTCTGTCCATCACGGATTTTTTGCGTTCACTGGCACGGAGCAGCGCTTCGCCATGGTGGTCGAGTAGTGCCGGAGGCTGTATGCCGGCTCTCGTCTGCTGACCCGAAACACCGATCCTATCGGTGATGATGTCGTAATGCCGATCGATCTCTGCTGGTGGCATGCCCATGACGGTGAGGTCCTCCTTGGTCAGAAAGCTGCTGGTTCCTCCCCATGCAGAAGCGAGGCCGCCCTTGGCGAGACTCTGGATGACGGTCGCATTGCAGGCTTCCAATGGCAATTCCCGCTCAGCATCACGCACAACGTAGGCGCGGTTGCCGCTCACTTGTCCGGCATTGAGGCCCCCCTGGCCACTGACTGGGATACCCGATAAATCTTCACCCAGAAACCACTGCCATTGTATGGCATCGCTGTGCCGCATCTCACTATATGTATCGGATGGTGCATGTGACATCAGTGCCGGCGGCAGATTGCCGCCATCGAGCATCAGTACCTGCCTACCAGCTTCTACCAGTGGCCAAGCCGCATGTGCCGCCGCTGCACCACCGCCTATGATAATGACATTATCTTCCGGCATGGCGAGTGAACAGGGACGGAAAGACAATAAAGGGAAGAGCGACAATATATTTGCCGATGGACCGGAAACCGATTCGTCCGAGTTCAAGAACAAAACCGCCGACTGATAGTCCTTTAGCAACAATGAGCCGGCTGATGCGGTATGACACTCGATCAGTGCCGTGGCAATGAGCAGCTTGCACTGAAATGTGGCCAGGTGAAGGCGCAATCGTGATGCCGCATCTAGTCCTCCTAGCAGCCACTGATTTTTGAGTGCCCTTTCACTGAGCCTGTGTGCGGGGTCGATACAATGAACTCTACAGGCCTGCAAGTAGCGATTAATGACGGGCTCATTCCGGTAGCCAATTTGTGGTGCAGCGCCGTGCGCAGTAGCCTAGCAAGACAGCTGCCTCACGACGCCGTCGGCATCTTTAGTGTCCATCTTTTTTCAGCAGAAATACGTAGCGGAAAGGGACAAGCCGGCAAGGAATCCTATAAGTACCCACAATAGGCAGTAGTCCCTCGTTCCAGTTCAGGAATACTTCCTTCGATCCTTGGTGTAAATGCCACTCGTTCTCGACATCGTCGAGATTGGTCTCACCATCGTTCTTCATCAGTATTTTAAATCCATACTTTTTTAGCAGATATTTTGTCCACTCGATTAGCTTTTCATTGGGGATGGAAACGGCCGCCAATCCGCCGGGCTTTATGACCCGTGCGATTTCTATCAGCACTTTACGCGGCTCTAGCACATGTTCGATCACTTCCGAGCAGATGATTTTATCGAATGTATTATCAGCGAATTCCAGTTTGTCGGCCGACATCTTATTCAGCTCCACACTGTGCCCAAGCTTTTGTTTAGATCGCAGGATCATGGTGTCCGAAAGATCGATACCAGTCCGTACCGCATTGATTTTTTCCAACATATTGCCGGCCCCGCAGCCTATATCCAGCACCTTGTCAGTCGGTTTGATAGCGAGTGACCGGAGAATCACTCTGGTCCGCGTTCCCTCGATGAAGCGCAGCAGGAGATTTTTGCTGTTGTGATACTGGTCAGGATTGTACTTCTGACTCATCTGTTCGTTCCATGCCTCAAATGTGTCGGGTGTCGGTTTCATGATTATTTTCTAATTCCGGACCCCCGCCAGCTCACACCTTTATAAGGGGAAATATGGATATCTGTAAATTGGTCAGGTGAGAACCAAGCAGTGATCTGCTTTTTCGTGATGAACCATGTCTGGGGTGCATTGAGCTTATCGAAAACATTGAGTAGATTGCGCTGATACGACAGTTTCCGCCAGTTACCAAAGTATTGGTAGAAAGGGAGAAAGAGGAGTGGGAAGCGATAGAGAGTGTAAACCGGAATGTAGACCAGAATCGTAAGGATATGAGCAAGTGCCCACACGATTGGGCGCGGCAGAAACCTTACGATGATAGACTTGAAAGGCTCCAGCAGGTAACGGTTTAAAAAATTTCCTTCATTACTGTACACCCACACAATCACTTTACCACCTGGCTTGCAGTGCTTTTCGATATTTTTGAATGATACATCCGGATTATCTGTGTGATGCAGAACGCCGATAGAATACACAATGTCGAATGTCTGTTCTAAGTTCATCACCGCTATGTCATCCTCCTTGAGACAAATGTTTGTGAGATGTTGCGTATTTTTCCGAGCACTGGTCATAGCATTCAGATCCACTCCCAAGGCCGAGCGACAATAGGGGGCAATAAAATTGAGGTGTTGCCCGCCGCCACAACCGCAATCGAGGACATCCATCCCGCGGAATGTTTCCAGTGTGTTTGGAGCAATCCACTCGGTGAAGAGCCACTGGTTATTATCGTAAATTTTGTCCCACTGCCAAGCCCACTCTGACTGCTTCACTTGCATGACCGAATGGTAGCATATGCATCAGGGGAGAAAAATCAAGCGTACTGACTCATCCACTCATCTAACCAGAGCAGCGCCCAGATGTGATCGCTGTAATCGATCTGCGACGTAAAGTACTGTGCCAAAAATACTTCCATCGCGTCATGGTCAAAGACTCTCCATAACGGAGACCCACGTGACAGCAGTCTGTCGACCACAAATGATTTCAGATCCGTACGGAACCAGTGATCAAGCGGCAGGCGGAATCCCGTCTTGGGCTTGTGTAAAATCTCGGAAGGAATCTGGGTAGCAAGCAGATGTTTCAGAAACCATTTTCTGGAGTATCCCCTCAGTTTGTAAGTAGCCGGCATCTTGGCTGTCAGCTCCAGCAATGTTTGATCCAAAAACGGCGAACGTGCTTCCAGACTATGCGCCATAGAACCCAGATCCACTTTCGGAAGCAGGTCATCGGCGAGGTAAGTATCGATGTCCGCCGACATCGCCTGATGCAGCCAGTCCTGCGCCCGAGACCGTGCATTCGCGGTCTGCGACATATACCAATGGAATGTGTCCGGAAATCGGCCCATCTTGGATGAATACAACGACTGCTTCTCTTCCTCGGTAAAGAAACTGAGATACTGCAGCTGACGTGCGGCGATGGGATCATGAATAGAACGTTCGAATCGCAAACTTCGGTAGCTCAAAGTATTTTTTGCAGCGGAATGAAAGAGCTTAAGAAGCGGAAGTATGGCCATGTGCACGGGAACATTTCTCCACAAACGTGAAAATTTGAGAATCGAATAGCGCGCGTATCCTGCAAAGTTCTCATCTCCCCCGTCGCCATTCAGTGCAACCGTGACAAATCGTCGCGTCTCACCGGCAATGAGATATGTAGGAATAACAGAAGGGTCGGCATACGGCTCCTCGTACATCCTCACGAGTTCTGGAAGCAGATGCACAATGTCCGCTTTGAGAGTGATCGGGTGATGATTCGTCTTAAACCGCTTCGCGACAAGTTCCGCAAGCGGTAGTTCATTATGCGTCTCTTGAGCAGTACCGACCGTGAAAGTTTCAACCGGCTTACTGGAAAGCCTGCTCATAACAGCAACCACCGCCGCTGAATCTATACCTCCGGAAAGGAACGCACCGACGGGAACATCGGCGGTCATCCGAAGCCTAACACTCTCTTCAAATGCGTCAGACACATCCTGCTCCCATTCTTTCAACGTCCGTGTCTGATCAGGAACGTAGGACAGTTCCCAATACCGCTTCATCTCACTCGTCCCGGTTGTTAGATCAATCGAAAGGAAATGCGCTGCTGGTAATTTCTTGATACCAGTGAAACCAGTACCGGGCGCCGGAACGTACATCATTGTGAGGAAATGATGAATACTTTCCAGATCAATTTCGCGCGGACATTGCGGCAGCGTCCTGAGGGCCTTGAGCTCGGAAGCAAAAGCAAATATGCCATTGTGCTCAAAGTACTTGAGTGGCTTCTTCCCTACCCTATCACGCGCAATAAGTACTCGCTTCCTACGTCCATCGTAAATCGCAAATGCAAACATTCCGCACAGTTTCAGCAGACATTCGTCGCCGTATTCCTCATACAATTTCAAAAGAACCTCCGTATCGCCAGTCGATATAAATTTATGGCCCCGCAGCTGCAACATCTTTTTAAGTTCCTGAAAGTTATAGATCTCACCGTTAAACGTAATAGCGATCTGACCGTCCTCAGAAAGCATTGGTTGATGCGCCGCCTCGGTCAGGTCGATAATCTTGAGACGACGGTGCCCAAGACCGACATTCCCTCTGATAAATATGCCGCGTCCGTCCGGACCGCGATGACTAAGCGCATCCGTCAGACGGTCAAGCGCTGCAGAATCAACCGCACGCCCTTTTAAGTCGATGATGCCGCCAATACCACACATGGACGGAGGCAGTATACCTGCTCCGACACACCCAGGCATTTATTTCTGCTCTATACTTGCATGTATGTGCGGTATCGCAGGCTTCATCGGTGAAGACCGTGACAAAATCGCTCGGATGACCGCGTGCCTTGTGCACCGCGGCCCGGACGGCAATGCCGTATGGACCGGCAACGGCGCCTCGCTCGGTCATGCCAGACTCGCTATTCTGGATCCTACCCCACAGGGCGACCAGCCGATGTGGAACGAATCCGAAACCATCGTAATAGTTTTTAACGGCGAGATTTTTAATTACCGCAGACTGCGGGAAGCTGAAGGATTAATCTGTAAAACTGGAACCGACACCGAAGTACTCCTGAAGCTCTATGAAAAGCGCGGCATCGATTTCGTCAAACAACTGCTGGGAATGTTCGCCTTCGCAATTTACGATACCCGCACCCGCACCCTGCACCTCGCGCGAGATGAATCCGGCATTAAGCCGCTCTACCTCACGTATGTAAATGGCTTACCGCATTTCGCATCCGAGATGCGTTCGCTGATGTCGGCGCTGGCGCAGAAACCGGCTATCAACCTCCGTTCGATGTCGGCCTTTATTCGGCTGCAGTACGTGCCCGGGCCTGAAACGATGTGTGTCGGCATCGAATCACTGGCTCCTGGCACGATTTTCTCATGGAAAGATGGTAAAGAAACGCGACGACAATTCCGAGCTGATGCGCAAAATCCGAGAATCGAATCCAAGGCACAGTTCTACCGCGAATTCCCCGATCTCATGCAGCAGGTGGTGACCGACCACCTGATCGCCGACAAGCCAATCGGCATTTTTCTCTCCGGCGGCATGGACTCGTCGATCGTTCTGCACCACATGACAAAATCATCAGCATCTGCGGTAAAAACCTTTACCGTCCGATTCGAGGCGACAGAAGCTGAAGACGCAACCAGATTCAACCGTGACGCGGAACTCGCCCGCCTGACTGCCAAGCACTACGGAACCGACCACCAGGAACTTGTTCTCACCGCGGAGCAGTACCGCGCGATGTACCGCGACACGGCCCGCGCGCTTGATCTTCCGAATTCTGACTCAGTCTCGGTCGCACAATTTGCGCTGGCGCGCATGGCGAAGAAAACAGTCGACGTAGTTCTATCCGGGGCCGGCGGCGATGAACTCTTCGGCGGATATCCGCGGTATCGCATCACTAAAATTATCGGAATGCTCCAGTGGATACCGGCGTCTTTTAGGGGTCTAGCCGCGGCTATGACTGGGCAGCCTGTCGATGTTCTCTCGCTCTCGCCCGGCCCAACTCTCGCCGAGCGCCTCCTTGCAAGACCTCTTTATGAAACACGGTCGATAGTGAAAGGCAACTGGTTGGATGAAACCGCAGTCACTCAAAAATTCCAAGAACATTTCTCCCGCACTTCTGGAGACGCCGTACGGCAATTCATGGAAGTCGACCGTCACCTCTGGCTCGTGGATGAATCGCTGAAACTTGCGGACGCCGTCACCATGGCGAGCGGGCTCGAATGCCGGGTGCCATTTCTCGATCCCAGAGTCATTGCATGGTCCAACGCCACTCCAAGTAATTGGCATGTAACGCTGAACCGTACGAAATCACTCCTGAAAGACACTTACCAGTCCATTCTTCCCGCCCACCTCTTCACCCTCGAAAAGGCCTCGTTCTATCCCCCACTCGCCAAATGGATCCGTCGGGAGTGTGCGCCACTCATAGAAGAAGCACTGGCCGGAAAGCGTATCAATGAGTTCTTCGATACCGTCAAACTTCGTGAAATGTTTGAGCTACACAAAACTAAAACCCGCTACAATCTGCATCCACTTGCAAACGTAGTGCAGTTTCACAATTGGTTCGAGACTGTCTATGACGTATGAACATAGCTCGCTACATCTTCGGCCTGCGGCACCTACCATTCGTCCGTGACGTGCTTACGATCCAAGTCGGATCGATAATACTGATGGCTGCCGGATTCGTGAGTTCCATCGCATTCGCAAGATTGCTGGGAGTTGAAATATACGGTCTGTACGCCGTAATCGTTGCTTTTGCCGGAACCCTCAGCGCGTTTTTTAACATCGGCCAGGGGCAATCGCTATACGTATTCTTCTCGGAAGCATGCGGCCGGAAAGACCGCCGCTCTCAGGCCGCCGTTCTCGCAAATTTTTGCATGGTCGCCATCGTGAACATGATCCTCCTGATGGCACTGGCAACCATCATGCCGCTACTCTCCGAACGCTTCTATGACTCTCCCGAAATCGGAAAGTATGCCCGCATTCTCTGTTTCTTCCAGATCAGTGAGATTTGGAATAGCATGACGCTCGTAATCTTGCAGTCGCTTCGGAGGATCAAACTCAAAGTCTGCCTCGAGCAAGCCGCCAATCTTTCATATCTGGGGCTAGCGGTCCTCGCTCTCGTTCTCGGCGGAAAAATATGGTCGCTGCTTCTTGTACAACTCGGCGTAAGCCTGTTCTTCCTGCCAATATCTCTCATCACCCTTGCGATCATCGCCCACAAACATTCGCTGCCGGGCATCCGCGAAATACTCCGCATCCCCTTCCGCGAGAGCAAACAATATTTTACCCAGGGCATGATCATCACCGCCGACAAAACGATCGGAAACTTCTTCCCACAGGGGCTGTTCTTTATCCTGAGTCTCTTCATTCCGGCGGCACAAATCGGCGTTGCTCGCATTGCGGTGCAACTCGCTAATATCCCCCACAATATTATTCTGCCGCAAGCCGGAGATCTTTCCACCGCAGTCTTCGGCAAGATGAAAACGCAAGGAGTGACAGTCATGCGCAAAAATGCGGGCAAGCTCATCAAGCACGCGCTCGTTTTCCACGCGGCACTGTCCTTCGGTGCGATGATCGTTTTTCCGGTTATCATCACGACCTTCTACGGCCTCCAGTACGCGGAAGTCGTCCCGCTCACCCTTTGGCTGCTTCTAATCCAGCTCATCCAACCGATGTTCATTCTGAATTCCTCATTGCTGCGGCTATACCGCCGGACACCGCTTTCGATCATCGTGAACCTAACCAGCTGGGGAATCATCATCGCGACTGTTTTTATTTTCATCTCAACGTTCTCCACTCACGTCATTTTTCTCACAACCTACTTAATATTCCAAGTTTGCCAATTCGTCATCACTTGGTATGTTTTCAGTCGGTTGATTCCAAAAGAATTGAATTAGACCGCTAACGACCCATTTTCCGCAACCGGTTCGCATATATATGTCGACCCGTACCCGAAATTGCGGATGATCGGCCACCAGGCCATCCGCTCCAGAAATTTAGTGATGGGAAGCAGAAATGGAAAATACGGGAACACGTATGTACTCCCGCAGTACGAGATCACCCGGAGATTGCCAGCTTCAATTTCGGTTTTGCCGCGCCACGGGAACCGCGAAATATGGATAAGCTGCTTGTTCCCCTCGTAACCTTCATTCACTCCATTTTGGCTGGTAAAAAAAGCCGTGAACACTCGTAAAACACCCCATGGAAGGGCGTAGACCGATCTCCTTGAGATCGTCCAGTACTTGTCGCCCCCCAGCAGCGTCATCGAGCAGAGATTAAGACAGGTCGGAATGGCGACTATCACCTGCTTAATCGCGATGCGCGCGAGCTCACGGGCCCCCTGAGTAAAGTCCGGGATGTGTTCCAGCACATGGCTGGAGATGACGTAGTCGAATGAACGGTCGGTCACGGGCAGATGCTCGATGTCTCCGAGCTGAAATCGGACCCGGTCCGCAACTCCCTCCAAAACGGCATATCGATTGGCAGCCACGATGTTCGGCTCCGAAAGATCAAATCCCGTCACCCGACACCCTTGCTTGGCGAGCAGAATACCGAGTGTCCCCTCACCGCAGCCGGCGTCGAGCACAGTTGCATCAGGAGGAATCAGATCCAAAAACACCTGGTACTGCATAGCATGCGCATGCCGACGGATAGAATATGGCGAATGAAAACGCTTCGCCGTGATCTCATCATGCAGTGCCGTATAAATGGCCTTATTCTCTTCAACAGTCGCGAGCGTCATAGGGAAAAGTGCTATCCGAGAGTACCAAAAGAACCGGTAGACGTATATCGAGATCCGCTAATCACTATCTGCTCCGGTCATATACTCATTTGATCGACCCTTTGACGTAACCATACATCCAGACTCAGCAAGCGGAAAATTTCTCGATCATAATCGAAATGACCACTACAATGTTCCTCAACCAAATGCAATACAGCCTGGCGATCCATGATTCGCAGATCGTACATCGGGCTATCCTTCAACCGTCTACGAACCTCTGCACTGAGTGGCCCGGCGAACCATTCGGACGTAGGGGTAGGGAATCCTTTTTTATCTTTGCGTTCATAGACCTCGCGCGGAAGCAAATCTTTAAACGCTTCCCGCAGTATCCACTTGGTGGTGTAACCGCGGATCTTCATCCGGTAGTCGAGGCTTTGAGCGAATTCTACCACCCGATAATCGAGGAATGGTACGCGCGCCTCGAGCGAAAACGCCATGCTGTTGCGGTCTTCGTAGCGTAGCAACATCGGCAGATTTGTTTCGATAAACATGCGGTACATTTCCCGGTCAAGAGCCGATGGAAACCTCCGGAGCAAACTCGCCTCGGCCTTGTCATCCGTAGCAGACTCGCCGAACTTTCGGAGAAATTCGACCGAAAATAATAGGTTCTTGCGCCGCCTGGTCCCTAAAGCCGAACGGACGGCAGTCGGCAGTATCCGCGCTAGCACCTCGGAGACTGACGGTGAAACTGCGCCAAAATGTTCATGAAGTCCGGCAGTGCATGCCCGGAAATCTCGTACCGCACTTAACGGACGCCGGAGTGCGAGCATATCCATAAGCAGCGACTGAAGGTACGCCGGATAAAATTCACGATACCCGCCCAGAATCTCATCGGCACCCTGGCCATCCAGCAGTACCGTAACATGGTTTTTCGCACATTCCATCACATGCCAGTGCGAAAAAACTCCCGGCATACGCACCGGCTCGTCATGATGCGTCACGATTTTTTCTAGTACTGCAAAAAAATCCCCACTCACCGGAGTCAGCTTATGCGGATTGCCGTTAGCCGCCCCGTTCACCAGATCAATAAAGTTTTCTTCGGTGTACTTGGGCTCGGTGTACACCGTCGAAAATGTTTCGGGCCGGACCCCGAGTGAGGCGATAATCATCGCGATCGTGCTGGAGTCGATGCCACCCGACAGACATACTCCCACCGGCACGTCGCTACGGAGCCGTAACCGGACCGCATCGATCAGTAATTCGCGGAATGCGGTTTTAGTTGCCTGTTCAGTCTTGAAATACGCAACCGGGCGAGTCGGATCCGATTGCCAGTATCGCTGAATTTTAAGAGTGTTGTCCCGAATCACGATACTATGGGACGGACGCAAATGACGAATACCGTTGAAAACTGTCGCATCGGATCCGAGCGGTGTGTGCCGGTCAAAAAAATGGTAAAAATACTGCCAGTTTGGATCACCTTTTTCACCCCGCAACAGTGCCTTCATTTCCGATGCAAATCGCAGTACCGATCCGTCCCACGAATAAAAAAACGGCTTCACACCAAACCGGTCACGGGATGCAAAAAATGTCTTGGTCTGCTGATCATAGAGCGCGAAAGCCCACATTCCATTAAACCGAGATACACAGTCGGCACCCCATATCCGATAGGCCTCGATGATCACTTCCGAATCGGTCGCGCTCGAAAATGTACCACCCAGAGTTTTCAATTCATCTCTCAGTTCAATGTAGTTAAATATTTCACCATTGAAAATCAAGACGAAACGATCATCAAAGCTGACCATCGGTTGATGACCGGCCAGGCTTAGATCAATGATGCTTAGTCGCAGATGTCCAAGCGTAACGCTGTCGCCATCTGACCACACCCCACGGTCATCGGGACCGCGGTACGGCATCCGGCCCAACATATCTGATACCAGTGGTTCAGCCTGCCGCGTATCCAGCCCGATGATCCCGGCGATTCCGCACACATTTAACGGGGGAAAGAATAACGATGGATAACCTCGTCGTAAATTTTCAGTGACTGTCTCGCAATCGCCGGCCAGCTGCAGGTTTCGGCAAATTTACGCGCACCCCGCCGAATATTTTTTTCCAGTGTGACATCGGAAAGCACGGTGCTGACCGCATTTGCAAGATCAGCAACACCTTGTAATTTCACCGCTCCGATCTGGTACGTGCTCTCCTCAAAGGCCGGAATCAGATATCCGTTTTCGCCGTGCGTGATAAGCTCTTTAAGGCCACCGCATGCAGTCGCGATCACAACCGCTCCGGCCGCCATCGCCTCCAGACACGCCAGGCTGCGCGCCTCAGCGATAGACGGCTGGACAACGATGTCCGCTCCGGCGAAGTAGAAAGGCAACTCTTCGTGATCAATGGATCCGATAAACTTCACAAATGGCCGGATTTTTAATTCATCAATAATCGTATTCAATGTCTGGTATTCGGCATCCTTCGGCGCGGCCAGCAGCAGCACTGCATCGTGGGTCTGACGAACAGTCGGAAGGGCCCGCACCATGTACTCGATTCCATTCTTAGGAACCAGCCGCCGTGCGCAGAATATCACCCGCTGATGGGGCGCGATGCCATGCGGAGTTTTGATATCTTTATTCATTTCTGGCGTGAAAATGTCGGTTTCTACCCCATTGCTGATGGCGGTCACGCTTAGTCCATGGCGAATCGTCGCAATATCCGCCATCTCCTGACTGGTGGCGATAAAACCGTCCGCCTGGCAAGCGCCGTTTATCCACCACCGGCTGAGTATTTTCTCCAGAATATTTTTCGGTTTAAAGAAGATCCCCCGGCCGCGGATCGTAACCACGGAGGGTACGCCTTCTTTGTGCGCAGCGCTGGTCCCAACCATACCGGACTCAAAGAGGAAGTGAGCGTTAACGATGTCGGGCTTGAATTTGCGGATGATTTTGCGGCAATTATGGATCTTGCCCCACGTTTTTAGATCAACGCCCCCGACATACGAGGTGAGGGTTGCAAACGCAATTTTGCCCGAAGGCGACGACGCACCCGGCACATTCATTACCGCCACCATCGTGGGGTTCCCCAAATCACTGAGCGCATCGCTCAAATACCGAATCGCGGTCTGGCTGCCGCCGACACTCGGATAAAACGCCTCTGTAACCATCAAAACTCTCATGACTTCAGCAGAAAAGCAGAGTGATCACCGCAAGTATACGCTCCCCCGCCTTCCCGTCCCA
>CAZLUK010000033.1:0-11094 GCA_964562735.1 uncultured Candidatus Peribacteria bacterium
TCGACGTGGGTCGGTTGGCCGCAAGTATCCAAAAACCATTCGATCTGTGTACGGAGTTCGCGTTCGATGTGAACGAGATCCACCTGTTTTTCCTGGAGCACACGCTCTACTCCGTCGCGTCCCAGAAAATATCCGTCAATAGTGATGAGTGTTTCGATGTCACTGTTCCGGCACATCGGTGAGCCGGTTGTAAGATTGAGGTGCAGACCGGTTGGCAGCTTACGTTCGTTTGCCACTCGTCCGGCCTTCGGGCTGCCCGCGAAATTAGGGATCAGGCTGGCGGAGGTCAGGATGCCTTGTTCATGGCACATTAAAATGCCGTGACTGCGTTGCTCGTTGATCCCGAGATCGTCGGCATTGAGGATGAGGCGACGCATGGACGGATGGTACAGGAGTCTTGTTCTCGGATAGACTCCATGCATGCCCATCGCCAAAGAACGCATTCTCTATGAAGACCAGTGGCTGCTTGCCTTGACCAAGCTCAGCGGCGAGCTCGTGGTGAAAGGCAAAGGCAAAATTCAGAAGCTACCGCTGCTTGATTTTTTGCGGAAGGATTACCCGAGTCTCGCACCGATTCACCGCTTAGATTACGAGACTTCCGGTGTCGTGGTTTTTGCCAAGACCAAGAAGACCTTGAAGACAGTCGTTGAATCTAAGTTTGCCGGATGGAAGAAGACGTATCTTGCAATCGTAGCTGGTTCTCCAAATTGCAATGCAAGCGAGGTGAACATTCCACTTCCGGCCAGAAGCGGCACCGGCAATGTTCCAGCATTCACGCAGTATCGTGTTTTGGAACGTTTTCGTGGATGTTCATTGGTAGAGGTCAGTTTCGAGCGTGGTCAGAAACACCAGATCCGCCGTCACATGTCGATGATCGGCAATCCTTTGATTCTTGATGATGTGTACGGTGACGACAAGCCGAATAGAACTTTCGGGAAATTCCTCAAAATGCAGCGTTTCTTCTTGCACGCATCCAAGGCTGAATTCCCGCATCCGCAGACCGGTAAGCAGACCGTGGTCGATTCCCCGATGCCGCATACGTTTATGGCGGTGTTGAAAAAGCTGAAGGAGAACTATGAGGGCAGGAAGTGATACCACTTCGCATTCTAAACACCACCAACCGTGAAGCTATTTTTCGCATTCCCTGGACGAATGCTTCGCGGCATTAATGTTACTTTGAATGCCAATTGGTATGAGAAGGGCAGGAGGGCAGAAAAACTTACTGCCTTCCGCACCTTTTGCCATTCTGCCTTTATCTTGAAATGATGCTATGATTTTTCCATGCGTACACTTTCAGGCATCCAGCCTTCCGGCCCGTTGCACATTGGAAACTATTTCGGTTCCATGCTTCCGAATCTTGAACATGTGGGAAAAGGCGACATGAGCTTGTACATGATCGTCGATTTACACGCGCTTACAACAGTGCAGAATCCAAGCGAGCTCCGTACGTTCAGAAACGATGCCATTCTTGACATACTTGCATGCGGTTTTGATCCGGAGAAGGCAACTCTCTTTTTCCAGTCAGATGTTGCCGAGCACACAGAACTCGCTTGGATTCTTTCGACTGTGACGCCGATGGGCTTACTTGAGCGTGCTGTCAGTTATAAGGAAAAGGTTCAGAAGGGGATTTCTGCCAGTGTGGGACTATTCACGTATCCGGTGCTTATGGCGGCGGATATTCTGCTCTACGATGCGACCATCGTACCGGTTGGCAGGGATCAAAAGCAGCACGTCGAGATGGCGCGGGACATCGCCATGAAGTTTAACCACATGTTTGGAGCGACACTGATCCTTCCCGAGCCGGAAATTCGCAAAGATGTGGCGGTGGTACCGGGAACCGATGGCCAGAAGATGAGCAAGAGCTACGGTAATACGATCTCGCTCTTTGGTGATGAGAAAGCCATTCAGAAGGCGATCATGGGTATCGTCACAGATTCTAAAGGAGTTTCAGAGGCCAAAGATCCTGAGACGTGCACGGTCTACAATCTCCACAAGCTTTTTTTGACGAAGCCAGAGGCTGAAGAGCTCGCCCGGAAATACAAAGACGGTGGCTTGGGATATGGTGATGCCAAAAAAATGCTTTTCCAGACGTACATGGATTATTTCGCGCTGCTGCGTACGAAACGTGCTGAGCTTGAGAAGAAGCCTGACTATGTTCGCAGCGTCATCGAAGAGGGGGCTGCCAAAGCCAGAAAAGTCGCTTTATCAACCATGGATCGTGTCCGGAAGGCGGTAGGGCTGATCTGAAATTTGCAAAATTATAATAAATACTGTATAATATACATATTCAATACCCACATTCACTCTATGAAAAATCATTCGCAGGATTCGATGTTTGCATTTGTACTCGTGACGATTGCCGTTCCAACCGTTCTGGTCGGTGTTCTTACTGTATCCGCAGCCTCAGAACTTTCACCGGTAACAAAGAGTACATATCACCAACTGTTTAATGTCCGGTCATTCCGTCTGCGGCAGCGCGAACTTCATCTGGATGCAGTCCCGGTGCCTGCGGCTGACGCGGACATGTCGCATCCGGCCGCGATTGACCTGAAGCCGTGCGATCCGGCCGGATCAGTAGTTGAAAAGACCAAGACGCAGTCCCCGCGTCCGCTCATTTTCGAGGACCTTGACAGGCTGCAGCGCGAGACGCTCAGAATGCAGCTTCGCATCGGCGGTTGTCCGCAGGATGCGCTTCCCGCATACAAACAGCTCTGTGAATCAATGCTGAAGCAGCAGAAGAGTCCCGAAACTAAGACGGGGCTGAGGCATCCCGAACAGTAACAAATTGAGAATGAACTCACGAATCGGCTGATGCCATTAAAAGTTTCCCAAGCGAGAGGGCAGGAAGGTTGATGAGAGGGCAGAAATGTAAAATGAGCATCAGCCGATTCGTGATTAACTACCAAATTGATATAGCATGCGGGATAATGAAGTGGATACAGGCGATTGTCGGGAGTATCCGCAGGACATGGAAAGTGTGGGCTACTCCGGTGCTCTTTGGTTTAGTGTATTTTTTGGTTCAGCTCACACAAATATCGGCGTACGGCGTCAGTTGGGATGAGCCGCTGCACCGCAACTGGGGCAAGCTATTTATGTTGTTTTGGCAGACGGGCGACCGGCATCTGCTTACGCTCATGCCCGGACACGGAATTTATTACGGCCCGCTGTACTTCACCATGAATTATGTCGCATCCGAGTTCTTCTATCAATCTGGTTGGCTTACGTTCGTCGAAGCGAATCACATTCTGACGCTAGGTGTCTCTGCTATTGCGGTTGGCCTCACCTATCAGCTCGGCCAGCTGATCGGGGACCGGCGAACCGGACTGTTTGCGGCGGGTTTCATCGTCCTGTTTCCGCAGTTCATCGCGCATGCGCACTACAATCCCAAAGATATCCCGCTCATGACGGCAGTTCTGCTGACGGCGATTGTCTTCAGGTCGGGGCTTCGACGAAATTCCAGCAGGTTGCTCGTGATGTCAGCATTTCTCTTCGGGTTTTCCGTTTCAGTTAAAATAAATGCGCTGCTCATGGCGCCGGTGTTTGGTATCACGTATATCGCATGGTTTATCGCCAAGGCACGCGGTTACTCTGCTGCTGTCGTACTGCGCCGTCAGCTGCCGGTTATGGGGATCGCCGTCATCACGGGTATCGCCGCGTTATACCTCTTCTGGCCAAGTGCGTGGGGCGACCCGTTGCTTATCCCGCGGGCGGTTAATTTTTTCTTGGGTCAGGATTTCTGGCCCGGCAAAGTGCTGTTTTTGGGGACCGAATATGCGGGCGCTGATCTTCCGTTTATTTATACCCTGTTCGAGTTCGCGCTTGCGATGCCGCTGCTGATGTTTATCGCCGGCGGTACTGGAGTTATCGTCATAGTGCACAGACTCTGGCGGGGTGAGAAATGGACGGAGTACCTGCTGCTGTTGCTGTGGATCAGCCTTCCACTGCTTTTTAGTATGAAGCCCGGGCTGGTGCGTTATGACGGCATGCGACAGTTCTTCTTCATTCTGCCGGCGGTCGCGGTGGTAGCGGCAGTTGGTCTTACCCAGCTGCTGGAGCTTCTGAAACGACGAGCCAGGCACTGGTATGCCGGTGTGGTCTTTCTGGGGCTCGTGATGCTGTCGCTTACGTCGCAAGTGCTGACCCTGCATCCGTTCGAGGGGTCGTATCGCAGCGAGATCCTGCAGATAATGTATGAGAAAGATCTCGATGAATCGTTTCAGATTGAATACTGGGGTGCGACTTACAAGCAGGGGATAGATTGGCTCACGGAGAACGCCGGACCGAACCCCGTGATCTGTGTCCCGACTGCGGGGATCCTGGTGACCTGGTACCCGTGGCGGGACGATTTTACGTTCGAGTGCTCAGAAAAATCCGATTACGTGATGTTCTTCACTCGTTATACGGAGGCAAAGGCGTACCGCTCGCTCAAAAATCCGGTATTTTCGATCAATCGGATGAAGTCTGCGCTGCTGCTTATTTACAAGATCAAGTAGGCCGAAAAAATTCAGCAGGCAGCCTACGTTTGCAAGGCATGACAAAACTGGCCGTGCCATGAAGCGTGTTTGCCGCAGTAAACTCTGCTTCGTGGAGCTCTGTACTGAACGTTATTACAATCATGATGGGTGGTTATAGGAGTTTGTGTACCTAATCGGTATCATTTTCGTATGAATATCGAGACACGTGATGCTACCAACAAGAACAATTTTCCTCTATCAATAATGGAATTGAACACGATTTCTTTCCCTTCATACCATGGATACACGCTCCATCCTGTCATCTCTTAGCACTGTCTTTGGCATCTCTGTCCTAGCATACATTCTGTTCGTTTTCTTGCTTTTTCTCACTCAGGAGAAACTGATTTTCTTCCCACAGAGAATGAGTGAGCTACGATGGCATCAGGTAGCTGAGGACGTCGATGGAGAAACGATATCCATCACCGCAGCTCATGGTATCAAGCTTCATGGGTGGTTTCTCCCAGGTGCAGGCAGCACACCCCGTCCGACGGTGCTGTTCTTCGGAGGAAACGCCATGCGCCTCGATCTCTTTGTCTACACACTAGATCCTCTGCGTATCCAAGGAGTGAATGTACTACTCGTTGATTACCGCGGCTATGGATTGAGCAATGGCCTGCCCTCAACCAAGGCAATGCAACGCGACAGTGAGCTCGTCTATGCTGCTGCTATCGATCGCGGCGACGTAAATCCGGATCGCATCTACCTCTGGGGAATCAGCATCGGAACAGGGATCGCGACGCACCTGGCATCGGTCCGAGATGTTGCAGGCATCATCTTCTTTGCGCCGTTCACGAGCCTGGAGGACGTCGCACGGGAGGCCTATCCGTACTTTCCGGTGCGACTGCTATTGCGCCACCATCTTGACAACCTCTCTCTTGCGCCAAAGATTCAGGTTCCTGCGCTCATCATCCACGGTGATACCGATCGCATTCAAGACTCCTCCCATGCGCAAAAACTTGCAGCTGCCTGGGGAGGAGACCATGAGCTTATCATTCTCGAAGATCGTGGCCATAACGATCTCCTAGAAGCCGAAGAAGCGTGGAAAAAGGTCGTGGAATTCATACGGAAATAAGCTGGATGTTTTGCCATGAAGTGTGTTTGCCGCAGCAAACTCTGCTTCGTGGAGCTCTGAACTGAACCTTATTACAACTATGATCTGTCCGACTAGGGCCCGGTGTTCGTGAGTGTCGACGGATTTCTATTGACGGGATAACGTCGGAACTGTTAATTTACCCTTTGCAATATGACTTTAATGGGCACCGATGCATGGCGGGATGAAGCACATGGTAGAGGACCGGATGACTGTGCAGGGCAGGTGGAATGTGCAAAATTGCCGTGGCAAAAAGCTGATGTAGAACCAGTTGATAGGGAAAAACTCATCGCACCGGTACAAACAAATATTCAGAGTGGTGTTCGTGGAGTGCTTGAGAAGAGTTAATTTTATGGTTTTTCAATGGCCTCTAATCGTGATACGTCCGACTAGGAGTTTGTGTCTATAGAGTTCTCAGGAAACTTTCGAGGAACCCTCTGGCACTCGTTCGATATGCAACGAACCGTTCACAATAAATTGGAGACCAACTGTTCGGCTGGTCTCCATCATAGAAAACTTCAATGCCTTGGTACTTCACTGAACCACAATCGTTGCACTCTCGGTTCGGTTCAAATGGTTGTGGTAACCCCACATTCCGCGTTGCGTGAACGTGAACGAGTACTCCTGTCCGGCTGCGATCTCCTTCATGGAATCGAAGCCCGGATAACCGTTATGTGTTGGGTGAGGATTCGAGGCAAGCCACACGGGAACCAGACTGCCATTTTTGAACGTCACCGTCATACCGACTGCAACAGTCAGAACCGACGGACCAAAGGCACCATTCGCATACGTCACAACGTTGCTCGATGCCGATTTCACCGGAGTGCGACCTTTCCCCGGTTCGCCATAAATCGTGCGCGCACTCATGGCGATCTTCACGACTTCGGCGCGGTTAATGAACGCGGATGGTCGGTAGGATCCGGTCACCTGACCCTTTGTGTCCGTATCTCCCGAAACCACTTTGTCCTTCGCAAGCGTTTCGACGGAAGCGGCAAACGGTGTTGCAAGTTGGACGTCCCTGAATGTCGTGCCGCTCGGAGAGACCGGAATGGTCACGCGGAACGCCGAGGTAAACATGGAAGCGACCTCGCCCCTAGTCGCGGCACGATCGAGTCTGTAGGGGCTCTTCATAAATTCAAACTGTTCAGCTTTTGCGATCGAAACATACGCGGAAGCCCAATGCTTCACGCCGCTGTCGATCACCGCACCGTACGCACTCTCCTGATATCCTGCAGATTCCGTTGCGATCTTCAGTGCTTCCGCCATCGTCACATTATTTTGCGGTCCGAACTTTCCGGTAAACTTGCCGCTGGCGTCCATGTATCCGTTCACGATACCGGCCTCAGCCGCATCGCGGACATAGGCCGTAAACCACGCCGACTGCGAAACGTCGGTGAAGACGACGGATTGTCCGTTGATCATTACTTGAAGACCAAGGGCATTTGCCATCATCGGAAGCAGCATGGCAACTGATGCCACCGTAGAAGAGAAAAAAGAGGTACGCATAGAGTATGGAAGGAGAAGGAACTATCAAGTATGAAATACTACCGGAGTATTCCTGTCAGAAGCCCCTTGCTTAAAAATGAAAATAGTTTCCTTAAAAGCGTGAGAATTGTTGTTTGTTGGAGCGGGTGAACGGAATCGAACCGTCGTCACCAGGTTGGAAACCTGGGGTAATAACCATTATACGACACCCGCGTCGGAAGAAGTATGAATCAGGAATTATGAATTATGAAGAGCAGTTTTTGGTGGGTCGAGTTTCTGGATCATTGCTCGTATTTTCTCGTCAGAGGGATTATGCCACGGATGACATGAGACAAGCCGCTTTAGGATGCGTAGAAGTGCCAACGGATATGGGGAATTCATCAGTTTCTGGATCGCATACTCGGAACATGTTGGCTCGTGGCGGCAGAAACCGTAGGGATACAGATGCCGGATCAGCCCGTGATCGGGGGAGAGAGTGGACTGGTAGAGGCGGACTGTGGCAATAGAAATTGTTGCGGGGAGGGTGCAAACAGTAGCCAGTGCTTTGCGGAAGGCGGATGTCATGGAGTAGGATTCATGATCATACACGGTATCTATGACAGCGCTTCAGTTCACCTACAACGATGTCCTCACACTACTCTCCATCATTGCGGTGGCGATGCTCATAATTCTGCTGTATCAGCTTATTTTCGCGTCGGTGGCGTTGCGGCGTATCGCGGACCGTATGGATGAGCTCAGTAAGGATGTGGAGACCATTATTCTAAAGCCGATTGGTGCGATCGATTACGTTCTCGATTGGTTTCTGGCGGTTGTTGAAAGCATGCGGGACGATTCTGGGAAGAAACATCATAAGAAATAAGAATTAGGAATTAGGAATTAAGAATTATGCAACAGGGCTTCTTAATTCATAATTCTTCATTCATAATTCCTCCATGTCTAGCAGGCCTGCAGCTCAAGACCTCATCGGGAAAAACACCAATGAAGTACCGATGTCGCTACAGCGCATAGCTGGTGTAAAGAAAACAGGCGTCCGTTATTGGATCGGGCTGGCGCAAGCGGCGATACTGAGCAAAGACGAGGAGCAGGCGTACCTAGTCGCGCACCGGATTATGATGCGGCTCAGCATCGAGGCGCCACTCAAGCACAAGTCCGGCCATCCCGGTGGACCGTTGTCGGCGTTTACATTCACCTACGAAGTGCATCGCAGGCGGGATCCGCTGAAGGACGAACCGCTGCGCTATAGCGCGGGGCATCTTTCGCTACTTGCTTACAACATGCAGTGGCTCTTTGGTCGGGACAATGGCGATGAACGGCTGGCGTCTCCGCAGGCGATTATGGACAGTTTTCGCACGATTGGGGGGTTACCCGGGCATGTTGAAGCCGGTATCGGGGATATTCCGTTTGGTACTGGCCCGCTCGGTAAGGGTGTCAGTAATGCGCTCGGTGTAGCGTTCGGTAAGAAATTGCTGAAGAAAGAGGGCTTGGTAGAGGTACTGCTGGCCGATGGCGACAGTCAGGAAGGACAGGTAGCCGAAGCGTTCCGGCTTGCATCCGCACTGAAGCTCGATAATCTCGTGGTTCATGGTGACTGGAACGATATCCAGCTCTCCGGTATTCCTTCCAAGACGATGGCGACCGATTTTGCATCGATTGCGGAAGCAATGGGATGGTCAGTGATTGAAGTGCAGAACGGAAATAATCTTGGCGAAGTGAAAGCGGCGATCGATCTTGCGGACACGCTACGCGCAAAAGGCAGTCCGGTTTTCATCTGCTACTACACGACGATGGGAGACGGAGTAGCGCTGATGGAAGCGGGCTCGAATAGCGGCAAGAGGAATTATCATGGCTCGCCTTTATCTTCGGATGAGGCAAAGACTGCGCTTGAGGTCTTGCAGTTACCGACACTGGATGAGCTGACGAAAGAATATCAGCCATTTCGGGAGCAGTACCGCACTGTGTACGAGCAGGCGAGATCGCAGCGCACAAGTGCCAGGCTAAAGTTTCCGCTGCCACCCGGATACAAGCGAGCGGTCACAAAAGAAGCCGGCGCTGCACGTAAAGACTTCGGTGCCGTTCATCTAAAGGCGCTCATGGCAGGTGACCCGCGGATTGTAATTCTTCACGCTGATCTTGCGGATTCAGGCGGATTTGGTGCTGCCCTGAAGGCGTTTCCGGATCGCGTTATTAACGTAGGAGTAGCTGAGGCGAATATGTACATGATGGCTGCCGGCATGCGTCAGGCGGGACTACTTCCTGTGACATACACGTTTGCTGCATTCGGAGTGAACGAAGCGAGAGCGAACGCCAGACTTATCGATGTGAACACCGGACATATCCCACTCGGAGTGCTCCATGACTGCACACACACTGGACTCAGTGTCGGTGAAGATGGCGAGACACATCAGGAGCGCAACTATGTGAATTTGCCGTTTGATCACACCCGCGTATGGGTAACGGGGGACAGTAACCAGGCCGGAGCGATGGCTGAGCGCGCTCTGGAAATCATCGCTGAGGGACAAGCGAACGTGTACGTTTTTTCAGGAAGATCAAATCATGAACAGCTGCTTACTGCCAAAGGTGAACCAGTCTACGGTCCCGATTACGTTTTCGATGAGCGCGCGACGATCGTAGCCGGCCATGACACGATTCGTGATGAAGCTACCATCATCAGCTGTGGCGCAACTCTGCATGAAGCTGTGAAAGCCGCAGCGATTCTTAAAGAGAAAAAGCGAATGGTTCGGGTTCTCAACGTTGCGTGCATTCGTCCGCTTGATGCCGCGACCATCATGCAGGCGGCCATCGAGACGCAGCACCTTATCGTCGTGGAAGACCACAATACGGAAGGCGGACTTGCCACTCAGATCGCCGATCTTATCGCTGACCTTTCCATTCCGGCAACACTTCGCCGCATCGGCGTTCGTCACTACTATCCGTCCGGGCCGAGTGAGCAGCTTACTATCCTGGCGGGTATGGATGCCGAAGAGATCGCAAACGTCGTCGAGGATCAGTTTGCATTCCGGCTGGCAGGTTCCGAGGAAGCACTCGTCGCCTGCATCTATGGTTTACGTGACAGGCTCCAGCACACGCGGTTTGCGGCTACTGCTCTTTCGTTCATCGAGCGCCTCAGAAACGATCCGGCGTATACCGAGAGTCTTCGCGCTCTTTGGAAGTCCCGTGCATTCGATGTCCAGAAACTCCCGAAGACTGAAGAACTTCTGGCCGATCTTCCCACTGTCGAATCACTCTCTGGCCTGAACCCTTTCACCGGAATGCCGCGATCTTCTCAGGAAGATAACGGCATTTTATAATCATGCCTACTCGTAAGACATCCGACGGAACAGGTCATTCTTCCGTACTAGCAAGTGAACCGCCAGTCACAACAATCGGTTGATGGTCAATGAAGACGGAGACATAGAACCGTTTGATCATCTCGGCGGATGCGTGGAGAATATCGCCGATGAGTGACCGCAATTGGCGGATTTTTCGGTAAAGTTCGCTGAGAAGATATCCTGATCCGCGGGCATTGGAGGTCCGCAGGGCATTGGCCTGTTTTCCGATTGTCTTCACTTCCTGTTCCAGATGTTCCACCAGTTTCTGCTGCATAACGGCAACCGGAGGAGCCTTGGCGATAGCATCGTCGCGGGTTGAAGTACCCGGTTTCTGCCCCGTACCTTGTGTGCCACTACCTCCACCAGTTGGAAGGCCAGACGGACTATCGTCTCGGACACGGGCTGCAACCGTGCCCATGAGATCCACGATTTCAACGATCTCCTTCAATTTCTGTGGCTGGAAAACCACCGCAGGCGCGGTTTCAGATACTTTTGTGATATCGGCCCTTGGTGTTTCTGCAATCAAGCCAGTTCCGTCCATAGACTCTATTATAGCTTATTTTGGATCAGAAGTCATTTTTTTGCTACACTATGATCATGATTGAAACCATATTCCACAAAATCATTCGTAAAGAAATTCCCGCGAAGATCGCATATGAAGATGATGAAGTCTTGG
>CAZLUK010000034.1:0-22816 GCA_964562735.1 uncultured Candidatus Peribacteria bacterium
ACGTTGACGTAGCGGTTGTCGCCCGGGACATTGATTAAAGAAGCGACGGTTTGCCAGGCGGCCGTACCACTCGCGACGGCGAGGACTTCTCCGTTGTTGCCGATCGTGAGGGTCGAAAGACCTTTCCCACTATTGCCGATGAGCAGTTCTCCGGTGCCATAGCTCACTCTTCCGGTACCGCCCCGGTTCACGGTAAGCGTTCCCCTGGTGGCGCCCAGAAGATCGAGCACGGCTCCTCCCACATCGTTCTGGTGATCATGGCCTTCGATCTTGCCATCGGTACTCTCGCTAACGGGATTGCCGCCGCTGCGGCGTGAGACGGTCGTGGCCTCTGAGTAATCACTGTACCGACGGAGAACGGGCTTGCCCACCGTAGCTTCAGCGAAGGCGGGAGTAGCTGGCAGTGTCAGCTGGTTGGGGGTGAGCGCCGGTGCCGCAGATTTCAGGAAGTCGGTCCAGAACGGTTTGCCGTTCTTCTTCGAGAGTACTTGGCCATCTTTGCCGCCCTGCAACATTGTAGCGAGCTGTAGTACTGATGCCGTGAGTAACGATGTGCGGTTGGTAGAACGAATGATACCGCGTTCTGCGGCAGCGATACTAAGCGCACTGTCTTGGACTGGCGTGATCATTGGCTCCGTCAGCACGGTCGTTTTTTCCGGTACATAATTTTGAGTCCTTGGAATCTGCGCCGTCCGAATCGTTTTTGTAGGCTGTAAAGCTGACACAAGCAAAATCCTGCCGCGCTCCAGCACATTCTGAACAGCGCTTTCGTACCAGCTTCCGGCATCTAGTAATTTTTGCGGAGCGGCCAGGACGCCTCCGGAAATTATTGATCCGAGCACAATAGCACCGAGGATCGCAGTTGCCAGCGGACGTAGGACGAAATGCATTTTTGTTTGATTGATTGTGTCTCCCGCACGCACTTCTTCTTCTTATGCGCACGAGAAATCTCCATTATTGTAGCATATTTAAGGCAGCTTGAAAATACCCAGACATGGTATTTAGTAATGTTAATATGGTTGTGTCAAAGGGCTGGGACGCGGCGTCCCGTCTGCGGGAATCATTAAAATTGTGTTTCTCCCGCAGTTTTGCTGCTGATCCTGAATAACTACATCTGCTTGCTAAATTCGCATCTTGCAGCGGTTTCGATACTTTTTCGTGTGTTACACTTATCATCTTCTATGGAAAGTCTCACGACCGCTACCGGGAGGAAGTCGATTGAAATCATTCACGATTTCGCGCCAGACATCGACGAGCGCCGGCTCTTGAAGGCTTTGGCATACGCTGCTTCCTTGTATGGCGACCGGACGATGGAGCTTTTGCCGGAAGTCACACTCTATGATAACGCCGTTAAAACTGCGCAATTCTTAGCTGAGTTTTGTCCGGATGAAGACGCGATCGTGGCTGCCATTCTGCAACACACCCTCAAAATCCCTAAGTCTAAAATAGCTGAAATCAGCAAGGAATTCGGTCGGCCGGTTAGAGATATCGTCAGCCGTATCCATCTTTTATCGCATCTATACACCACCGACTGGCGCAAGTCCGTCGATGACATGCGGATCATGCTCGTTTCGGTAGCTGACGACGTGCGGGTACTCCTGACGGCGCTGTCCGTAGCCTGTGTGCTTTTAGAACAGCTCATGCACGTGAAGTCCGAGCACCGCATGCGACTTTGTCGTCAGGCTCTGCAGCTCTTTGCTCCGGTGGCTGCCCGGCTTGGCATTTATGCTTTGAAGTACCGGTTGGAGAAATCGGCGTTTCCGGAGTGTTACCCAACCGACGCGCAGCACATCGGACTGCAGCTCAAACGTATTCACTCCGAGCACGGCCAGTTTCTGGAGAGAACGGCCGAGAAGCTGAGGGTTTTTCTAAAACGTCAGGGGATCGTGGCCGAGGTGATGGCCCGCCAGAAACAGTCCTATAGTATCTTCCAGAAAATGCACATCAAGAGCGTTACTTCGCTCGAGAAGATCACCGACCTCTTTGCGATTCGTGTCATCGTGAAGACGGTGCCGGATTGTTATCAAGCGCTTGGGCTGCTCCATCAGCTGGGAACTCCAATCTCCCGCCGGTTTAAGGACTACATCTCTTTCCCCAAGCCGAACGGTTACCAGTCACTTCACACCTGTCTCATTGGTCTTCCAGATGCTCCAAAAGACGTGATGGTGGAGGTGCAGATTCGCACAGCCGACATGCACCGCGAATCCGAATACGGCATTGCAGCGCACTGGTCATATAAAGAAGGCGGTCGCGGCAACCGAGTCATGAATTCCGTGAAGCAAATGGAGCTTACCGATGTGCTACTAAAACAGCAGTCCGTGGGCGATCGATCCCACACCGGCGAAAGTATGAGACTCGTCGATCATATCTATGTATTGACACCCCGCGGTGACATCATTGAGTTACCGGAAGACGGCACGCCGCTTGATTTTGCATTCACTCTGCATACCGATCTTGGACTCCGGTACAAGGCGGCCAGAGTGAACGGTTCGATTGTACCGATTTCCTACAAGCTCGAAAATGGCGATGTGGTCGAGATTCTGGCGAACAAGCACCCACGCCCCACGCTTCAGTGGCTAGAGAATCTCGTGACACCATCGGGCAGATCGAAACTCAAGGCGTATTTCTTCTCGCATCAGCTTGTAAAAGTCGGCATGGGATCGGTTCGCGCGTCCTCGATTTTGCGTCACGTGCCACCCCGACCGCTACAGAAGAATACTCGCACGAAGACTTCGGTGGTCAAAAAGGATCGGGTGGGTATTGAAGGTCAGACGCTCACCATGCCGTACCGTTTTGCCAAGTGTTGCGGAGCGGATATTGCTGATCCTAAACCCGAAAAGATCGTCGGCATTGTGACCAGAAACGGGGTTGTGAATGTGCACCGGCATGATTGTCGTATGGTGAAAACATCGAATGCTGAACGGAAGCTGAAGATGTATTGGAAGGTGTGAGCTTTAGGATCCAATTGCCCTGATCGCAAGAAAATCGGTACACTTGTCCACCATGGAGGCACGACACGGAACGGAATCTGACGGGAGGGAGGAGTTGCTGCGCGACCATCATCGTTTTCGTGAGTTGGTTTCGGAAGAAGTGCGGCATCGAATGAAGCATGATCCGGTCATAACGGAAGACGACTGGGTGATGAGGGGTTATTTCTCGGTCGAGGAATTTCACAGCACATTCCCCGATCCATACACTCGCGACGAGTGGCTCACCCAACGCCAGTTACAACAGCAGGATCTTATGAAACTCATGCAATCACTCCGCAAGCGTACTATCGATTGGAGCAAAAATATCGCTTGAAAGTGGCTACCACTGCGAAAATCTTCGTAAGACGACGCGCCCGGGACGTAAGATCGTAAACATTTTGCATTCATTTCTTAGTAACTGATCACTGATTCTGTAATCTTATTCTCGAATTCTTTTCTGTCATGCCTCATCCCGCCTTAGCTAAAGCTACGGTGGGCAAGTGCAAACCGCTGTTGAGAAGCACCGAAACCACGATTTGTGAATCGCGGCTGCGGGTTCAAGAAGTTTTGGAGAGGGTTTTATTAGTCTTTTGGAAGTTCTCTACAAATCATCTCAATTGGTTATTTATTCTCTCCGATCATCCGGTCCACCAGCGCCTGCATCCTCAGGTCAAAACGAATCTGCTCATAGACCGTTCCTCCGGGCTGCAACTCCTGTTCCGGTATTGCTTTTCCTCCAGCATGCGCATTTTTTCGTACTGCATTGAGTTGATCTTCGACTGCCTTGGGATCGGCTTCGATTCCGAGCTTGCTTGCCAGTTCCTGCATGCCGAACCGGAGCACGATGCGGCTATTTGCAATCGTTTTCATTTCGTCGATCACTGCTTTTGCATCTTTACCAGTTGTTTTCAGCCAGTCATCCATGGATATTTTCTGTGCTGCGAGTCGGTGATGCAGATCCTGGACAATGTCCTCCACTTCGGCTTCCAAGATCTCCGGTGCGACGTCTACCTGCGTTGCAGCACGTACTTTTTCGTACAGATCATTCTCGCGGCGCTTCATTTCCTCGGACTTTTTGCGATCCAGCAGCATTTTTTTCACGTCGGCACGAAATAGCTCGGGCGTCATATCAGTCCCGAGGCGAGTCTTTAAGTACTCTTGAGTCAGTTCCGGTAGTTTCACATCATGCACGCCTTTGGCCGTGATCTCGATCTTGATCTGCTCGCCGCGAATGCCGGGGATGGCATGATCTTTCGGGAACAAAACATCGACGGTTTTCTGGTCGTTTTTCTTCATGTCGATCAGATGAGTTTCCAGTTCTGGGAATAAATCTTCCGATCCGATGACGAGGGCATAGTGTCCGATCGTCAGTTCGTCGATCGGTTTATCTTTCTGCTTGGCCGACAGCGCGATATTCACAAGGTCGCCATGCTGGGCTGGCCGGTCTGCGGGAGTCTCGGTACGGTCCTGACTGAGGATCTTTTTAATGAAAGTCTCGGCTTCGGCGTCGGTTGTCTCGGTGAACGTCTGCTTTTCGACTTTGATTGCATCGGGCCTTTTCAGGGTGACGGTTGGACGTTCGACAAAGACGAGCGCGATCGTGAGTGGCTTTGTGGAAACCACACTTGCCGCCGGTCGGAGAATCGGCTTAGCGCCGCTTTTCTCGATTGCTGCTTTCAATACTTTGGGCAACAACGCACGGACTGTCTCTGCCATGAGCTTTTCCTCACCAACACGGCTTCTTATCATGTCAGCCGGAGCTTTGCCGACGCGGAATCCTTTGATTTCTACGCGCTGCGAAAGCAATGCCAATGCAATATTTTCGGCGTTCTGATGCTCATCATCCGTGACGGTAGTTAGCGTGCGGATTCGGGACTGCGGCAGCTTTTCGATCTTGGTTTCCATTGAGAGGGCATAAAAGGCTTCACTTTCGCTTGTTCCAGTATACGAGCAGCGGCGTTGCGACGAAAATAGACGAATATGTGCCGAGGATTATGCCGATGATGAGCGTCAGCACAAACCACTTGATGGACTCGCTTCCGAGGAAAAACAGAGAGAACAGCATGATCAGCGTAGAGGTGCTGGTGTAGCACGAACGTTTCCAAGCCTGGTTTACGGAGCGGTTGGCAATCGTCGCGAAGTCCTCTTTGCGTTCCTGAATGAACAGGTTATCGCGAATACGGTCGAAGATGATGATCGTATCGTTCACAGAGTATCCGAGAATCGTGAGGAGCGCCGTGACGAATAGCGTGTCGGCCTCGAAGTTGGTAAAGCGGCTGAGGACGACGAAAATACCAACAGTCACCAAGACGTCATGCAGAAGGGTCATAACGGCGACGATGCCGAATTTCCACGGACTGTAACGGCGCGGGATTTTTCGGAAGGCGAATGCCAGGTAGATGATGATGCCGAGGGATGCGACAATCAGGGCATAGATGGCGTGGGTTTTAAGTGTTTTGCCGACCGTAGGGCCGATCGTGGTGTACTGCACTTCCGTGACGCCGCCGAGTGTGGATTTTAGGTGGGTGAGAAGGGCCTTGTGGGTCTCGTCATCGATACCCTTCATGCGCACGAGGAAGTTGCCGTTCTGCATGCGGTTTATGGTTGGGATCAGATCTGTTCTACTGAATGATCCGAATGCCGAAGCTATGTCTGGCTGTGTTTTGTCCTCGGGTACTGTGATCTCGAAACGCGTGCCGCCGGTGAATTCGATGGAGTAGTGCGGACCGGGGACAATCAGGAGCACGATGCTCAAAAACAGCGCAACTGTCGAGATGACGAAGAAGTATCTGGCCGGGCGGAGGAAATCGAAACTATTCATGGTGCGGGACAAAGGGTAGCGGGTTTAGAAACGTTGCTCAAGGACCCAATCTATACGGATGCCTCCCGAAATAGGATTCGTATCCCAGGAAAGACGCTGCAACGATTCTCCCAGCCAGTACCGGATAAATTCCCGTAGTTCTAAACCCAGGAACGGCACGTTTTTTTCAGCTTCCGCCAATGTCCACGGGATATCTATAGAGGCACTAAGGCCTACCCTACTACTATCCGACTTTTTCGTGAGTTCTTCTAGGCTCGTGACAGTATTACTGATGATGTAGTGGCGCTCATCGACGGCGATAAGTATGTCCGAGTCAGGTTCGATACCGATGCGCTTTAGAGTCCAGCCGTTTTTCGTTCCGAGTTCCTGATGCTTACCCGCGGAATCTAAAGAGATATCGGTGCGCGTATTTTCTCCTTTATAGAACTGCAACCTGCGGACGGATCCTGCGGTCACTTTTGAGGCGAGTGCCTCGGTCCATTGATCAATGGAGTTTCGCGAGAGCGCCGTCCCGATGATTGCATACGAAAGAGCGGATCCACTGCCACGGATTATGGAGACTGCAAAAGGACCAGCGAGTATTTCTTGCGCTATTTGTTCCAGATCCGTCCGTCCCGTCAGTACTGCCAGCTTTGATTTCAGCATGCCCGCAATGCCTTCCTGAAGCGTTTGATTTTTGGCTGCCAGTCTTGCGTCTAAGGATTTTGTCAGATTTGCAGGATTTGCGACTGCAAACCAGAAAAGCGGATTATTGTCGCCGCTCCACGGCAGCCGCATGGTTGATTCCTTCAGCGTGAGTCCGCGGAGAAACAGAGATCCTTCCGATGAGTTTTTCCATGTCACTAGTCCTTCGGTCGCTGTACTCATAGCGCTCTGGATGAGAGTGGAAACCGGGGAGGAGGGCAGAGGAAAGGTTTCGATCTTGAACCACACGACTGTGTGATTGCCTTCCGGAATATGAGTGAATAGCGGGCTAAATGCGAGTGAGGATCTGTGCTTATTTATAGGAAGCAAGAGACCGGGGTCATCGTCCGAGACAAATGTCGCAGCGCTATTTTTTCTGGTATTATGGACATACAGAACCCATGCCTGGGATCCGGATCCGTTTTCCAGTATCACGAGTTCATAAAGATCTCCGGTCTTCAAATTTTCCGGTCCAAGCTTTCTCTCGCCCATTAGTGATCCGAATTGGTTGATCGTCTTCATAAGAAAGATGGGATCTACTGTCTGGATGAATACCTGTGCCTGGGTAGGGTCTACTCGGTCGGCTAGGCTTAATTTATTCGGGTCCACTTTCAAGCTCAGGAGGATTCCCCCGATGGTAGCCAAAGCTACTGCGATGCCGACCAAAGCCAATATTGCAATTCGAAATAGATGTAATTTTCCTAGATTCATGCGCGCACTATAGCAGGGGATGGAATGTACACATCTTTTATACAACACCATATTATTATTAATCTGCCAGTGCAAGAACTTGCATAATTTATTAGCAGGATTACAATGGCCTGATTTCTTTCAAATAAAAAGAAATCATAACACCAACACCCAAGCCGGGGACGCCCGGCAAGAGAAAAGAAACAAAAGAGTAAAATGAAGCAAAGGAGTAAAATGAAGCAAAAGAGTAAAAAGAAATAAAGGATCATTTACACCACCGCGCCAAGTATGAGTACCATAGTATCTGGTATCTAGTATCGAAAGCGATCTTTATACCAAATACCATATACAAAATACTTCTTCATAGAGAGGGTAGCGTCCGCCGCGATCGGTATGCTCAACACGGCCGCCACCCTCTCTACTCTGCAATGACGCCTTTTGGGTATGAGTGAGTCCTGGGAGGTGCATCCTTTCTCCCCAGTGTTCTCCCGGAGCCTTCGGCACCGCGCGATGAACCGGTACGGGGACTTCGTCTGGTCACGAGGAGAAACAAGAGACCATAGCAAGGTAGAGTTTCCGGGGCTCCTCCCCCATGTGATCCCTCCGCACGAAGGCTCAGCGAATGTTTTCCACAATTCATTCGTTGATAGCCGAGGAGGCGAAAACAAATACAAAAAGACCGGAAACGGTCTTTTTGTTTATGGGTTTGTAAGCGCCTGCCGGATCGTTTCCTGAACCACTGTAGCTTCCTTGTTCTTGGGGTCGATTTTGAGGGCGGATTCGATGTATTTCCGGGCATCGGCGGGAAGGCCGGCGGCGAGAGCGGCTTTGGCGGCCATCGTGAGTGAGACCGCATCATCCGGGTATTTCTGGAGGGCGACTTTTGCGAGGGCAAGTGCATCCAGGCCGTGATTGGGCGTGCTGACTGCGAGATCGACGTAGCGTTGGTACGCATCCAGATCGTTGTTCTTGCCGTCCGCGATCAGCTTGTACTGCTCGAGCGCGAGATCGGTGTTGCCGAGTTCTAATGCATAGTCGGCCAGCAGTTCACGGGCGGCGCGTTCGGGCTGGAAGCCGTTGAGGCTTGCGTATTGCAGAAATGTCACTGCGTTTTGCGGATCACCAAGTGCTGCGTGGGTGCGGGCCAGAAAGTACTGGATCTCGGGCTTCCCGGGATCGAGCGAGTATGCCTGTTCCAGCGACGTAAGTGCTTCTTTGGTGCGTTCCGTTGTGAATTCACAAAATCCTTTCACGATCCACGCGTCGCGATACCGGGGCTCTGATAGTACGACCGGAGTCGTGAGGGCGAGTGCCGTTTCGCATTCGTTCACCTGGGCGAGCGAGCGAGCGAGCAGGGTCGCAAGGTGCGTCGGCTGACCCTGAGGGAAGAGCACAAATTCGTTGTACGCTTCCAGGATCACCGCACTTGTGCCGCGGATTGCGGGATCGCCGCTTTCGGAGGCCTTCAAGAGCAACTGTTTCGCCTGTTCGTGGTCGCCCTGGGCTAGCGCTGCGAGTGCGAGACCGTAGCCACCCTGCGGCGAATCCGGCTTGCGGTTAAAGATCGATACCGCGGTAGAAAGATCTCCTTTGCGAAGCGATAGGATTCCTTCGAGCAGGAGGACGTCGTCGGAGTCTTTCCTTTCCGCTTTGAGTTTGTCGATTGTCGCACTGGCTGCATCATAGTCACGACGCTGTAGCTGGATGGACGCGAGTTTCTTCAGTGCGGGCGTTCCGCCGCCCGAGATGACACTCTGGGTATACTTGTCCTGCGCCAGTTTCCACTCACCCTTGAGCTCGAAGATCTCGCCTTGCCGCAGCTTCACCAATGCTTCGGATTGCATGGTGCTATCGGGGGAGACGCGTGGATTGCCGGGGAGAATTTTATGCAACAGTGATGTGTTACCCATTGTGAACGATCCTTCAATCGTCGCTACTGATCGGTTGATCTGCCACAGAAAGAGACCGCCCACTAGCATGCCGATCAGAAGTGCGAGTAAGAGCGGAAGGTAAATGCGGGGTGGGATCTTCATGATCATTCTATGGCTGGGCTCAGCTCTCCGTCATCGCTCTTTTTCTTGCGGACAGTCTTGCGTGGCGCGGCCGGTTCCTCACCTTCGACCGCAGCTTTGGCGGCGGCTTCAGTGAGATGACGGGGAATAACGGCTTCGATGGCGCCCCAGTTAGCTTTGTCTGATTTCGGGATGAGGATCGTCACCTGATCGCCGACTTCGGCGCGGTAGAAAGTAATGGATGCGAGGAGGATACGGAAGGCTTTTCCTTCGGCCAAAACTTTGTACTGGCCGTCTTCTTGGATGAGGACGCCGATGACCGTGCGACGCTCGATTGGAGCGATCTGTTTGTAGATGAATTTGCCTTCCTCGGTGATGGTCAGCTTCATGCCATCGCCTTCCACGAGCTTGCTTTTGGATGCATAGTTGGCGGGAATCGGATAGGCCTCTCTTAGAGAATCGACCATGTTTTGGCCGTCAAAGATGCCTTCTATCACTTTGGCGGCGGACCCAGCGTAGGCGCTCATGCCGAGTGTACTGGCTTTGGATGAATGTCTCTCGCGCGACGTATCCGAGATGCCAGTGAGATCACGGAGCATACTGTCCGCGGTCTTGAGGGCCGACATCGCAGAGTCGATCAGTTCCTGGATGGATAAAAGCTTGTCGTCGGACATTTGGTTGGTTGGGACATCTAGAGCAGCAGTTGTCAGGAAATATCGGAGACAGAAAGCGGATGACGGTTCAGCCGATCACGCATTTGATATACTGTTAGCAGTCCCGCTTGGGCACCGAAGACACCGACGACACTTGCAGCGTTCAGTGTACCAGCGATCAGCGCGGTTGGCAATGATTCTCCAGCTGACAGAGCCCATGCGGCGGCCGTTCCGAAGGCATCTCCGGCGCCGGTTGTGTCCACCACATTCACGTCCGGGAGCACCGGGCAGTGATATGTTTTCACGCCGTCTGTGGCGTGAGTACCGTTCTTGCCGTGCGTAATACAGACATGTTTGGCACCGGTAGCTCCGAGAATCTTGAGTGCTTGTTCAGTCGTTTTTGCTCCGCTGAAGGTTAATGCTTCTTCTCTATTCAGCAGCAGAAGATCGGTGACTTTCAGGAGCGCCTTTTTGTCCGGTTGGTCGATGCCGACCTCGATCTGGGAGCCACCAGGGTTCCATGCGAGATGGACTTGGGGACGTTTGATAATCGCACGAATGATGTCGTCTTCAATCATGCCAGACGCATCACACAGGTGATTGAGGTACACGACATTGACGTTTCCGATCGCTGCTTTGTCGAACGTCGTATCGTGCAGGTGCTCGTTCACGCCCGGCGTATAGAGGATCGTGCGTTCGCCGCTCGGGAGAGAAAGGATGATCGAAAAACTGCTCGTTTCGTTTTCCACGACTGTGGCTGATGTAGTGTCGACTCCTTCCTGCTTCATGGTTGCAAGGAGTCTCTCGCCCCATTGGTCCGAACCGACTATGCCGCAGAATGCGGCCTGGAGCCCGAGTCGTGAGAGTCCGACAGATGTATTGCAGGCGCCGCCGCCGCAGGTTTCGATGACGCGATCAATACGCAGTTTCCCGCCTGCCATGAGAACAATGTTTGCTTCGTGCTTCTGGACACCAGAGTCCATCGAAAGAAAAAGATCGTACGTTGCGCCCCCGATGGAGAGGGATGACTGCGGTTGGGGACGGGTAGAAGTCATGATGTCAGGAGTGGTAACGCTCCTGCATGAGGGAGAGAAACTCCTGCGTGAGCTTGCGTTGTAAGGCATGGCTTCTCCACAGGAATCCTCCGACAATCGCTGCCAGGAACAAAACTACTCCGACTATCGCCGGAATACCGCTGCCTGGGGTACTAGGGATATTTGTAATGTCCGATGGAGGCGGCAGGTTAGCTCCCGGATGGAGGGTGCCTGCGATGTCCGGCGGGACCGGATCAGCGGTACCCGGCGTGAAGCCTGTGCCGTCCGGCGTTGCACGGATAACGGTGGCGAGATCATTCTGAGTCTTTCCGGTGACCGTCACCGGCGTGAGCTTCAGTTCGTAGGTGATGCCGTTCAGTAGATCGCGGAGCATGAACGAGTTGGCCTGTCCGCTCACCGTGCGCTTCTCGGGATACTCACCCGGCTGAGTGCCGTACTCCAGCATGTAATGATCGAGCGGCAGATCCTTGAGGCTGGTCCATTCCAGAAAGATGCTGCCTCGGCCGCTTTTGGCCGTGAGCAGCATCCCGAGGGGAGAGGCCGTGGCAGGCTCACTTTTCTCGGTGCTTTCCTGACCGTCCAGGCTAACTACAGTCAGCGAGAACTTGTACGTTTCGCCGAGTGGAAGATCCTTGATCACTGCGGAGGTTACGGGTTTCTTAGTCGAGATGCTGTAGAGATAGTTGCTCGGATCTGAGTTCAAAGCGACATAGATTTTATACTCGGCGACGGGAATCGTATGCACCTGATCCCACGTTAGAGCCACTTGTTGTGGCTGACCTTCGGCTTTAGCACCAGTTACGGCCGGCAGCTGCCTAGATTTGACGGTCCACTTCGTGAGCATAGTCGACGCATTGCCTACCGAGTCGGTGGCGGTAATTTTGATATCGTAGAGTCCAGCCGTTTTGGGTCCCGTCAGCGCCGAGGTGTAGAGGCCTCCGCCCGTTTCGGTAAGCGCGAGAGCAGAACCGTTATAATCCGCATTCACGGAGGCGAGTCCGGGTTCGGACTTCATAGTGATGATGGCCGGACCATCGGTTTTGCCTTCGGCGGGATCGATCATCACAGTGTCGATCACCGGTGGATCGTTATCGATAATGAGGTGCAGGGGCTCGGATTCCATCGTTCCGTTTTCGCTCGTTACGAATAACGTCACTTCTTTGTCAGCCGGATTGAGTGGGACGACTACGCGGAACACTCCTTCGGCATCGGTCTCGGCATCTACGGTCTGGTTACCGCCTTTCACTTTTAAGTTTACCAGGCTGGGGGCGTTGCCCTGTAGCTTCACTGACGGACCCTTGATGTGCGCGCGGTCAGCGGGATCCTTGATCGTGATCTGTTCATTCTCTCCGGAGTCATTACGGTTAACGTTCAGCGTGATGACGCCTTTCACCGCAGGATCGAGCTTGTCATAAATGGTGATGGTCTGTTCGCCTCTTTTACGGAATACGAAGATGAGTGAGAGCTTGCGCTCGCCTTGGTCTACGCTTCGCATGTCGATGCGTCCGGAGTTCGGGGCTTTTGGATCCTCGCCTTTCTTAGGCAGTTCTGCGTCGGGGTCTGAGCTTTCTACGATGAGTGTGCCGACAAAGCCGCGCACTAGCGTGTCGCCGTTCATGGCTCGCACGGTCATGCTGAAGAGTTCGTTGGCTTTAACGTTCGTAGCGTTCTGCGGCAGCGCGAGTTCGAAGTGGTCAATGATCGTGCTCGTGAGGTCGGCGGGCAGCAGCGAATCTCCGCCGCGCTCGAAACCGGAGAGCGAGGCGCGCAAAGCGATTGGTCCGCCGGTTACCGAGACATCGGCGCGGAACTTGAATTGCCTGGAGCTTATGATGTCGTATGGAATGAGTGTCATCGGTCCGGATTCTGTGCCGCGTACGGTCCAGAGCATGCGGCCGTTCTCGTCGGTCTGTGCCGAAAGGCCGTTTATTTCATCTGAAGCGCGGCTGCTGATAAGTGCGATCGGCCGGCCTGCGACCGGATTATCGTACTTGTCTCTCAGGACTGCCGTTACCGTCACTGCGTCTTGGCCATTATTTCGGATGCTTGCCGGGGACGCCGTAAAAGTCGAATGGCCGTCGTCGGCCCGATCAGCGATGACCGTGAAGCTGCCAGTCGTTCCTCCGGCCGTTACGTCATAACGTCCGGCGGTGAGAGTGTACTTGGATGGAATGAGTGTTGCGGCATTACCGGAAGCATCGAGCGAGATTTGTTGGGTGTATGAAGCTCCCATTGGGCCGCTGAGTGACAGAGATAGCTGACTCTTATCGATACAATTCGAGACAGTGACCTGCGTTCCGAGACCTGCAACGGTATCAAGAGCAGACACTGTGCATATGCCTGCAGCGATCGCACCGAACGGCACTTGTACGAGGGCAAGCATCGTGAGCACTATGATGGAAAGTCGGTTTTTGCGCATAAATCATTGTATTATAGCAAAAATATCACTATCTAACCAATGGTCGATATACCTTTATCTGTTATTCATCATAGTGTGTCAATTCCAAGTTCTGCTCTTCATTCTGCGCTTTTTGTTTGCTGCCTGCCCATGGTACTATGATCCCCATGATGAAGCGTCTGATGCTTACGGGCATGGTCGGAGTTCTCCTCGCGGGATGTGGTTTAAGTAGTTCCTCCAAGACCACAGTCGCTTGCGAACAGCAATTCTGGAATGGGATGTTGGCGGCATGCTTGCCCAAGGGCTGGCGTGTCCTTTCCACGGAAACACTGCGGCAGCTTGGCGTCCCCGAGGAAACGGTTGCCGCGTTCCAGATTGATACCCCGCATGCCGGACAGCTGGATACCGTTACAGTGACCCGTGAGCCGCTTTCTACCGCTACTAAGACTCCCGACTATGTCCAGTCCAACCTACTCGCACTTTCTGCGTTGCCGGATTACCGATTGATCGACAAAGAAACCGTGTATATCGATGGACAGGAGTCCGCGCTCCACGTTTTCAGCGCGCGTCCCAGAGCCGATCAGCCGATCCGCCGCTACTACCAAATTTCCGTGGCGCAGGATAAAATCGGTTATACCTTCATGGGATCGTTTCCCTTGAGTATCCAAGATAGCGAAGCCGAGCAGGTTAAGTTCATCCTCAAAAATGTATCGTTTAAGGATCCGAATGCGGAAGTGCAAAGTAAGTGATTTGCCGGCCCACCTTTGCACGTGATTGCTTGCCGACCGTAGCACAGCGGCGCGCAGGTTGGAGGTGCCGGTGGGAATTGCACCCGCGTATGGGGGTTTTGCAGACCCCTGCCTTACTGCTTGGCTACGGCACCAACCGGAGAGATTGTACTGATAACGCGCTAAAAAGTAGAGACGCAAAATTTTGCGTCTCTACTTTTTAGTATCCCCGAGGCATCGATCTTTCCCGGGACGCGCTGACTCTGGCTACAAGGGAAACAAGCGAAATGCATTGCCTTCGGTGAGTCTTTCGGCGTAAACTCACCGAAATCTCATGACTCCTGCAACCAAAAAAGCGGCCGTTTCAAAAAATCCCAAAGATTACTGCATCGCCACGATCGGAAGCCATAGTGCGCTCCAGATTCTTAAGGGTGCGCGGGACGAAGGGATTGCCAACATCGTGGTCTGTAAGCGCGGCACCGAACGCGTGTACCGAAGCTTCGGCGTCGCTGACGAGATCCTGATAGTAGACGACTGGAGCGAGTGGAAAGCCAAGGTGGAGCCGGAACTCCGGAAGCGTAATGCCATCATCATTCCGCACGGATCGTTCATCTCCAACATGGGTTACGCCAAGGTGCAGCAGATGCAGACGATGTACTACGGAACCAAGGAAATCCTGGAGTGGGAATCGAATAGAACGATGGAGCGAAAATGGCTCTTGGACGCGGATATTCTCATGCCGCGGGTGTTTGATAAACCGGAGGATATCGATTGTCCGGTAATCGTGAAGTTCCACGGCGCGGGGGGCGGATTCGGGTACTTCGTCGTGCGTTCGGCCGAGCAGTTTTACGAGGTGAAAAATCGTAAGTATCCCGAGGAAAGCGATTTCACGATCCAGGAATACATCATCGGCGTTCCGGTTTATGTCCACTACTTCTTTTCACCTATTACGGGCGAATTGGAGATCATGAGCTTCGACAAACGCTACGAATCCAATGCCGACTCGATTGGTCGTATCAAAGCCGAAGATCAGTTGGCCGCTAAAATCCACACGAGCTATACGATCGTCGGTAACATTCCAATCGTCGTCCGTGAATCCATGTTGTCCGAATTCTTCGCAATGGGTGACCGGGTGATTGCGGCCAGCCGCAAACTTCACAATACGAAGACAAAAAAGAAGTTGACGAAGGGTCTCTTTGGTTCGTTCTGTCTGGAAACGATCGTCACCCGTAAATTGCAGGTGTTCGTATTTGAGATCAGTGCCAGGATTGTCGCCGGCACGAATCCGTTTATCGAGGGCTCGCCGTACACGGCGCTCAAGTACGATGTTCCGATGAGTACTGGCCGACGCATTGCTCTAGATATTAAGCAAGCGATTGAGAAGGGGATGTTGAATGAAGTACTGGGATAAGCTAAGAAAATTCCGTTTTATTTTCCTATGGACATTGCTTCACTCATCAAAGGCTACGATCTGAAGAACCTCACCGTCGGCGTGCTCGGCGGACACAGTGCTCTGGATGTCTGCCATGGCGCGAAGAAACACGGATTTCGGACGGTGTGTGTCGCTAGGAAGGGGCGGGAGAAGACGTACGAACGGTATTTTCGGACGCGACAATCAATCGAAAAAGCGGAGAGCGGAGAGCGGGGAGCGGGGAGCATGAAAGGTTGCATCGATGAGACGATAGTCGTTGATAATTTCTCAAATGTTCTCAATAAAAACGTTCAAGATAAGCTCAGAAAAATGAACACTATTTTTGTACACAATCGCTATTTTTGGGTCTATTTTGATGATTTTTCCAAGGTAGAAAATGATTTCAACGTTCCGATTTTTGGTTCGCGGACTCTTTTGAAGCTTGAAGAGCGCGATGGTTCGGCCCGGCTCACAACAGGTCAGCTGTTCAATCAGTATGATCTTCTCAAAAAAGCGGGCATACGGACGCCGAAGATCTTCAAAAGTGCGAAAGAGATCGACCGTCCGGTTCTCGTGAAGGCGGCAGAAAAACAGAGAGGTTATGAAAGAGCATTTTTTACCGCTGGCTCAGAAATTGAATGGGAGGGGAAAGGCAAGCATCTTGAAAAGCTTGGCAAACTTTCAAGTAATTGGAGGGATGCAACTATTGAGGAATTAATAATTGGTGCTCATGTGAACTTTAATTTCTTTTACTCGCCGCTTACGAAAGAATTAGAGCTCCTCGGAACAGATACGCGACGTCAAACAAATCTTGATGGTGTATTACGACTAACGGCATCTGAACAGAATGAAATTTTTGGGGAAAAAGATTGGCATCAGGAAGTAAAAAGAATTGAAACTGGACACATCTCCGTGACGGTGAAAGAATCCATTCTCGAAAAAGCATTCGATCTGGGTGAGAAGTTCGTAAAAGCGACAAAGTCTCTTCCTAAAGAATTAGATCCTAGCGGCAAAGGCATCATCGGGCCTTTTGCGCTTCAGGGCGCAGTTGTCGCCGAGGAAGGAAAAGAAGACATCGTGATCTTTGATGTGTCACTTAGGATTCCGGGCTCACCAGGAATCGCGGCTACGCCGTATTCAGGGTATTTGTATGGGAAGAGTATGAGTGTGGGGGAGCGAGTGGGGATGGAGATCAGGAACGCAGTTGAGCAAAAACGCCTGGCGGAGATTGTCACGTAGGGATTATCGGAGTGGTGGAGCTGAGGAGATTCGAACTCCTGACCCTCTGGTTGCAAACCAGATGCTCTACCAACTGAGCTACAGCCCCACGCACCCGGCATTGTAGGTAAAAATTTGTCGTTTAGCGAGTCTATAGAACAAGTTTCAGAACTCCGCTCCCGGAATACCCGACCCGGCAGCATCTTTATTTGGGAACAAATTCATAATCGGCGCGAAGAGCACGTCTTGAGTATTCGTCATGTAGGCGATGCTCCAGAAGAAGATGAAGACGCCGATGATGATGATCACGTTATAGATACCGCCGATTTTTTCGGCCCAGGTCGGTTCACCGAGCATCGCGCCTACCTGCTCACGAAATTTAATGAGAACTGCTGCGAACACGATGCCGATGAGCCCCAGGATGATATGCATATTTACTTCAGAAGTGCATCCAGTTTTCCGGCAACCGTCTCCTTGGACTGGACGCCGATGAACGTGTCCACGGCCTCGCTGCCTTTGAAGAGGATGAACGTCGGGATGCTCATGACGTTAAATTGCTGGGGGACGTCGGCATTTTCGTCGACGTTCATTTTGTAGAATACAATTTTGCCGTCGTACTTGGTGGTAAGTTCATCAATGATCGGTAGCATGGCCTTGCATGGACCGCACCACGGAGCCCAGAAATCGACCAATGCAGGCAGCGGGGATTTGAGGACTTTGGCGGCGAATTCGGCGTCGGTGACGGGGGAGGCCATATATGTAGTGCGGAAGAAGTACATGAGGATTCTATCTCGTCATGGCTCTCTCGACAATCGTTTGCTCGTTATGCATCCGCGAGTTTTGTTTCTTAACGAGCAACGAGCAAACGAGTAACGATCATGACTGTCCCTTCGACAAAATCCCTTTCGTAATTTGTTTACCGATCTCCACCGCCGGCTGACCGTAGATATCGATCCGGTAGAGTTTTCCGAGATAGACAATTTCCGTCATTAAGAGGAAAAACAGCTGTCCGATGTGGTATTCATCAAGTCGTTGCAGCGAAATTGTTGCGTGTGGACGTTTTACGGATGTCAGGGCTTGGCTCGTGCCTTCGTAGCACGCATCGAGGAGTTGGCCGAACGTCTTGCCGCCGATGTACGCGAAGGCATCGGGTAGGTTTTTTGGTACTTCCAAACGGGGCTTATCCAGTTCTCGTAGAAACAGATGCCAACTTTTTCTGGGCCCGGCCATCCACTGTTGCAAAAGCGAGTGCTGATCTTGGGTGCCGATTGCCGCAACCGGGATCGGATTGAAGCCGTCGGTTTTTCCGAGGCTTTCTGCTAGCAGCTGTTGTTCCCAGCGTGCCATGGACTGCAATCTGTCACCGTAGGGCATGATGACTCGAATTGGATAATTACGCTTGGTATCCAGCAGATACTGCACTGCTGCGAGCGATGCCGCGGGATTTCTAGCCATAGTCGTCTCCTGACAGTAGGTATCCATTTCCTTGGCCCCACGCACGAACTGATTCACGTCGGCATTGAGGAGCCCGATTACGAGGAGACCGACTGGTGTGAAAATGCTGAAGCGTCCGCCGACGTTTGGCGGGATTGGAAGTGTGTGGATGCGGTTTTGTTTGGCAAATGCGCGGAGCGGTCCGCCCTCAGGATCGGTGATGGCAATGACACGATTGCCAGGGTGGGTCTTCACGGCAGTCTTGAGTCGTTCGAAACACGCGAAGAAGGCCGACATCGTCTCCAGCGTTGAGCCGGATTTGCTGGCAACAACGATGAGGGCGTTCTTCCAGTCGATGAGATCCAGGTGCATCTGGAGCGTGGCTGGATCCACGGTGTCAATTATGACGAATGCCGGTGTCTTTGGCGATTCGAAGATTTCCTGGATAACTTTCGGACCGAGTCCGGAGCCGCCGATGCCGATCCATACGATGGTCTGGATGTTATCGGTCTTCAGTCCGTTCACGAGGTGGGTTACCTCCTTGATTGCCTCCTTGTCGTATGGATTCATCGACCAGCCGTGTTGACCTTTTTCCCGTTCGGAAAGCCATTCTTCGGTGTAGCGGCGCATCAAAGTTCGGACCGCCGCAAACTCGCTATCCGGGATGCCGTGGCTTGGTGTGATCGTCTTTGCCAGCGTACCTTTGATATCAAGAGTGAGCATCGAGAGAGGGCAGAAAAGGCAGGAAGGGCAGGAATGTGAGGAAGGTTCTTGGGAGCGAGCGGGTCTTAGATTCGCGGGTTATAGGGAACGGAGGGCGGCGGCGACGCGGTCTTCGGTGCGCTTGAGTTTGGCGGGGATTTTTTTTAGGGAGTCGAGCACTGATGATTGATCGTAGCCGAGCGATGTAAGAGCTGCGATAGCGTCCGAATCAAATGCTGCGAGTTTTTCGCCCGGAGCAGAGAGCTGAGTGGCCCACTCAGGATGTTTCTCGAAAAGTGACTTCAGATCGACGAGCAGTTTTTCTGCGGTTTTCCTGCCGACTCCTTTGATGTTCGTCAGGATTCCTGCATTTTCCTGTTCGGCGGCCGAGACGAGCATTTCTCTTGGGATGGAGCAGAGTTCGAGCGCGAGCTTCGGGCCGATGCCGGAGATACTGAGAAGCGAGACGAAGAGCGAACGGTCGTTGCCTGATTTGAATCCGAAAAGCTCCAGACGATCTTCGCGGACGAACGTGAAGATGATAAGCGTTGAGGTCTCGCCGTTCCGCAAAGAATCCCACACTGGATGTGGTACCGATGCAAGATACGACACTCCGGAAACGTTCACCGCGACGTGTGGCATATCTAGTTTTTGGACGATCCCAGTAAGCGCGTACAGCATGACTCGATGATAGCTAAAGATTGATACTTGGTGAAGGCCGAAAAGAAAGAAAAGGCAGGAAAGGCAGCAGGTCAGGAAGGCAGGAAGTATTTTTTTGCCTTCCTAACTTCCTGCCTTGCTGCTTCTGTGGTATACTGTCTTGATGTATTTTGGCTCAAACACACACAGGAATCAGTTTATCGCCCTCAGCCTCACGCTGATGGTTCCATTCTCGGTTCTCGCTGTCGCGGATGACCGGCAGCTTGCGGCCGCTAAGGATGAATTTAACCAGCTGTGGCATACAGCTGCCGAGACAACAAAAAAGCGTGCCACTCTGGAGCAGATTTTGGTGCAGTTTGACGGAAAAGTTGCGAGTGCCAGGAAGGATCTGGAGCAAGCCTCGAAGCAGAGAAAAATGTTTCGTGAGCAGATTATCGAGCGCCGCGCATTCGTGGGAGCGTTGCAGGGACAGGTGCAGGCCACCCAAGATGCCAAGGCGTTCTACGATTCCGTGGCTCTCGGTCAGCGTGACGACTTCGTGAGGTTTATTCAGTACATGACAAGCAAGAATATTGCGTTTAACGAATCCGGTCCTGCCGCTGGCGGCCCGCTTCTTAAGCATGTCCTTCACGGATCGCTCGGTGATAGTATCGACGAAGCGCTTGCGTTCGATGCCGTCTTGAAAGCTCGCAAGCAGTTTTTGGGACAGGTTCGTGTTCTAGTGAGCGAATCCGATCGGGTGCAGAGTCGGCTTAAAGAAGTGGCCGATGATTACTCAAACGAACTCAAACTTTTGGAAGATGCACACCGTAACATAGTATCAATTGTCGATGAGAAATCGCAGTTCATCGATAATAGTTGGAAACAGAAACGGCTTACTGAGGAGGAATTCCGCTTTGTCGCGCAGGAGGCTGGCGAAGCGAACTCCAGGATTGCCGCTATGCAAGCTAGTCTGGTGCAGATCAACGAGGATCTGAAGCAGGCGAGGGCCAAGAAGTTCGAGCAGCAGCTGGCACCTCTTAAAATCCAGAAGAAGGAACTGGAAGATCAACGCGATGCGTTGATGCGTAAGGACACGGCCATGGGTCTTATTGAGGATGCCGCGCAGAAAGCGTTCCAGGTCGCGGTCAGTGCCAGGAATACCGACAAGAAGTTGTACAAGAAAATCGAGGAGAAGAAGTTTCAGCGTGACAAGGCGTTGGCTGATCTTGCGGTACTTAAGTCGCAGCAGACGGCCAGTGGTAGTACTGAGCTAACCATGAACATCAATGCAGCCAAGGCAGCAATCGCGTTTATCGATGAAACGATGACCTATATGAAAGACGGTGTCCCCGCGGATCTGGCCGAGGCGTATATTCTGGCCAAACACCGCGCTGATGAAGCGATGTCCGAGCGCATAATCCTCGTCAAACAAATCGCCGAATTCGGGCCCAAAATTGCCATGATCGACAAGCAGGTGGTCGCTAAGACGGTTGAGTTTGAATCTGCCGTGAAGCAGTTCGAGCTCGGCGGCAACCTGCCGCCTGTTTTCTTATGGCCGGTCACTGGTCCGATCAGTGCCGGATACTTAGACGTCGCATACCGGGCGGTGTTCGGTGTTCCGCACCGTGGGATGGATATTGCCGTGCCGCAGACAACGCCGGTCCGTACGGTCGCGGACGGCCTGGTGTTTGCGGTCAAAGATGGCGGAACCACCGGTTACAGTTACATTCTCATTGGCCATCGCAACGGTTATGCATCGCTCTACGGACACGTTTCTACGTCGTTCGTGAAGTCGGGTGAAATCGTGAGTATCGGCCAGATGATCGCGCTGTCCGGCGGAAAGCCCGGTACGCATGGTGCAGGTTACATGACGACCGGTTCACATCTGCACCTCGAAATTACAAAAAATGGCGTGCATGTGAATCCGGCATCGGTGCTGTCGCCACGGTAGGAGTTCATATCACCCTTATAATCATTTCTTGCAGAATAGCTCTCGAAGAGATGTAGATATTCTTTTAGCGGGAATTGCAATCGGAGCAAAGAATAATCGCAAATGAACTCACGAATCGGCTGATGCCCATTTTACATTTCTGCAAACAGAAGGCAGAAAGGGGCAGGAAGGTGAGGAAAGGCAGGAAAGGCAGAAAGGTAAAACGTTCCTGCCCTTCCTCTTAGATTCCATTCCGAAGTGCAACACGCAAGGAAATGCTAAAGAACCATGATGAGGAGGTACGGTAGGAGTTGTCGCTCCCTACCATCTTCCTTTCTCATCATGGTTTACCATCATCTTACGTCCGTCCAACGAACCTACATAGAAGTGCTTCACGCTGAAGGTCATACGCTTGCAGTGATCGCCCAACGCATCGGAAAAGACAAAAGTACTGTCTTCCGTGAATTGAAACGGAATGCTTCCACGGGAATTCCGTACAAAGCAGATTTTGCGCAGTTCCACTCCAGCCAGCGAAGAATCATTGCAAACAGGCAACATCGAAAAATCAGCGACGGATCAATATTGGAGCGCCACATTCTCGAGAAGCTGCGATTACGATGGAGTCCGGATGAAATCCGAGGCGATCTTCCCCAGCACAAGGCATTGGCATCCGTCTGCAACGAAACCATCTACTCGTTCATCAAGAAGCGCCATCCTGAATTCAAGCGCTACTTACTGATTCTTTCACACAAGAACTATCGCAAACGTGGCTCTGGTAAACGAGAAATCATCCTTAACCGTCGAATGATCGACAAGCGGCCACAAGCGATTGAGTTGAGAAAAAGACTCGGTCATTGGGAAGGAGACACCGTTGTCAGCAAATGTCGCAACAAAGCGATTGCAACGTTTGCAGAAAGAAAATCAGGGTACTTTCTTGCGGGAAAAATGGAAAACCGCGGTGCTGTCGAAATGCGGAAAGTGACCGTACAACTGTTCCGGAAGTCCGTACCGAAATACTTGCGGAAGACTTGTACAAACGACAATGGACCCGAGTTTGCAGAACACCAGAAAACTGAAAAAGCACTCACGATGACCATGTACTTTGCTCATCCATATCACTCGTGGGAACGTGGCACGAACGAAAACACCAATCGATTGCTTCGCCAATTCTTTCCCAAGACAACCAACTTCAGCGATGTAACGCAGGAACAAATTGACTGGGCAGTCGATCTCATCAATCATCGTCCTCGCAAACGACTGAACTACCGGAGTCCTCATCAGGTGTTCCACGGAATCTCCCAGCGTTGCACTTCGAGTTAGAATCTAAGATTCACATCCGTAAACTTGAAAGTAGAAATGATATTCTGCACTTCTGAAATGATTTTTTGTAGTTCTTGGTCAGGTAGAAGTACATACTGTTTATATGTTTCGATGTCTAGTGTCGCTTGGGCTATAGAACTCAGAATGAG
>CAZLUK010000035.1:0-2285 GCA_964562735.1 uncultured Candidatus Peribacteria bacterium
AAGTTTGCGCTCCTCCTCCACGGGTTCGCCCTTCTTGAAGACGAGTTGTTTCTCTTTGGGCACCTGTACGGCAAAAATGTAATCCTGCATGCCAAGGGATTCAACGCGCTGTTCGAGCGCTTGTTTGACGCTGTCTTCGTAACCGGAATAGGTGTGGAGTACGTACCAGTTACGTCCTGCACGGGGATCTTGTTTGCCCATGGGTGTTTAGAGGGTAGTGGTGAGGATATAGAGTCCGTTCTCCAGCATGATATCGATGGCACCGAATGCCAGAGCGTTTACCACGGTAAATGCCAGCACGATGGCCGAAAGGCGGACGGCCTGCTGGCGGGTGGGCCAGCGGACCAGTTCGAGTTCCTGAATGCACTCTTTTGCGTAATTGATGATCGGATTCATAGTGTGCGGACTAAAGAAAAAAGCCCGTCGGGCTCGTAGATATACTACAGGAACCAATGCCTGGTGCAAGTGAAAATAAGAACCACGTTAACTCGTTAATTCGTTAACTCGTGGCGAAATAATACGAATTAACGAGTTAACGAATTAACGTAACTCAGAAACCGTACTCAGGAGGTTCGAGCGCATGAATTTTTGTCAGTGGAAGAGCAATGAACCACACACGGCCCTTGATGTCGTTCTTCACTACGAACGGAACGGGCTTGTTGCCGGTGTCCTGGAAGCTGCGCGAATCAAGGCTGCCCTGGCGGTTATCGCCGAGCAGAAAATACTCGTCTTTCGGTACGGTGTAGGTGATGGCGGAGGTGTCGCCGCTATTGGGAGGATGCTTGTACGTGTGGCCCAGATTCTTCGCATTCAGGTAGGCGCCTTCTTCGAGCTTGCGCACTTCTTTCTCACCGGCCTTCCGCAGGTACACGAATCCGTCGCGGACGATCACGTCGTCACCCGGCAGGCCGATCACGCGCTTGACGTAGTATTTCGAGTGATCATTGGGTGGCCGGAACACGACCACATCGCCCCGCTGCGGCGTTCCCGTGAAGTACACAAGCTTGTTGATAATGATGTATTCCTTATCGGCCAGCGTATCGACCATCGAATTGCCTTCCACCTGAAACGGCGACACGAGCAGCGTCCGCACGCCAACGACGATCGCAATGATGATGACGATATTCAGAAGAACGTCGAACAAGTGGTACCAGAAGCCGTGTTTGCGTTCCTCGGGAGACATCTTTGATACTATATACTCCTCTCATGCTCCAATCCACACTCTTCTCCAAACATTTGGAAGACGACGAAACCGTGGCGATGATCGTGCACAAGCACTGGTTGATCGGTACGAAGGAGCTGTTTGCGCCGTCATTATCGTTCCTCTTGGCGATCATTTTTCTCGCAATCACACGCGTTCCAATCGCGTTTTACATCGTCGCCGGGTGGGCGAGTGCGTCGCTCGTGTGGTGGTTGCGAAACTTCTTCGATTACTATTTGGATGCGTGGATCATCACGAACCACGGCATCATCGATCTGGAGTGGCACGGCTGGTTCCACCGCCAAGCGTCCCGTATTCTCTACAGTGATGTGCAGGGGGTGAGCTACGAAATCAAAGGGGTGATCGGAACGGTGATGCGGTACGGGCAGCTGAGTGTGGAGAAGATTTCAACGGGAACGGCCGTTTCTCTCGAGTACGTCCCGTATCCCCGAAGAGTCGAGTCGGTGATCCTCAAATCCATGGAAGCGTACCTGCACACAAAGAACATGAAGGATTCGAAACACGTGCAGGAAATCCTCGCGGCGATGATCGCGGGCAAAGTGCAGATGGAAGATCTATGAAGCCACACGTCATCATCATCGGCCTCGGCAATCCGGGCAAGTCCTACGATAAGACGCGGCATAACGCGGGATTTCGCGCAATTGATCTGCTGAGCAGCGAATATGGAGAAGGGGACTGGGCCGACAAGCAGAAGTTTCTGTGTACTGCTCAGGAAGCGAGAATCGTGACTGCTGCAGCGATGTTGATCAAACCGCAAACGTTCATGAATCGTTCGGGGGAGTGCATTCGCAAGCTCATTGATTTTTACAAACTCGATCCTGCCCGGCAGATCCTCATCCTCTGCGACGACATCGATATCCCGCTCGGCGAGATCAGATTCAGGGAGAAGGGCGGCCCCGGAACACACAATGGTCTCAGGTCTATCGTCGAACAGATCGGCGAAGGCTTTCCCCGCATCCGCATCGGTTGCGGGCCACCGCCTGCGGATCAGGATTTGGCGACGTGGGTCCTGAGCACTCCGTCACCGCATGAGCAGCTGAGGCTGGAGACTTCGATCAAAACG
>CAZLUK010000036.1:0-16881 GCA_964562735.1 uncultured Candidatus Peribacteria bacterium
GGATCTACGGCCGATCGCAGGAAGAAGATATAGTCTGCACCACACGAAATTGTGGAAACATGTACGATGTCGGCTCATCACATCCTGGGGCTGGAGAAGGTCCCAAGGGTTTGGCTGTTCGCCAATTAAAGTGGTACGCGAGCTGGGTTCAGAACGTCGTGAGACAGTTTGGCCTCTATCCTCCGTGATCGATTGGACAATTGAGAGAACTTGCTCCTAGTACGAGAGGACCGGAGTGAACGAACCGCTGGTGTGCCTGTTGTGGCGTCAGCCGCATTGCAGGGTAGCTATGTTCGGTCGTGATAACCGCTGAAAGCATCTAAGTGGGAAACACATCTCGAGATTAATTGTCCCCATAATCCCCCTCGTAGACTACGAGGTAGATAGGCTACAGGTGTACGCACAGCAATGTGTTCAGCCGAGTAGCACTAACGGGAGATTGAACATATATTTTCATTATCGTGCTGTTCATGGCCCATATACCCTGTACCAGTTGCCTTCGGGCTCCGGTACGGGGCACGCGCGGGCATTACGTGGACATTGGAGAGCTGTGAGCGATGAGCTTTGAGCTTTGAGAAATATCTCATAGCTCAAGACTCAAAGCTCAAAGCTTTTCATGCTCACTGAAATCAGATTGATTGTTTTTTCTCATCAGCATTTTGTCTTGGTGCCTATAGCCCTGGGGAAACACCCGTTCCCATTCCGAACACGGCAGTTAAGCTCAGGCGCGCCAATGGTAGTACGGTTCCGCCGTGCAAGAGTAGGTCGGTGCCAAGACCAAGTGCTGAAATATCAAAAAAGGCGCTTCTTCGGATGTTTAAATCTGCCTTAGGTGCAGTTTTTGCATGAGAAAATTTCTGGTTCCTATAGACTTTATGTATGTTTGAACGTTTGCAGAAAATATTGTCGGCAAGAGGCCTCGCTTCACGTCGAAAGGCCGAGGAGTACATCACTGCCGGTCTTGTAAAAGTAAACGGTGTCACCGCCATTCTCGGGCAGAAAGCCGATCCGCTGGTCGACAAGATCGAAGTCGACGGCAAAATCCTCGAGGATCGCACAAAAATGCTCTATTACGTGATGAATAAGCTTGTTGGAGTAGAGACAAGTAACGTAACACGTTCGCTTGTTCACTCGTTCCTCGTTGGTGGTAACGGAAAACAAGGCTCAAAACGAGCGACGAGTAACGAGCAAACGAGCAACAACAGAACCGTGAGAGATCTATTACCCAAAAACTTGCAAGGCAAGGTTTTTCCTGTCGGTCGTCTGGACAAAGATTCCTCCGGGCTGCTTTTGTTTACGAACGACGGTGTGCTTGCGTATCGGCTTACGCATCCGAAATTCAATCATGAAAAAGAGTATGAAGTAGAAACGGTTCAGCCCATCAGTCCGCTTGTCTGTAGAAAAGTTGAAGCAGGATTTGAGATGGACGGAGCGCAGACCAAACCGCTGAAGTGCTGGAAAATAGCACCAACTAGGGCTCGCATCGTTTTGACCGAAGGAAAAAATCGCCAAGTCCGGCGCATGTTTCAGCAATGCGGCTACACCGTGAAGGCACTCCGGCGTATCCGTATCATGACCCTAGCCGATGACACGATGGCTACCGGAGCGATCCGAGCCCTGACAGAAGAGGAAAAGACGAGACTTTTACAGTCAGTTGGACTTACGACGAATTGAGAAGTGAGAATTGATATTTGAGAGTGAAGAAGGAACAATGCAAGCGATCTAGAATGTAATTTTCCATTTTCCATTTTCAATTCTCAATTTTTCATGGACATCCAACTAATTTCCCACGGCGCAGCCAGAGAAGTTACGGGTACCTGCCACGAGCTCCGCATCGGCGAGACGTCGATTCTTTTGGACTGCGGTATGTTCCAGGGTCGGCGGAGTGAGGCTGCGGCCAAGAACTCTGCTTTTTTATTCGATGCCAAACAGGGGATCGATGCGCTCGTGCTCTCGCACGCCCACATGGATCACTCCGGCCGTATTCCTCTGCTGTACAAGCAGGGCTACCAAGGCGCCATCTTCTGCACGTACGCCACCCAGGACATCACCGACGTAATGCTCCAGGATAGCGGTTACATCCAGGAAAAAGACGAAGATTTTTATCGTCGGCATCTTGAAAAATCTATGCTCCCATTTAACGGTCCGCTCTATACCCAGCAGGACGCGACCGAATGTATGAAGCTCTTTGTCGGGAAAAATTACCACGAGCGATTTCAGGTAGTTCCTGGCATTTACTGCACGTTTATTGAGGCCGGACACATTCTGGGTTCAGCCATGCTGCTGCTCGAGATCGAGAACGGCGGCAAAACAACCCGCGTCGGATTCAGCGGCGACGTCGGACGTTCCACTCTCCCGATCATCCGCGATCCGGAGGCGATGCCGCAGGTCGATTATCTCATCTGCGAGAGTACTTACGGCGATCGCTCACACGATAGCATCTTGACTGCGCGGGACAAGCTGCGTGACGTTATTGTAAAAACGGCAGCCAGAGGCGGCAAAGTACTCATCCCCGTTTTCTCGCTCGAACGCACGCAGGAAATAGTCTACGAACTGCATGTATTGTGGGATGCCAAAGAAATCCCGGCGATTCCGATAATTATCGATTCGCCGCTGGCTTCCCGCGTTACCGGTATCTTTCAGAAGCATCCGGAATGCTATGACCAGGATATGTTTGATCGGTTTCTCCACAAGGCCCACAATCCATTCCAGTTTTCACTGGTTAGTTACACCGAGAGCGTGGAGGAAAGTAAGGAACTCAATGGCGCGCGCGGCCCTATGGTCATCATGGCGGGTTCCGGCATGTGCGAGGCCGGCCGTATTCGTCACCACCTCAAAAACGAACTGGAGGATCCCAGGAACTCCGTACTTGCCGTCGGCTTTATGGCCGAAAATACGCTCGGTCGCCGTATTATTGATCCGCAGTACACCGAAGTGAAGATTTTTGACCAAGTAATCCGTAAGAAGGCCGAGATCCAGGTTGTCAATGCCTACTCGGGTCATGCCGACAAAAATGACCTAGATAAGCTCATCCAAGCTATTCCGGGCCTCAAGGGCCTGTTCTTGGTCCACGGAGAGGAACGCGGCATATTCGCGCTCGCCGAGCGTTCGGTGGCGGCGATGAAAATTAACGTTGAAATGCCGGAACGGGGGAAGGAGTACGTGTTGGCATAGTGTTGTATGCTTAAGTGTATGTCACCTGCTTCCATTATTTCCTCGCCGATCACACGTGCTCAGTTGAAGGTTTTGGCAGAGGAACGGTTCGGAGATATGGTCAAAGCGGTTGTCGATTGTAAGCGCAATATAATCTCCATTGGAGCTCAAATGCATTCTGATGAAGAGCAGATGCTTCTGGAGGATGGATCGGCACAGGAAGATCTTTGGGGTATTAACCTGTATCCGGACAAGAATGAGGAGGAGTGGATTGAGTTTGATTCGATGATCAATCTGCGACCGCGGCAAAATAATCGTACTCGTTCCGTGGAAGATCCTCGTCTCAGAGAGGCGATTTGTCGTACTGTTTCCACATTGATCATCTCATGAAACCTGCTCCCCTGATCCATTCATCGCTTGCCTCTGGTCGTTGGAATACTTTCTCGTTAGCTTTCCAGCTTGCCAATGTCGGTTCAGAGTTTGGGCGCGCACTTCGGGGGAAAATTTCCGGTGGAGACATTGGTATGTGGCCGCCACTCGAGCGTTGTTTGGAGCTGCTTGATTTGACAATTGCCGATCCCAAGAATCGAAAAAAATTGAAAGAGCTCTGTAGGTTGCGCGAGGTGCTCTGCGATTTCTTCGTTGGCGGAAACGAGTACCAATCGACAGGGGAGTCACTGGATCGTTACTTTCTTGCGTTTAACGTTGAAGCACAAAAGGAGCGGGAGAATAAGTATGTGAATTTGTAATCACTTTGAATGGCTGGGGAATTTTGTTTATGTATTTTTCCTCTTGCCTCAGGGCTCGGTTAGATTTTCCGACCAATATTATTGCCAAGCCTTGTCAGAATGATAATCTGGTGTTATGAAATCAGATACCTTAGATCGAATCCCTCTTGGAGAGCCTCAGGAGACAGCACTACTGAATCCTCATAAATACACACAAACATGTGATCTGATTATAAAAATTGTACGGCAAGCTTTGTCGGAAGGGAAACGTGTGAAGCTATGCCCAGAGAATAGCGACCAGACTGATTCGACTATGATGTTCGACTCTGATACCAATAAAATAGGGAATTGTCTTCAACAACTAAAATCTAGTGTGAATATATTGCTCAGTGGGAATGGTCGAGCAAGTATCGATAGTCACGGCAATTTAGAAGTGACTAATAAGCAGCCGCATTTTTTGGAGGAACCTGACGTAATGAAACATCGCTTTCAGGCACTTCATATCGGTTCATCTGATGAAGTTCTAGGACAGATCGATATTGTGACATGGTCGGAATGTGTTAAATTCAGCCTAAATTGTGTTATTACGGAAAAAAATCTGAGACAGAGACGGCATTCGCAATTTACTCTAACAGACGCGAGGACTATAATTAGAGGATTTGCCGGAGAAGTGCTTCTGCAGCATATGCACCAACTTATGTCGCATGCGGAGCCTTTTGATCCTGATGAAAAAGGTATGCAGATATTGGACCGTAATCAACCATTCGAACTCCCGACTGTTGGCAATTCTCATTTTCCATATTTAATAGAATTCACGACGAAATACAATTGTAAATTGTATCCTCGTGATCCTAATAATGGCGCCAAAGACGATTGTATTGCAGAATTTGATGGGGTACTTCTCTCCGGTAAACAACCAGGAAAATCCGACTATTCGCGGTTTTATATCTTTGATGCAACGCTTAGCCTAGATCAATTTCTCAAAAAGATGCGTTATAAGTCGAGTAAAATGCAACATTTCATTAGTGTGATGGACAAAGCAGGTATCCAGGTGCACATCTTCAACGTTCTGTTTCACTATAAAAATCAGCGGGAAAAAATCGAAAGTTACGGCTCGCTTACTACCGAACGAAGTGATGGTATCACGTTGCCTCTCGCTGAAACGGTCGATGGCATCGCGGCCATGATACAATCGGATCTACAGCAAGATTTGGATGATCTCTTCGCGCCTAAATTCCGAGTGCGGCAGCAACACCCTTCATCGCCTCCAAGGTTACCCCGATAAACTCATCGAGCCCTAGTCCTAGCAGTTCCTCGCACTTTCCGATCTGCGTCCGATCCACCTGAGCCGCGAAGCCTTTGTCCTTGAGCTTCTTCTTAACGCTGCTCACCTCCACGTCTGCAATCTTCTTGCTCGGCCGAACGTACGTCACCGCGATGATGAAACCCGTGAGCTCATCGACGCAGTACAGACACTTGCGGAGCATCGAATTCAGCGGATATTCTTCGCCGTATTTGTGCGCATAGTGCGCCCGAATATCGGCGAGTAATTCTTGGGGCGCTTGGATCGTGCTGAGCATTTGTTCCAGCGTACTACCACAGTGTTTTTCGGCATCTTTCTGTAGAGAATCCCAGTCGAGATCATGCAGCATACCGGCTACCTTCCAGGTCGCACTGTCACCGCCAAACTTCTTCGCCAGTGCTTCCATGGCAGCTCCGGTTGCGATCAGGTGTGCCTTGGTCTGCACGGTATGCGTTTCGATAAGGCCATGCGCCTCGGTAAGCAGATGTCCGTAGTCGGCGTGTTGGAGAAGATGAGCGGTGGATGAGGAAGGGAGAGGGGAGTCCATGGGTGAGTGGGGAACGGTAAGCGGAGAGTAGCAGGACTGTACGTCTGATATCACCAGACGGTTTTTACTTTGTAAGAGTGGATGCGCCTATCCGGAGTGAGTATGGTGAGATCATGAGCGAGTGCTTGGCAAATTAACAGGCGATCAAATGGATCTTTGTGATGATTAGGAAGAGATTCCAGAAGCATCGCAGCACCCTCCTCCAGCGCGAGTGGCAGCACTCCATGCAGCTCACGTTGCTGCGGAACAAAGATCGATGGCGTAGCGGGCAATGGAAACCTGCCAAGCTGGTGTTTAATCCCAAGTTCTGCCGCTGATACCGAGCTCAAAAATATGACGTTTGCAGGATCTTTGCAAATCGACAAAGCTTTCCTCGAGAGCAACTCTGGGTCTTTAGTAAGCCATACGAAAGCCACAGTATCGATAAGAAAATTCATGTCTCGGAAACGAAAGGGCCTTCCCACAGTGCTAGATCTGCTTTGCTCATGGGTTCGAGGAGGGCATCATAGTCGGGCTTCCAATCGGGATAGATTTTTTTTGCCAATCCCAGTTCTCTGTTTTTCGTCAGGGTCGGAGGCTTGATTTCTGCAACTTGCACGGTGCGATTCATCACGATGATGGTCTGGCCACTGCGAGCCAGCTTTAGGAAATGACTCAGCTTTGCCTTCAGTTCATGGACATGGACAGTGACCATGACATCATTATAGTCATGTTTTATGGTCATATCAAGAGAATCTACTGTAACTGCTCACTGGTAAATGGGCACTGACCCTGCGGGAGACAGTAGCACGGCCATCGTGGCCGTGTTAAATGCACACGGGCTGGAAGCCCCTCGTGCTACGCAACTAAAATGAGACAAGAGCATTAGTGCGGGAATTATTGAAATTGTGTCTCTCCCGCAGTTTTGCTGTGTTCCACGAAAATCAAGCCTTCCTACAGACTCAGTGCCCACTTACGCTCACTGGCCTTGCAGAACGACTGCGTTTGAGTCAGGAAATCACTTCCACATACAGGAGCAGGTTTCCTACCTGCGTTTGTTGGTCTTAGCTGAGACTCTCTAACCGCGGGTAGGAAACCCGCTCCCGTTGAAGAATGATGAGTTTTTTCGATTACAGACTCAGTGAACAGTAATAATCTACTGGTACAACGAGAATTTCTTCGTCATCTCCTTGAGCTCAGCCGTGGACCCAAAGAGACAAATTCCGTAGTACTCCAGTTCAGATTCGACAGTTTCTTGCGTTCGTTTTTGCTGATCAGCCGAAGATCCAACTGTCATCGTGTTCGTGAAATCGTTAAAGAGCAGCTGTTTCTCTATCGCAGTATTTCGCAGCGTCCGAATCTGGTTCGAATTATCGGCTTTGAGAACGATGAACGGAAAATGTGAGATATGCGGGTGGATGCCGCCGTCTTTGTCGCGGTACTCTAGGAAGGCCATTTCTGAGGCTTCATTGCCGCCCACAAGTCCGGCAGTGATGTGTCCGAGTGCATTCATGAGTTTGCCGGGTTCTATCTTTTTGTTAAGCACCACGATGAAGCGTTTCGACTTCTCCTCGGGAAGATTGGTAGACGACGGTGGCAAAGATTTTTCCGAAGGGACTTGAGACTTGAGACTTGAGACGTGAGACGCGAGACTTGAGAACCTTTTTTCTGATGTCTCATGTCTGATATCTGATGTCTCAGGTCTCATAATAGGAAACAGCACAACATCCCTGAGGTTATCCTGCGCGGTCAAAAGCGCCACAATCCGATCCACTCCCATACCCCAGCCCGAGCAGGGCGGACAGCCGTATTCCAGTGCCTCGATGAACTCATCGTCTTTTCCGTGCGCATCTTGGTCGCCGCCTTCTTTGGCTTCGGACTGGGCTCGGAAGCGTTCGGCCTGGTCCACCGGATCGATGAGCTCGCTGTACGCGTTGACTATTTCCCAGCCGCCGACAACCAGCTGGAAACGATCAGTCGTATCCGGTCGTTCGTCATTTCTGCGGGCGAGCGGCGAGAGGTCGGTCGGGTGCTCGGTGATGAAAGTCGGCGAAATGATTTTTGGTCGGCTCACTTTCTTGTAGAGCCGGTCAATCAGGTTACCGCGGCCAAGCTTGGAAATGTCGGCATCAAGCTCAATCTTCTTTTCTTTCATCACTTTCCTCAGATCATCAGCGCTTGCGTGCTCGGTGTAATCGATCCCAGAGTCTCGTTTGATGATCTCTCGGAGCGAAAAGACGGGCCACGTACCACTAAAATCAACATCGACGAGTGTGCCTTCACGGTTTGGGATTTTTACTTTCGTCGTGTTCATTGTCTTCTGGAGAAGCGTCGAGAACATCTTTTCTGTGAAACGCATGTTGTCTTCGTAGTCCCAATACGCCGCGTAGTGTTCACACATCGTGAATTCCTGTAGATGCGAGGGATCCATGCCTTCGTTGCGGAACACCGGCCCGAGTGCGAACGTCCGATCAAAACCGCCGACTAAGCATTCCTTCTGGTGTGTTTCGAGCGCGATCCGTAGAAACACATCCAGATCAAGCGCGTTATGATGGGTAATAAATGGCGTAGCCAGCGCACCTGAAGGCGAATTTACCAGTACCGGCAGATCGACTTCCAGAAAGTCGTTGTCCCAGTAAAATTCCCGCATCGTCCGTACGAAATGTGACCGCAAGATGAAGCGGTCAAAACTTTCGCGGCTGCTCATCGTGTCCAGGTACCGGTGCCGGTAGATCGTCTCGCGATCAGAAATGCCGTGCCACTTCTCGGGCGGTTGCCGCAGCGCCTTCGTGAGCATAGTCCAGGTCTTCACGTTCACCGTCGGCTCGCCTTTCTGTGTTGTGAAGCGCTCGCCTTGGACGCCGATAATGTCGCCCAGGTCGATCAGTTTCTGTAACAGTTTGTATTCGTCTTTGCCAAGCAGCTCCTCACGAAAGGCGATCTGCAGCCTTCCCGTATGATCCTGCAGCTGCGCGAACGTCAGCTTCCCCATCTCGCGAAACAGCATCACTCTGCCGGCAACCTGAATCTTCGCGCCGTCTTTTGCGTCGCGACCTGCTTGCAGCGTATGTGTTCGATCAAACTTCGCGGCATACGGAACGCGCTTGAGTTCGCGGAGCTTTTTAGCTTTAACGAAGCGGATAGGGTCCATCAACGCAAGTGGGGACTGGTGCGATGGAGTGTAGCAGGTTTTTTTCTCAATTCACTTATAGTGCTTGAGTGAGTGCCTCAGGATTCTCTTTGGGCACCGAAGGATTCTGGCTATTGGTTTCTGGTGCGCCGGTGACATCCACACTCTTCGATGTTTGCTTAAACTCCAAAGTCGGTATTGATTCACCTTGATATGTTTCTAGATATTCGAGCATTCCCTCTATCGACAAAAGTCCGGCATTCATGCCTGTTTGCTGTAGCCGAGCTCGCTTTGGGCTCTCCAGTCCTTCGAGTGCAAGTGTTTCTAGATCGACTTTCAGGATCCTGAGCAATGATTGTCGGCCGGCCTCAAAATTTTCTTTCGTCAGCGGTTGGGTGTTTGTAGTGATTGTTTCGAGTGCTGCCGCCAACTTTTGCGCATACATACTGCGTGTAATTTGCTGCATTTCTTCGTCGTTCGTGAGATGGCTGAAGCTCCAAAAATATTCCCAGTCCAAAAAGTTTGTTCCGAGAATATCGGCTTCACGCATCACAAGATCATCTTTGATGCTTTCTAGGAAATAGAATGGCAATACTGCTTGAGGATTTTCGCCATTGTCCAGGTGCAGTTTCGCTTGAGCGATGCGCTGCTCCTGTTCGCGTTCCATACTCTCGGTAATGGCAGCTTCTTTTACGGGCCACTCCTGTTGGATGAATGTTGTCGCTTGGCCCATCATACCGAGTCTCCAATCGATCGTGCATCGATAGGCGTACGTCAGGGCTCGGTGCAGAACTTCCGGATCCACGGTGACAAATGTTTGGTTCGTGACACGCGAGAGATAGCTGAGCGCAGATTGCGTGAAAAAACTTACTTGACTCTGGGCCAAAATCTTCATTTGTTGCTCCGAACGCGTTGGATCCATCGCCTGTGCATCCGTGAGCATGGCCGCTGATACCGGTGGCAACCCGGCACTCTTTTGAAAGTACGCAGCATACGCTTCACTTCGGGTGCCGGTATTCGCAGAATCAACGAGCGTACCCATCTTTTGGATATTGCCTTCGTAGAGACCAGCAACGCGTGTGGATGCCATCCATTGCCCGAACGTCACTTTTTTTTTCGGTGCCGATTTCTGGATTTGGTGGAGCAAATTGGCGGGGGCGTAATCTTTCATACTCTTTCGATCCTGAAGCATGTATCGCGTGCCTGCGTTGATCGATTCGTTGGCTTCTTGGCGGGCCATATTGCCGAAGAAGAGCACTGCACCAGGGGGTGTAAATGTTCCAACAGAACCTAGGAAACCGAGTTCGATATTCAAACGTTTTGACAGCATTTCGTTATGTAGGATTTTTCTCTTGAGTGGATCTTTTTCCGCATCAAATTCCTTTTGCATGGCATCTTTTTCATAAATTGCATACCTGCCGCCTTCATAGACTGTTGCAACAAGAGGTACTCCCTTCGCTCCAAATTTAAGCAATTTTCCCGTATTTCTAAGTACTCCAGCAGCAGCTCCCCTAGAAGCGACATCAATGCCTTTGGCGACACCGCGGTCGATGGCGACCGCTGTAGCGCTCACGAGCGGTTGAATGCCAACAGTGAAGATTGCCCATCTCCACGATGTCTTGAATCCAACTGCCATTGCGCCGTAAATACGACGTAAGCGTGCTGCTGCGGGTAGTGACATCTCTTCTGCCTTTTTTGCGGCTTGCAGTATTTCATGTGATCCGGTTTTTGCCGCAACATCGTGGAGCTCTTTTGCGAGAGTTGCCCAGTTCTTAGCACTACGTGGTTGTTTGATACATTGCCTAAACATCTCCGTTGCCTCCGTCACTTTTTTTGGGTCCCGATATTTTTTCAGAGCTTCGTTGAAGATTGTCTCCCAGACACTTCGTACTTCTGTAATTTCCAGATTGGTGGCAGTGAAGCCCAAAAGTAATTGCCGCAGATTTTCCATTGTTTTTGGTCCAGCCCCAATTGGTCCATTGACGTCCGGCAGTCCGTCGATGAGTTTTTTAAATTCCGGAAGATTGATGCCCCAAACGATGGGACTCCCTCGAGCATAGAGAACTTTCGAACCTGCTAATGTTCCCACACCAAGGGCGAATGTACCGGGATATGCTGTAACGGTGCCTTTAACTGCTTTCGCATGTTCAATCAGTCCTGTGAACGGACTTGCGACAATCAAGCTGCCCACATATTTGATCATCCGTTGCTCCTCTTCTGTGATCTCGATATTGATATTAAGGTTCAGTTTTTTCCATTCCTCGATAATCTTGCCGCCACCGTTCCAAACCAGTGATCCACCCATACGAGCCATCGCTGTATATTTGCGCGTCCCTTGGAGAGGTCCTTTATCATGTCTCGCGATGAACCGTATGACTTCGATTTGCATCAGCGGCAGTACTGCTGCGTTTCCTTGCGATAGGATCCGGTGATACATGTAAAACCGGAGTGCTTCTGCAGGAGTCATACGTTCGAGCAGGTACGTCCGAACGATCTGTTCCGGAGTCATGCCTACTTTTTCTATAGGGAACACGTCGTAGAACAGCGGTAGAATCACTTTATGAGTCGTATTCGATTCGTCGATAATTTTGGAATAGATGAATTTCAACACTTTGTCCGATGGTGTCGTGGCACTCTCGAGGCGTTTTTGTTCATCCAAAACAGTACCTTGACTCGAACTCATTGCCGATTGGAGTAGATCGATGAAATTGATATCTTCAATTTCCTCATCGGAGATCCCAAAGTCAGCCTGACGTGCCTCGGACATAATACTTTTAAATTCTTTTTCCACATATTGATCACCTTTCAGAATGTACGCGAAATTCAAGTGCTTCAGTGTCTCCATCAATTGAGCGAAGGATCCAGCGCCCTTCTCTAATTCCGATGCAGCGCGGACAAATGCATTGCTACTTCGAAGCGCGTAATCAAGGTAAGTCGATAGTGTCATCTCGCCTACATATTTTTCAGCTTCTGCATCGCTACATTTTTTTTCATGTTTCATCAGGTCGATGACTTGTGGACGATGGACGTCACAATAGTCGAGCAGTGCATTCACGGACTGTTCTCGATTCACCCTGTCTTTCGTCGTATCAGGAATATCTAAAGCGAGTCCCGACGGGTCATCTCTACGTTCATCAATACTGTTCATCGTTTTCGTCATATTGACGGGGTGGTTGATGAGACCGATGAGCTGATTTTTTTTAGCTACGTCATCCAGATTCCACTCCTCAGTGTGCTGAGCAATCACAATGCGTGCAGTCACTTCTTCTTTCGACATTGTCTTCAATTCCTCTCCAAGTTCTTTTGCTTCCGGCGTTATTTTTTTCTTGAGGTCTTCAGCTTTACTAACTGCCGCAGTGCTAGCTCCGGCGACGGCAGCGACTGCTTCGCCCGTAAGATCTTTCGTCGCTCCCTGCACCAATGTCACTCCCTCCTTTCCTGATGCCACGATGGTACCGACAGCTTTTTCACCCTTTTTTTTTATTTCTGCCTCAGCTTTCTCCAGTGATCCTTTCATAAGCCGATCCTGTAGGACTTTGAGGCCGAAAAATGTGAGTAGGCCTCCGGTAGTCGCAAGGCCGATCCATCTCAGCCAGCTGACGCCCTTTTTTACTTTTTCTCCCACAACATCTCTTCCCCTACTAAGCCAAACCTTAAGAGCTTTCCATGCAACCACGAGGGTTGCTCCGATTCCGACGACAGCGATGGCCGTTCCAGCTTGAGTCAGCGTCTTGCTATCTATGCCGAGGAAAGTTTTTTCGGCCTCCGCGGGAGACACTTCACCCTTCAATTTATCCATTCGACTGCGATCGTCCAATTCTTGAGTCAGCTCTGCGAGTGACGTTCGCAATTTTTGTATTTGCTCATTATTAACCCCCGGTTCTTTTGCGAGCGACGCTATATTCCGACGGATGATTTCGAGTTCTGCTTCTGCACGTTCTGTCGTCCGTCCCTTCTCTACTTTTCGTTCTCTCAAATTTTTCAGTTGTACTTCGATTCCCCCAAGTGTCACAGGGGGTTCTTTCGGCCGATCAGGGAGTATTTCTTGGTGTGGGATGGATGTGGCCATATGTATTTGGAGTTGTTTAATCTGTGTATGGTTTTCTTTGGACGCCTCGTCTTATCTTTCGTCCTATCTCTACTATTTCTGCACCAGTGCGGGTTGCGACATATCCAGCGATACTCGCCGTTGATCCAGCGATTCCAATAGCTTCACCACAAAGATTTCCAATGCGTTTATGAATCCTTCCCGTAATTTCGGTCACGGGAGTTACTTCTTCGCCGAGAGATTCGTGACGTGCAGGCATCACATAATTATAGCAGAAAACTGCCGTTTTTTCTAGGTTTATAACGGTTACTGTGCACTAAGTCTGTGGGAATGCTTGATTTTCGTTGCGTAGCACGGGGCTTCCAGCCCGTGTGCATTTAACACGGCCACGATGGCCGTGCTACTGTCTCTCTCGCAGGGTCAGTGCCCATTTACCCCTCAACACACGATCAGACTCGGATTGTCACTATTAGGTCTTTTTACTTGACCCTTGTTTTTCGACCCCCTACAGTACCCCCGCTTTCGTTCAGAAAAGCTTACGTTCCGATCTGCCCCCCGTTCGACTCGACTCTGCGGGGTCTCGCTCAGGGTAAGCAGATGCGAGGGAACCTCCAAGCCCCTCTATGGCCCTCGGCCTTATCGCCCGCAAGATCGGCATGTCCCGCGTGTTTCTCCCAACCGGAGAAGCGGTGCCTGTGACGTATCTGCGCGTTGAGGATAATACGGTGGTCCGCACGCGGACGACCGAGAAAGACGGTTACCAAGCGGTAGTGCTCGGCGTAGGTGAGTATGTTCAGCAGACCCGCAAAGGCAATAAGCTCACGAAACACAGTGATCAGAAAGAGTTCCAAGTAGAGTCTCTGGAGGGCTTTGCTAAAGGTAGCAAGCTTACGGTAGCGACCCTTCCGCTGGAATCCCTCGTCACCGTGAAAGGAATCAGTAAGGGAAAAGGTTTTCAGGGTGTAGTCAAGCGCTACCACTTCGCCGGTGGGCCCAAATCACACGGTTCTCACTTCAAGCGTGAGCCGGGTTCGGTGGGAATGCGAACCTGGCCGGGGCGTATCCACGCCGGCAAGCGCATGGCCGGACACATGGGAACCGACACCATCACCCTCAAGCACCGCGCAGTTCTGGTGAACGATGCCGACAAGAAGATCATCGGTATCAAGGGCCCGATCCCGGGCGGCAACGGTTCCCTCGTGTATCTCACTCTGGAACCCGCCTCCGCTAACCCTACGGCGGGCAAGCCCACAGTCGTCGCTAAGGCTACGGTGGGCAAGGTTTCCGCTCCCAAAAAGTAATCATGAAAATTGACCTCTTTACAGCAACGGGCACCAAAAAGGGCTCGCTCGAGCTCCCGGCTCGCTTGTTCGAGGCCAAAATCAACAAAGGTCTGATGCACCTGGCGCTTGTTCGCCAGCTCAGTAACCGCCGTCACCCCATCGCGCACGTCAAGCACAGAGGTGAAATCGTCGGAACGACCAAGAAGGCCTACGCCCAAAAACACACCGGCAACGCTCGTCGCGGCGCTCTTAGGAGCCCACTGCTGCGCGGAGGCGGAAAGTCTTTCGGACCCCGCAATGAAGCCAACTTCGTCAAAGACATGCCAAAGAAAATGCGCCGAGCTGCTCTCTTTTCCTGTCTCTCATTCCGCGCTAAAGAAGGCGCGATCATCGGCCTCGAGAATTACCCTGATGATGTGAAGACCAGGAACTTCATGACTCTTCTCCAGAAACTCCCAGTCGAATTCGGCCGCAGAATTGTCGTTGTCACGGCCGGCCGCCATCATGGTCTGGAGCTGGCTACCCGTAATATTCCTCGTGTGAAAGCCATTTTTGCCCAGTACCTAAACCCTGAAGACATCTTAAACGCCAAGCATATCATCTTTCTCGCTGATGCTGTGATGTCTGCCGAGGAAACTTTTGCCAAAGGTGATTCGGTGACGGAGAAACGCACGAAGCAAGATGATGCTCGGGCAGTCGCTTTGAAAGACAAGGAAGCAAAGGCAGAACCGAAGGTGAACAAGGCAAGGAGTGAAACGAAAGAAAAGAATAAAAAGAAACAAGGGAATGAAATGAATCAAAGGAGTAAAAAGAAAGAAAGGAGCGAAATGGGCGAAAGAACTGAAGGGAAGCAAAGCAATGAGACTTCAGATCAGCCAAAGAGTGAAGCAGCCAAGAAAAAACCGAAATTACCGGTGAAGAAAACAACTGCTGGAACCTCTGAAAAATCCCCCTCATTCCGCAGCAGCGGTTCGGAGACCGCTGTTCAGAGAAACCGGAACCACGATTTGCGAATCGCGGCTGCGGGTAAATGGAGTTTTGCAGAGGCTCCTGCTAAATCTAAGTCTGCCAGTTCTGATGAGCAGCAGACCTAAAGTTCCTTTGTTTCTTTTTATTCCTTTCACTCCTTTGTTTCCTTCTCGAATGGATCTCTCCTCGATCATCATCGGCCCGGTCGTTACCGAAAAAGCCGAGCGCTTCAAGACTGAACGTGTATATGTCATCAAGGTGCAACTGCACGCCACCAAGATCGACGTTAAGAACGCGCTCCGCAAGTTCTTTGACGTCGAAGTTGAGTCTATTCGGGTCCTCCTGACTCGCCCCAAGACCCGTATCGTCGGCCAGGGCAAAGTGATGCAGAAACGCCACCGCAGCAAGCGTATGATCGTTCGCCTGACCAAGCAGAGCAAAGCCCTGGATTTCGCTTCCTTTAGAACCAACTGATCATGTCGCCAATCTTTTCACCTTTGAAATGGAAAATGGAAAATGGAAAATGGAAAATTTCTTCCCCTGTATTCACTACCATGCATCATTCCTCCCCCGTCATCGGATTCTCGGAAAACAAGCCCCACTTTCAATTTTCAATTTTCAATTTTCAATTCGCATAGCGCATGCCCGTCATCCAGCAGAAACCAACGAGCAACGCGAGAAGGCAGATGAGCATCGCCGACTTTTCGATGCTGACCAAGAAGCGCCCTGAAAAAGGTCTCTCCAAAGGGAAAAAGCGCATCTCCGGCCGCAACAATCTCGGCCGCGTCACTGTCCGCCACCGTGGCGGAGGACACAAGCGCTTGCTTCGGATCGTCGACTTCAAGCAGACCGACAAGCCGGGGATCGTCGGACGCATCGCTGCGATCGAATACGATCCAAACCGCTCCGCCTACATCGCCCTCGTTCATTATTCCGATGGAGAGAAGCGCTATATTTTGGCTCCTGATGGACTGAAAATCGATGACGAAGTGGTCTGTGGCGAGCGCACCAAAGTAAAACCGGGCAATCGTATGCGCCTCGAGCACGTTCCAGTCGGCTACCGTATCTTTAATATCGAGCTCCAGATCGGCCGCGGCGGCAAAATCGTCCGTTCCGCAGGAGCGAGCGCCGTTCTCGTCGGTTTCGATGCTCCGTTTGCCATCATCCAGCTCCCGAGCGGCGAAATGCGCAAAGTTCGTCAAGAGTGTTACACCTCGATCGGAACTGTCTCCAACCCTGATCATCACTTGATTTCGATTGGAAAGGCCGGCCGCAATCGTTGGCTCGGCAAGAAGCCGGAAGTGCTCGGAAAGTCCATGAACGCTGTCGATCATCCGCACGGAGGAGGCGAGGGGCACTCGCCCATCGGTCTCAAGTACCCAAAGACTCCTTGGGGCAAACACGCGCTCGGCGTGAAGACCCGCCGTCCGAACCGACCAAATAATAATCTGATTATCCGCCGCCGTATCAAGAAAAAAGCCAAAAAGTAGAACTCATAGTGTACACTCCGTCAGCTGGTCGTTCAGCATTCCCCTCCCCCCAATCCATGATCTACCAGATCATCATCCCGCTGATTGCTATCGCTTTCGTTCTTACTACCACGACTCTCTAAGATTTGAGACAAGAGACGAGAGACATGCATCCTCTACTCTCTAAGATTTGAGACAAGAGACAAGAGACATGAATCCTCTACTCTCTAAGATTTGAGACAAGAGACAAGAGACATGAATCCTCTACTCTC
>CAZLUK010000037.1:0-3842 GCA_964562735.1 uncultured Candidatus Peribacteria bacterium
CGGCGAATGTGAATCTTGTGCAGGGGTATCGGTTACTTTTGCGGGACGCGGCGTCCCGTCTGCGGGAATTATTGAAATTGTGTTTCTCCCGCAGCTTTGCTTTTGATCCAATTAATCCAGGTGGGGAATGGGGAATTACACGTATTCACTATTTGCTATATAAACAAATATATGGTATAATATCAAAGTATTTATTCCATACCCATACCCATATCCATATATGAAGAAACATTCTCATTATTCATCCGCAGTCGTTGCGGCGCTTGTGAGTCTTGCCGTGAGCGGGACGTTTACGTACGGAAGCAGCCTTCGTGCTCAAAACACGGAGACTCAGACTCCGACGTCCACTCCTCAGGGCGAAACAGGCAGATCCATGGAAGGTTCTTCCTTCCAGCATGGATGGCCTGGTCCGATGAACGGCCAGGGTTTCAATGGTCCGATGAACGGCCAGGGATTCAACAGTTTCCAAGGCGGGAATGATTCCAAAAGAGGCAACAGTTTCCAAGGCGGCAATAGCTTCCAGGGAGGCAGCGGCATGCAGGGTGGCTCTGACATGGGACAAGGCCAGATGCACCGAAGCGGCCAAGGCAAGGACCAGATCCAGAAGATGATCGCGCAGACCGAAAAAATGAGAGACAAAATGAAAGCGAAGGGTGAAAAACAGCTGGTGCAAGTCGAGAAGAAGGCGGTGAAGCAACTCGCGAAGATCGACGCGCAGTGCAGCAAGAAGATTGCTCAGCTCCAGGCGAAGCTCGCGAAGGCCGATGAAGAAGATCGTGCAGAGTTGACGGAGGCCATCGAGGAAACGAAAGAAAAATGCAACGACATAAAGGAGGAGATGACGGAGCGATTCGTCGATATCAAAGAGCAGATGCAGGGGCGCATGGACGAAGAACTGGCACGCATCGAAGAGCACATTGAGGAACTTCGGAACAGGCTCTTGGAAACCGAGGAGGACGATGAGACAGGGGAAGAGGATTTTGGTTTCTAGGCTACGGGCATCGACGTTCAAGAATCCCGGGGAAACCCGGGATTCTTCTCAGGGCTAAAACGGTAGCATAGGCGTCGGTCTTCGGCGCACGTCGGTTTCGACGCGCTTCAGATCGCACCAAAAATCCTTGCGCTCCTCATAGCATCAAATCCCTGTATATATCTTCTTGCTGCTCAATTCCCTCCACCCAACCCAAAAAATCTGACGAGACAATTCCTGAATCCCTGATAATCGCAGCCGGAACAGATTGCGCCGAATTTCCCATGACTGCATTGGCAGCCGTTGCCAGTTGATCGGCAATTGCTTCCTGCGTTAGCCGCATGGTTTTCCCGAAGAGGTCTTTGTTCCCGACTTCGCTTCTGAAGGGATCGAGGCCAGCACAAACGAGTGCAAAAGCCGTGACCCCAAGACGACCCGGAACGCAGCACGAATCCGAGATGACGACCGGAACGCCGAGTTTTTCTTGGAGTGCCTTCGCCGATTTGACCGGGTCGATAGGCCAGCCGATTGCGTAATCTTTTTTGACATTGGACTGATCGGCTCCGGCGTTGGGGCAGAGGATTCGTCCCTGCTTTAAACCTTCCAGCTTTAGAGATGTCAGCAAAACATGCGGCGATATTCCGATAACGCGGCCGTTCATTCTCTTGATTTCTCTGAGGACAAATTCCGTGAACCGCGGATCTTGATTGCACTGCTTGGAAAGCTTGGTGGCTTCTGCGCTTGGTTGAAAAATTTCGAGTGAGAGCGCTGAACCTTCTGTTGTTGCAACTGCTTTTGATGAGATCACGATAATGTCACCTTTTTGAAGCGTCACACGTTGCAGAATTTCTGCGGCGAGATCAGAGCCGGGAGTGAGAAGGGGAGTGGAAACCCCGAGGATGTGCACGGGGGTAGTGTAGCGGTCTTGTGTCCTCTCTTCCCGCAGCAGGGACGTCGCGTCCCTGAAAGGGAATGTTGGCTTTGCAAGAACAAACGCCCTCAAGTGGCCGCAGAGAGCTTTCTCGTCCCCGTCGTATTGTCGCGCAACGATTGCCCTCGGGACGCGACGTCCCGACTGCGGATTCCTTGTGTGCTGTATGCCATGCTCATTCTTTATCGGAGAAGAGTCGTCATTGACACTAAGTCTATTGATATGTTATTATGTACAAGTATCCCCCCCAATTATTATGGAAGAATCGCCCACAACGAATGATAGAAAGCTCACAAATTTCGGTGTAGCGCCGAAAACATTAGAAGCGCAGCTTGAGTTTGATCGAAGTGTCGAGGCTGTAGACAGTAATCAATGCGCAGCTTTTATTGAGAGCAGATTAATTGGCGCACGGTTTTATCTCTCAGAGGCTAGAAGTAGGCTTGGTGATCTTGGTCTAAGTGATGGTGGAGCATTCGGAGTTTTAATGCGAATAGATGAACTGAATCAAAATCCAACCAAAGATAGCGATCAAGCCTTTGCAACATTGAGTATGAATTTTGTCATGGAAATACAGGGACTACAAACAAGAGCGAGGGACAAAAGTTTTAATGATCGAGACCGTGAACCAATTAAGTATATTCTGAGCAATTTAGGTTCAGCAAATGCAGAAATTCAACGTTGTAAAATCCCGTTCAATAAAATTGCACAAGAGAACACGCCTCATGATTTGGTCGCTGAATCACGTGCAGCACTGGCTCAGACAATGAATAAATAATGTCATACGTTCCAGCCCCTCACTCACCACTCGTCCACAGCGGTACCAGTGTCTGTTTATGAACCAGTATCACCCGGTTAGTGACGTCGTAGGTCGTGAGGTCGATTGTCTTCAGGTCAATGGCCGCGGTGGAGGCCGACACCGAATCGAAGAACAAAGCACTCGGAGCGGATGGCATCAGGAGCTTCATACCGGCCTTGCCGGGGAGCGTCCAGCGTGAAAATCCGAAGACGGGAATTTCCTGTGCGACATCTTTGAGGAGAGCCCCGGTTACTTCTGTCCGTGTCCACACAGACGGCAGATTGATATGGATAGTCCCGCTCGACTGGTTCGTGATCGAGACGTATCCGGCCTGCTCTTTTCTGGCTAAGAGGATCGACATTGAGAGCGGAGCGTTGTGCTCTATTCCGATCGTCGCCGGTACGGCGTCTTCGGCCGAACTCTGCTTGGTGACGAATGTGTTCCGTTCCAGGACGCCGAGCAGCAGCATCACGCAGATCGCCGAACCTGCGATGATCGCGTGCATTCCAAGATGTAGACTGCGCGGTTTCTTTGTGATGAGCGGCTTGATTGTAACCTGTGATTTTAGTGGCTTAGAAGCTTGTACTGCCTGTACGGTCTTCGCATTTTTCACTGAGGTAACTGGTTTCCGGACGGCTATCGTTTTCTTCGGAGTGGTTTTGATAGAGGTTTTCTTAGCGAGCATGGATCGTATCCTAGCGTGTCTCTTTGCTTCGTCACCTAAATGTGCTTGCTCTCGAGCTCACTCAAGTATGCATTGATGGAATGACAAACTGGTGTCCTAACTGGCTGACTCTGAAACGTGTTTTTGGTACAATACATTCAATGGACTTCAATCCTCACTCCTTACATCAGATCCTGAGCCGCATTCATGAGCAGATGCGTTGTCCGCAATGTGGCACGCGGATGCCCGTGGATTTTCCGGCCGTCAAACTGGCCGGCGACAGCTTCATGCTGCTACAGCTCAAGTGTGAGAGCTGCACGGCGTTCATCGTTTTGCATGTCAATATTGCTGAGCAAACTGTGACTGCGCTCATCGATGGACAGAACGCGCTCCTTAATGCTTCGTCCACCCTGACACTCAGTGAAGACGATATAAACACCCTTCGATCCGCGCTCGGGACGTACGAGGGGTCGTTTCAGAA
>CAZLUK010000038.1:0-14141 GCA_964562735.1 uncultured Candidatus Peribacteria bacterium
GACCGAGAAAGCTTCACACTAGGGTGCTTGTGTGTTGGATTTCCCGCTCGGCATTCCACGCGCTCTTGACGGGCACCACATCGTCAGAGTGCAGCCCATGAACCAAAGAGGGAAGATCACACGCGAAGGCGGGCAAGGGGAATGTGAGGCGCTAGTCGTCCGCAGGTAATGCTGGCATTCCGCGTTGGCTGGGGGTCCTTTGCCACAGCAGCGCGAGGCAGCCTGGGTGTCAACCCATTTACGACACTGCAGGGACGGGATCCGGGGGAGCGCGTTTGCGCATCATCAACCGGGCGTTGGTTGAAATATGACCGACGTAAACCCGCATGCCTCCCTAATATAATAGGGTTAGGGTTAGGGTTAGGGTTAGGGTTAGGGTTAGGGTTAGGGTTAGGGTTAGGGTTGGAGAATCTGGAAGAGAGATCAATAATACTACAAGTTGAGTCTGCGATCACTTGCTTAGGGATGATTGTCGAGTGACCGAAGATCAAAGCCAATTTTACCCGATGAAAATCCGAACGCTTCAGACACCGGCCGAACTGCAAGAGTATGAAAAATCAGTGCGTGAGCATCCGGAAGGATCATTGTGGCAATCGCTGACGTGGGCAACGTATCAACGGGCGTTGGGGAGGGAAGTGAGAATATACGGAATGGAAAATGAAGAGAAATTTCTGGCCACAGCTCTGGTCACTATCGATCGGACAATCGGCGGCTATGCAACGTGGGAGATAGCGAGGGGACCACTGACGAGCGGGGAGCGGGGAGCGGGGAGCGGGAAGGACGAAACACTTCTTGACCTGATCATTGCTGATGCAAAGAATGAACGCTGTCTCGCACTGTATTTGTCGCCACCCACACCGCTTTCCACTTTCCACTTTCCGCTTTCCGCTTCGTCACGTCACGTCCAGCCCCAAGCCACGCGCATCATTGATCTGACGAAATCCGAAGCAGAAATCTTGGCTCAGATGCATCCGAAGGGCAGATATAACATCTCACTCGCAAAAAAACGAGGCATCAAAGTCACCGCAGGGTCCGAAAATGACATCCCAGCCTTCTACGATCTTCTCCGGAACACCGGCCATAGAGACGGGTTCAAGATCTCCAAACAATCACATTACGCGCGCTTTCTGTCTGATCTCGACCAGAGCTTTATCCTCATGGCCATGCATCAGGGAAAGCCTGTTGCCGGGCTCCTTGGAACCGAGTGGAACGGGACTGCCATTTATTATTACGGAGCGTCGTCCTATGAGCACCGCAGCCTCATGGCGCCGTACCTGCTGCAGTGGGAAGCGATACGCCGCGCCAAAGCCCACGGCTGCGCTCGATATGACCTACTTGGGATCAGCCCGGATAAAGCGATGGCAAATGACCCGTGGTTTGGGATCAGTGATTTCAAACGCAAGTTCGGCGGCACGGTCGTGCCGTATCCGCCGGAGCAGATGATAGTCCTCAAGCCTTTGATCCACACGGCACTGGCCTGGAAGCGAGCGCTGATGGGATAATGTCTACTTCCGAGATGCCAACCAAAGAGCACCGAAGGAGAAGACAAAAATCAGTACAAGAATAATAATATTAGCAGTCATGGACTTATTTAGGAGCGGGATTATGTCGGCTGATATACGCGACAAGACCAATGAAGAAGCCGCCAATGCTTGCGAATAAATACACCAACAAAAAGGGGTTGAATTCAGTCATGAAATGGTTGGGGAACGTAAGAGATAGACGCTAAGGCCGACAAACATGCAAATCAGTACAATGCCGCCGAGGATATTCATCGCACTGATGGAGCCGCCAAAACCAAGACCTGGTAATACTAGTGATGCCAAAAATACCTGAGCTGCATCACCAGAGATATCCGCCAGCTTTCCAAACTGACGTTCCGAAAGCCTAATGCTGGAAACCAAACCTATCATTCATTGGGAAGTATATCACACCCACAATCCTGACATACCAAAAACCCCCTCCGGATTAGGGAGGGGGTTAAGGTTTCGATAGCTGTCTTACGAAAGCTGATCGACCATGAACGTACTAGCCGTTGTAGCTGGTGCCGTTGACGGTGGTGTCCGGGTACTCAATCCACTTGAAGACAGATGTGCTCGTGAGAGCCGCATTGTCCTTGTCAACCCAAGTGAGGTTAGATTTGCCGGAGACAGACGAGCCGAAGACCGTTGCTTTCGGATCGTCTGTAAAGCTCTGGAGCGAGACCTGGAGCGTCGAGGTGGAACTGTTACTGACCTTACCGTTAGTAACATTCGCTTCCAGGACGAAGGTCACGTCGGTACCTGGATCGATCTCGGTGTTGACCGAGGTCGCCATGAGAGCACCGCAGCGGACCGTTAGAGCTCCGGACTGAGCCTTAGGTGAGGCGACGTTCGGCGAGTTGGTCACCGTACCACCGGAGCCCGTACACGTGGCCTTGATTGTCGGATCGGCCTTGTTGTAGAGCTTGAAGGTGGACGTGGCCGTCGCCGTGTTGTCGGCGGTACCAAGCTGCACGTTCGTAGCGTTAATGTTGAAGATAACACCGGAGAGCGTCCACTTGTTCGTACCGTTCTTCAGGTTACCGGCCGCAGCGGTAGCGAACTTGAACTGCGCGATCGCACGGGCTGTACCAGTCGGGATAGCGGTACCGTTGGCGTTTGGATCGGCGTTCGTGATGGCCGTAACCTTGCTCAGCACGATCTGGTTGAAGCCACCGGCAATTTTCAGGTTGGCTGAAGTAATGGCAGAGGCAAGACCGATGAACACTTCGCCTGCCGGCGTAGAGTTTCCATCGTTGCTTGAGAGATTATTGCTCGAGAGTAGGCCACGAGCGCGAACAGAACCGGTAGAGGTGCTGGCCGTCGGATCGAGGTTGATGATGATACCCGTACCAGAAACGGCACCATCAATGTCCGTGCGCATACGCGGGCGGATCAAGATGTTCGTGTTGGAACCCTTCGGAACGATGAATTCCTGGCTCTTCATCTTGGCACACATCGAGCGAGCGGCGACAGCGTCTGTTCCGCAGCCCGAAACGTTGGCATAAGCGAACGGAGTCGTGGCACCAACCTTGTAGAGCTCGAGACGGTCTACGCTCGTAGCAAACGTGTTGCTGCTAACGGCGCCGGAACCCGTGAAGACCAGGTCGGTCACGTCGATATCTTCGTACTCAGCGTGGAACTGCAGGCGGAGGATTTCGTCGGCTAACGTGCCGCCGAGGAGCTGCCTACTGCGCACCGGAGTCGAGGACTTGGTGACGTAGAGATCACCCTGAGAACGGAGCGTGTAGAGCACAGCGTCCTGCATCTTAACCTGGATATCGGAACTTGCGGTACCGTGTGGCGATACGTCAAACGGTGCCGTTGTGAAGTACGTGTCAGCAGGCCTCTTCGGACCGATGCCCGAGAGAGACGTACCGTCGTTTACCTGCTCGGCCTGAATGAACGTAGCACCCGTATCAAACTGGATACGGAGCTGCGTGTCAGCCGAGGCGAACGATGCGGCGATGTCAGAGTGAACCTCGAAGACAACTGATTTCTGCTTCGGAATCACGTAACCGCCGCCGGTCATCTTGTCGAAGGTGATTGCGCTGCTCTGAGAAGCAACACCCTTCTGGAGGATCGTATCGACGACACCGTCATCATTGGTGTCCACCCAGATGGCGTAGTTGCTACCTGCAATGAGCGAGCTGGATGTCACGGACTCGAAGATCAAGTCGGTGATCAGGACATCCGCGGCCTCGGACGCACGACCCTCAAAGCGAAGGAGTGTGACGTTCTTGGCGTTCTTCACGGTAACATCGGCCGTAGCCGTCTGCTTACCAGTGATGGTCAGGCCGGCGGTCTTGATCTCTTGGAAGTTACCAGTGAGCGTTCCGCCCGGGCGATAGTCGCCGATGCGGTCGTTCGTGGAGACTCCCGTGATCTTCATTTGGTAGGCCGTGACAGTGGAAGCGAAGAATCCACCCAGGGTACAACCGGTCGTGTTTGCGATGAGGCTGTTGCTGCTCAACTTATGAGTAGCTTCTCCACAGATGTGGATGCGGAACTTGTCACCATTGATTGGGGCTGCGAGCGTGCTCGTAGCCAAGTTATCGATAAAGTTGACGCGGAACTCGTACTTCTCTTTACCCTTTACGATGAAGTCATCAAAACGGTAGATCTGGAAAGTACCTGTACCCGTGCCAAGCGCGGCTACACCTACGCCAAAACTTGCGGCCGTCGTGAGCTTGACACCAGAAACGGTGCGACCAGTCGTCGTGTTGCGAATCTCGACCTTTTCGAGAGCCTCTGAAATAGCGTCAGCAACGGTCGGTATACCACCACGACCTCCTTTGAAGGAAGCACCAGTCGATGTCGTACCTTGGATCAAGAAGAAGAGGTTTTCGACATCGACGTCTTCACCTCCGGTCTCGAACCAGACGTTCGCGAGGACGGCATTCTTGTCCTTGCGCGTGTACTGCTGGGTCACGGGACCGTCGATAGAGATCGTAAACTGACCAGCGTCGATGGTGACGGTGGCCGGGAGCGTGGAGGTCTCGGTCGGGAGCTGGATAGCCGAGCCGTACAGCTGGCCATTGATACCGTAACCGTACAGAGAACCAACCGCGAAGATGTCGCCGGACTCATCAAAGTGAATCTTGACGTTCTTGGCGGCACCACCTTTGATATTGGCTACGAGGTTCATCGTAATCTTGTCGCCCGAGAGCACCGTAAACGGCGGATCGAAGACGAGGGTTGCAAAGTCACCAACCGTGGCGACGACGGTCTTTGATAGGACCGTACCGTCGGAGCGGCGAAGAACAATGTCCGTGAAGTCGCCATCGGAGGCCGTACCGTCATTCTCGACAGTCATCGAGTAGAGGGTCTGATCCTCGGTGGAGTTGATAGCAATCTCCCATTTGCCGATGTTTACCCCCTTGTCACCAACTTTGATGCTGGCCGGAGTAACCGAGCGGTACGCAATGGAAACCGCGCCCGAAGACACGGCGGCCACGCGGAATGCCTTGCCCTTAAGCGGAAAATTTCCCGTCACGGACTTGGCGTTGCTGACGATATCCGTCGGCAGTTCGACCGTGAGCGAGTGCTCGGAAGCGGTCGTAGCACTCGTGGTCAGGTCTCCAGTGATATTGAGAGTAACCGTCTTACCAGCCGCGATTCTGAGCGGAGTGGTGAAGCGGATCGTTGCGGTGTAGGACTGGGTGTCGATCGTGCGCTTGCGGGTCACGCGAGCACCGTCAACAACAGCGTAGATACCGGAGAAATCGACAGCGTTACCGAAACCTTCGTGAAGAACTGTGAGGTTTTCGAGGATGACATCATCGGACGTAGCCGTGAGGTCGACCGACGTGAAGACGATACCCTGCGCGCCCTTTGGAACAGTGTCCCCAACGGGGTTCTTGGCGTTGAGCGTTGCCTCCAGCGTTCCGTTTCCGATCACGACACTGGTGTAACCAGAGAACGTTACGGAATCGGAGAATTTCTTGCCATCAGTCGTCAGCATGTCGACGACGGTGAGGGTATAGGTCTTGCCGGCATCCATGGCCGAGGCGAGCGTGAGCTCAACCATGTCCTTGGATGTCAGCTTCACAGAGTCGATCATGAGCTCCGGGGAGCCGGTGACCGTGTAGTGGCTCTTGTCCTTGGCAGCTGTCTCATCGACAGAAACGTTGAACTGAACCTCGACGACCATTGCGGATGTCGAAACAGCCTGCTTGACCTTGGGCGTAGAGATGACAACGGAGCCGCAATCGGCGCCGTAGGTCAGTCCTTGGTCAACGCGATGCAACATGACCACCATTTCTGCGCGGTTCATTTTGTCGCTCGGGCGGACGCGGCCCGTGGAATCATCACCCTGAAGGACGCAGTGATCGGCAGCCGTCTGGATGTCAGACGTGTACCACTGGCCGGACGGGTTATCCACAAACTGGGGAGCGGAACCTGCGGACTCGAGTCCGAAGGCGCGAACGATAATCGCAGCTGCCTCAGCGCGGTTGATATTGGCAGAAGGACGAGCGTAGCAAGGGTGCTTGCCGAAGCAAGAACCGTCACCACGAACCCAACCTTCTTTGCCGGCCTCCTCAAAGTACTTGTAGTACCAAGCGCCGGTTGCAACATCATCAAAGCTCGGCACAGCCGGAGCAGTATTGATGACGCCACCATTGAGCTCGACGACGAGCTTAACGAATTCAGCGCGGTTCGCGTTTTCCTGACCGCGGAATCTTGTCTGTGTGCTGTCCAAGTAGCCGGCGTCTGCAAAGGCGCTGACGGCATCCTCGTACCACACACCCGCAGGGACATCGGAGTAAGCGGCAACAGCCGTCGCGACTTGCGATAGCATGATTGCAGCGGCCGAGACACCCGCGAACATTTTCTTCAAGCGAGAAATGTCCATATAGATAAGGTGTAGGGAAGTGAAAAAGAAATAAATGATGAAGTGAGTTGTCAGAAGCTATAGAACCTTGGATGGTTCCGTGGGCCATCGTCGTACTAGGTGTCTTCCAGAAGGAAAACGTCTCCTTAATTATAAAGAGTGCATACGGGTCGATGGCTTGTCTTCTCGTTCCAATTAAACATGAATACGATGACTGATCCGCGCTAAAGGGCGGGAGAATCATGTGTGAACCCCTCTATCCCAATAATTGGGAGGTGGGGTGGCCGGTGTGACAATGAGCGTGCACAAACCAGTGCCGAAACGGCCTTTTCATCATGTCGCCACGAGGGCGAAAAAATGATCTGATCAGGGAGATCGTAGCGGGTTTGGCTTGCCTGACGCAATAGACCCGACTCCTTCCCGTGCAACACAGGAAACGCACTCAACCGATAATTGTTACAACGTTCTGCTGTGCCAATGTGGGCTTATGAAGGCCAAGAACATGCTTGTTACTGCGGAAAAACACACGCTTTAAGGTCAAATATTCATGTCGACGAAAACATGAATCATGTTGATCAAATATCGTGTTCATTGTGTGCATATATTTGATTGGGTGCACTGTCGTGTCTGAAAAGTTATTCTGGCTTGTCATCTTGACATATTAACTTTTCATACTTCACTTTATTTGGCTTACCATAGCTAAAGAATTATCTTTTTAGTATCCAATCAGAAGTGAAGGCAGCCTGCCAAAAAAAGCGTGGAAAATTTTATTCACAGCAAAAATGGAATAGCCGACACCAATGTATGGAAAACCATACTATGGCTAAAAAATGGCCGTACGGTGCGGTTGGCATGGTGCAGATGGAGCAAAATTGCAGTCCCCGGCCTGCAATTAATTATTGTACATCATTGCTGGAGCGAAAATGAGCGGTGATGACGGCTCATGTGCGTTTGTTAACCAGCGATTTAAATCGCTGGTTAACAAACTATGCTCGCCAGTATGGAGCGCTCAAACTTCTCTGCGTGTCACAGTTCGAGACGCCTTCGGCTCCTCACTGTGACACTTCACTTCACCCACTGTCATAGTGAGGAGCTCATCAGAGCGTCTCGAACTGTGACACCGCGTAATCGCCTCACAACTTTTTCACCGTCTGTTTTCCAGCTGCGTCACGGACTTCGTAACCGAGAGCTTTGATTGCATCCCGCAGACGATCGGACTCAGCGAAGTTTTTGGCAACGCGTACGGCGGCACGTTCGTCTACCAGCTGCTGCACCGCAACCGGCAGCTCCCCTACTGCCTCAGGTTCAAAGCAACCGAAGGTTTTACGAACCATGGAAATAAACTGCGCAAATGCTTGAAAATCCTGGGTGACAAAACGTACGCCATCCAAACTACTTTTTTGTGAATAATAATAATTCATGAGACCAAAAACTTCTGAGAGAGCAGCAGAAACATTTAAGTCACTATCCATATCTTTTTTAAACTGTTTGATCGAATGAACAATCGCAAAATCAGGCTCTTGTTGATGCGATGTTGCTACTGCAGAAACTGAAGCCACATCGATATCTTGAATCCACTCTAAAATTTTCAAACGTGACTTTCTGTAATGAGCGAGGTCATCGAAAGAGAACTTCAGATTGGTACGATAGTGAACCGAGAGCAGATAATACCGAAGATCGAGCGCTGAATAGCCTTTGGAAACTAGGTCTGGAATAGTTAACACATTGCCGAGGCTTTTTGACATTTTAGCCCCAGCGAGGTCGATCCTCCTTTTGTGGAGCCACATGCGAGCGAACGGTTTTGAACCACTGCTACATTCACTCTGAGCGATCTCACATTCGTGATGCGGGAAAATATTATCTTCACCGCCGGTATGGATATCGATTTCTTTTCCGAGCAGCGCAGAACTCATCGCCGAACACTCGATGTGCCAGCCAGGAAAACCCGTTCCCCACGGCGAAGGCCAACGCAGTACATGATCCGAGTTCTTGCTGACGCACTTCTTCCAGAGCGCGAAATCAGCCGGATGACGCTTGGCTTCATCTACGGAAATTCTGGCCCCTGCATTCAGTTTTTCGAGAGTGTTGCCGGAAAGTTTTCCGTAATCCGTGAACGTCTCGACGGAAAAATACACGCCGTCTTCGGTCTCGTAAGCGTGACCTTTTCCCGTAAGCATTTTTATCATTTCAATCATCTGCGGCACATACTCTGACGCGCGCGGACGGTGTTCGGGTTCGATCATATTGAGTGCTTTCTCGTCTTCTAAGTACTGCGCCTCGTATTTGCGTGCAATGCCAAGAACGCTTTCGTGAGTGACACTGCCAAATTCTTCGCGTGCCTGCTTCTCAACCTTATCTTCGCCCGTATCTGCATCAGCCACCAAATGTCCCACATCTGTAATGTTTTTTACATGCGTGACCTTGTAACCGTGTCCGACTTCCAACCATCGGCGAAGTAAATCAGCCATCAGGAACGATGAATAATTGCCGATGTGTGGCCGGCCGTAAACGGTGGGGCCGCAAGTGTACATCGTCACGATGCCCGCCTGGCGCGGGGTAAAATTCTCTTCGCATTTGGTGAGGGAGTTATAGAGACGGAGAGGCAAGTGAGTAGTGAGTAGTTTGTAGTGAGTAGAAAGAAAAATGCATTTTACACTCCGTGATTCTACTCACTACTCACTACAACCTACAAACTCATCATGCCACCGTAATCTCCTCACACAAATACACCGACTGTATCGCATTCAAAATCTCGATACCGTCTTTTTTTGATTTCTGAAAGGCTTTGCGGCCTGAGATTAGGCCCATACCGCCGGCGCGCTTGTTTATGACTGCGGTTGCCACGGCACCTGCGAGATCGTTCTTGCCGGACTCGCCACCGGAATTTATGAGACCGATGCGGCCCATGTAACCGTTAGCCACCTGGTAACGACACAGATCGATCGGATGATCCGAACAGAGCTCGCTGTACATGCGCTCATCGAGTTTACCGTACGAGCTGCCACCGGAATTGAGCGCCTTGAATCCCCCGTTTAATGTGGGCAGTTTCTGCTTGATAATATCGGCCTGAATAGTGACCCCGAGATGGTTGGCCTGACCGGTAAGATCGGCGGCCGGGTGATAGTCCAGGTCGCCGATCTTGAACGAACTGTTTCTTAGGTAGCACCACAGCACCGTGAACATGCCGAGCTTATGAGCTTCCTCGAAGGCTTTGGCGACTTCCACGATCTGGCGGCCGGACTCGGGCGAGCCGAAGTAAATGGTGGCACCCACGCCGAGTGCGCCCATGTTTTTGGCTTCCGCAGGAGTACCGAACATGATCTGGTCAAACTTGTTCGGATAGGTCATGAGTTCGTTGTGGTTGAGCTTCACGATGAACGGAATTTTATCGGCGTATTTTTTCGCGATGATACCAAGTGCGCCAAATGTAGACGCGACCGCGTTGCAGCCGCCGTCCAGAGCCAGCTTCACGATGTTTTCCGGATCAAAGTAGTCCGGGTTTTTAGCAAAGCTCGCCCCCGCCGAGTGTTCAATGCCCTGATCAACCGGAAGAATGGAAAGATAACCGGTGCCAGCGAGATTACCAGTGTCCAGCATCTGCTGCAGGTTCTGCTGCACATCTTTGCTCCGGTCCGACTGTGAGAAAATATCTTTTACGAAACTCCCGCACGGAAGGTGGAGGCGATCTTTATTGATTTTGGGAGTGGAGAATTCGAGGAGATTTTCGGTCTGGTCACCGAGAAGGGATTTGATGTCGGAGAAGGAGAGCATGGGCGCGGGGAAGGATGGATGGATGATACAACGAAAAAGCAGGAAGTAGTAAGTAAGTAGTAAGTAGTAAGTAGTAAGTAGTAAGTGACGAACTACCCGCTATTCGCTTCCCGCTATCCGCTCAAGTTAGTACGTCAGCGGTTTCTTCTCCTTCATCACATAAAACTGCTGCGCGATACCGAAGAGCGTGGAGACGGCCCAGTACAGGGAGACCGCAACCGGGAACTGGAACGCGAAGAATCCGATCATGAGCGGCATCAGGTACGTCAGCATGGTCTGTTGATCGAGCTCGGGAATCCAAGATTTCTTGCCTTGCGGCTTCACTATTATCTCGTCCGGTTTCTTTTTCGGCTTCTTTATCATCATCTTCATCTGAATGAACTGGAGCACTACGAGGAGCGGCGGCATGATGAAGATGCTGGGCTTTAGGAGATCGAACCCGAGGAAGGCGTGACCAAAGAACTGCGGCGGCAAATGCAAGTAGAACGAGTAGAGCATGTGACGGCTCGTCTCGATAGAGACGCCGGAACTAATCACGAAGAAGAGGCCGATGAGGATCGGAAGCTGAAGCAGTGTAGGCAGACACGACTGTAGCGGATTAATCTTCATTTCCTTCCACAGCTGCATGGTTTCCGCCTGTACGCGGGTCGGATCGTTCGGGAATTTCTTCTTGATCTCCTCCATGCGCGGTTGCATTTGCTGAAGTTTTTTCTGGCCCTCCAGCGCGTGCTGGTTGGGCACCAATAGAATTAGCTTCACGAGAATCGTGAGCAGGATGATGGCAATGCCGAGATTGTGGCCCGGAACCCAGGACGCGATAAAGATGAGCGCGTTGAAGAGCGGCTTAGTGACGAATGTCCGAAAGAGCTTCGTGAAAAATCCGGTCGCGGTGATCGTAAAGCGGACGGATGCGCGGTCACCGGGATTTCCGGACGCAAATTTCTCCGGAAGGCCAAGGCTCGCCTCATACGTTCCGCTGCGCTCAAAGAGCGCGTATTTCCAACTGGCCATATTAACCTCGACGGTTTTGCCGGCCGGCACGGCGAGAACGTCGGTGCACGGAAGCACGGACTGGTTGGCCATGAGGTCGGTTTTCTTTTCGGTATCGCCTGCACCCTCGATAAATGCGATGTCCACCGGCGGCTGCGGGCAGCGGGGGCTGAGCGTAATATCTTTGTCGGTCTGGTTTTTTATCAGGATTATGGGATCGTTGCCCGCGGCTATCTTGGCCGCCTGCATACTCATGATGACGGTCGGAACTTTGTGCTCGTCCTTCGGAAAGAAGTACGAGAGCGCGTACTGCGTTACAAAGAACAGCGCGATGAACGTCACGATAAATTCGAGTGTCGATAGTTTGGACTTCTTGTCAGCCAAGGCTTAGAGCGAAGCGATTAAATGTTCCGCATCGGCGAGAATCTCACCGAAGGGTGCAGACAGGCTAGAGGAACGAGGCAGGAGGAGCAACTGGAAGGAGCAGCGCTCGTTTGCGCGTTGGCTCGTTTGCGCGTTCAAATGATTCGAAGAAACGAGCGAACGAGGAACGAGTAAAGTAACACGCAACGCTTCCTTGCAACGGCGGCGCATGCGGTTACGTTTTACTGCAGATTTGTGCAGTTTAGTGGACGTGAGGATGCCGATATATAACCCGACCGGCGCGGACTCGGGCAGCGTGCGCGGAAGCCCCCTGAGCATGCGCGCCTGGAAGTGTTTCCCTTTCCATAAGTAACCTTTCTGCTTGACTCGTTCGCAGACTTTGCGGCCGGAGAGACGGAGGAGGAGCATGGAGAAAGGATAACAGAGTTTTCGTTGCTATCGTTGACCAAAGAAGTGAGTAGTTTGTAGTGAGTAGCGTGATAGGAACTGAACTCACTACACACTACAAACTACTCACTGAGCAATCGACATCGTTATGACCTCCCTAACCCGTGATCAGATCCTGCATATCGCCAAACTGGCCCGCCTGACTCTAAAGCCCGAAGAAATTGACAAGATGACAAAAGAACTTAGCTCGATTTTAAGCTACATCGAGATGTTAAACGAGGTCGACACAACCTCAACCGAACCAACTGCGCAGGTTACCGGGCTTAAAAACGTTCTGCGAGATGACGTTATCATCCCCAGTGAAGCCTCACCGGACGACCTGCTCGCATGTTCTCCACTGCCCCTGCTAAAACATCAGATACAAGTTCCGCATGCGCACGGATAAATTATAAATTGAAAATGGGAAATTATCTCCTTACACCTTCGGCCGCGGACATGCATACATTTTCAATTTTCAATTTTCAATTTTCAATTCGTTTGTAATGTTATCAGCCCTCACCATCACCCAAGCCCACGACAAACTGAAGAAAAAAGAAATTTCTTCCGAGGAACTGGTGCGCTCGTGCATCGAACGGATCGAATCCATCGACAAAAAACTGAATGCAGTCGTGTACCGAAATTTTGAGCAAGCCCTGAACGACGCCAAAAAAGCTGACCTAAAAAAATCGTTCAATTCGCCACTGGCCGGAATCCCCTACCTCGCCAAAGACGTGTACTGCGAGGCAGGTGTGCCGACTACCGGATGCTCCAATATGCTGCGCTCTAAAGACTATATTCCGCCATTCGATTCAACGACCACGAAAAGACTGAAGGCGGCGGGAGCAATCTCGATCGGCAAGACGAACACCGACGAATTCACAATGGGTGGTTCCACCGAGACATCATGTTACGGCGTCACCAGAAACCCGTGGGATACCAACCGGGTGGCGGGCGGAAGCTCCGGCGGATCGGCCGCTGCGGTAGCCGCAGATGAAGCGATCTTCGCGCTTGGAACCGATACCGGAGGATCGATCCGTCAACCGGCGAGTTTCTGCGGAATCACCGGCATCCGCCCAACCTATGGACGCACGAGCCGCTACGGCGTGATGAGAATGGCGGGCTCGCTCGATACCATCGGACCGATGTGTAAAAATATTGAGGATCTTGCGATTGTCCTGGAAGCTATCGCCGGCAAAGACGTAATGGACGGAACGACCGGAGACAAACCAGTTCCGGCATATAGCACAGCACTGAAAAAAGACGTAAAAGGGCTTAGAATAGGGCTCCCCAAGGAATACTTCATCACCGGAATTCATCCTGAAGTGGAGTCCGTAGTGCGAGATGCGGCCGCGGTGCTGCAAAAACTCGGCGCAAAGATCGTCGACGTATCATTGCCGCATACAAAATACGCCGTCGCCACGTACTACGTGCTTTGTCCGTGTGAAGTAAGCTCCAACATGGCCCGCTTTGACGGGATTCGGTACGGCCATTCTATCGCCAAGCCCAAAGACTTAGTGGATTATTATCAGCGTGTCAGAAGCGAAGGATTTGGTGCCGAAGTGAAGCGACGCATCATGATTGGAACGTATGCACTCTCGGCCGGATATTACGAGGCGTACTACCTGAAAGCGCAGAAAGTGCGCACGCTCCTGAAGAATGATTTTGAAGACGCATTCAAGACAATCGATGTGATCCTTTCCCCCGTGTCTCCCCATCCCGCGTTTAAGGTCGGAGCGAATTCGGCCGATCCGGTTTCAATGTATTTAGAAGACGTCTTCACCTTGGCCCAAGCAATGGCCGGCATCCCGTGTCTATCGGTACCCTGTGGATTTAGTAAAGCAGGGCTTCCGATCGGGCTCCAGATGATGGGACCGCAATGGGGGGAGCAGACGATCATGAACGCCGCTTACACGTACGAACAGGCTACGGAGTGGCATACGAAGAAGCCTTAGTAGCAACGATGTTGACTGCACAGAGTCTCCGCCCGGCTTCGAAGTACAGTGGCAGTCTCACATCCAGAGGGAGCCCAGTCATAGAACTCCGCACCGTCGCTGCATCCGATGTACGACCCGCGGAACATCAGGTCAGTGCATGGAGATCCGCCACCCACCAGTCCGAATTGAGTCAGAGTACATCTGTCAATAGAGCTCGCTGAAGAACTGCTACACGGCGTCGATTGCGCCTGGCCATTGCAAAAGTATTCGTACACAGACGAA
>CAZLUK010000039.1:0-7831 GCA_964562735.1 uncultured Candidatus Peribacteria bacterium
CGATGCGTCGGATACAGCATGCATCCGAGGAACTTCAAGCCTTCTCTGCATGGATGAATCACGTCGTTGCGGGCATGCAAATCGAGTGAAAGGTAACACTGTAGAAATTTTTTCACGAGTTCCCGGCACTCCACCGCCGCGCTCCGACTATCAGTGAAGATGACAAAGTCATCGCCGTAGCGCAAATATTTTTTGATGCGGAGTGCGTGCTTCACATACCTGTCGAGTTCGTTGAGATAGATGTTCGAGAATATTTGGCTCGTCACATTGCCGATAGCAATACCGCGCGGAGATTCAATAGTACTTCTCTCTCTCTCTCTGCACTCCCAGCACTCACATTTGTGGCATAGCTATCAATCACCTTCTTGAGCAGACGCATCGTAACATCTTCATCGATCCTCCTGCCGAGGATACGGAGGAGCGTTGCGTGATCAACGGAATCGAAAAGCTTACGGACATCCCCTCGCCAAAAGTAACCATTGTGATTCTTCGCCAAAAAATCCTGTGCGCGTTCAATTGCTTTGAGCAGTCCTTTGTCCTCACGACACGACCATACGTCGTAGATGAATGACTGTTCTCGTCACAGAATCGCTCAGCTCAAACCTAAGGGTTCATGAGTGTGTAATGGTCCATCTGGTTCCTTCTTTCATGCAGAGCCATTGTGTGAAAGACCACCGTACGGTAGCCCCGACCAAACGGGGTGACTATTCACCGCTGCGAACAGGATAGCGAAAAATTTTCGTAGCAGAAGACCGCCTTTGGCGGTCTTAAGGATAAGAAAAAAGAAGAAAAGAAGAGCAAAGACCAAAGACTAAGCTTCTGAACCCTTAGACCCGGACACGCACGCCACGGATGACAGAGCGGAAGTCGGCACTGCCCCCGCGCACGAAGACGACGCCCCCACGACGATCGCCGATCGGAGCGCCGCCGCTAGCAAGCTGCTCTTTTGAGGCCTCTAGCCAGCTGATGCCATCTTTATCAAGCCACTTTTCTCTCGGAAGCTTTGCTTGCAATGCCCGATAGTCTGCCTCTGGCATCGATTCCAGTTGTAGCACCTTCTCAATAAGCAAGCCTTCCCATTTATTGGGACCTCTGTTGTCGTTCGGCAATCGGTCAAATGCATCTGCTGGAATATTTGGGTACTGATTGCACAAACTCTGTATAGCCTCTTCTCGTTCCTCTGCAGCAATACCGCGCAAAAAGGCGACATTCTGCCCGACGTTCGTTTCTGTTCTTAGATCAGTAAAACGACTCTTGCCGTCCGTACATTCAACATAATCCATTTCTGCCCCCAGATGCACTTCTGCTACATAAACTTTGTATGCACGATCTGGATCTTCTTCAAAGATTTGTTTTACATTTGCAAATGTGTCTCCTTTAGGCCTACAAGAATTGGGGGTTTGAAAACGTTGTTCCAGTATTCTGAGAAGCTCTGCGTTTTCTTCAGGAGACAATCTTTTGGATTGTACTTGTCCTTCTGTAGTACTCTCTGCGCTTACACCTTCTGTCTGTAACAAATCTGATGGATCTGAAAACATTGCAACAACGGATCTGTGCACAGTATCAGGCGTAAATCCAGGCGATACAATGCTTGTGCCACTGCCATAGATAGCCTCTTCATGAGTATCTACGTTGCTTACGTCTGGTGTCTTTGTCATAAAAATAAAGAATTATACTATTTATACATAGACTATAGAATATGTCAAATCAAAATTGGGCGGGCGAGCAAAACTCGAGCAGTCGCGGGGAAATCCGTCAGAAACTCATTTCTGCTCCACCTTCCACCTGACCTCCGGAACCAATTTCCCACTGACCGCAAAGCCAGCCGCTTTCTTGTGGCCGCCTCCCTGGAAGGCTCCTGCCATTTTCGACACATCCACGTCATCGCGCAGTGTCCTAAGCGAACCCTTCACTTGGCCCGCGCGCTCGGAAAGTACGAGCGAAAACTTCATGCCGGGCACCGCGTTTACGTAGTCGATAGCACCGGTGAGCTCCGAATATTCTGCACCCGTCGAACGAAAATCGCCTTCTGTAAGCGCTGAGATGGCACCACCTTCAGGCGTGATGGAAATTTTCTCAAGCACCCGTCCCCAGAGTCTGAGAGTAGAAATCTTGGCCGAACGGAAGACCTGCTGAACAATAGTTTGCTGACGAGCACCGGACTTGAGGAGACGCGCAACGGTACGATAGACGTGCGGCGTCGTGTTGCTGTGCAATAGTCCGCCAGTATCGGTGTACACGCCGGTGAGCAGCGATGTCGCGATGTCCGGCGTCAATTCCCAACCTGCACTGACCGCAAAATCGACAAGAATTTCACACGTCGACGATGCCTCCGGAACGACGATATTCACCGTTGCGTAGCGCGTGTTCGTCGGATGATGGTCAAAACAAACCGATGGCAATACTCCGGAAAAAATCTGCGGGAGCGTTTCATGATATTCCGTAAGCTTGGGCTCGGCGGAATCGAGAAAGACGAAGACATCGCCTTCTTCCGGCCTTAGATCCTGCTTGATGCGATGTACGAATGACAGAAATCCAAATGTTGGGGGTGCCGGATCGCTACAGTAGAGTCCGACTGGGACATCCGGAATATTTGTTTCCAGCAACTGCGCCATGGCAGTGATAGAACCAATCGCATCTCCGTCCGGATTTCGGTGGCAGACGCACCGGAGACGCTTGGCCTGTTTAAAGATCTTAAGTGTCCGGTCGAGAAGATCTCGTTCAATCATAAGGGATGGAGTATAGACACGCCGGGGACGCTCTCAAGGTGGATGGACTTCCAACTGACGAATGTTTGTGACGCGATACTAAATAGTGAAACCAAGATAACCAAAATCGCTGGATTGCTTAGTTGCTTTAGATGCTTTGAATTTTTTTACAGTGACTCGATGAGCTTATCCAATTTATCCGCCTGCTCCCCGCGATTGTCGGCCCGGAAACGCATTGTCGGGACCGAGTGCGCGTTTACATCGATCGCGATAACATTACGAATGGCACCCTTCTTCGTCTGCAAATGTTCGATAGCCTCTAAAACTCCAGTGATGGCACTCACATAGACATCGGCATACTGTAGGTCGGAACTCAATTTCACTTCGGTGATGCTCACGCCAGTCGCAGTCTCCGGCGGAATGTCCAACGTGAATTTCGCGACGATAGTTCTGACGATGCCGGAGATTTGAGCATTTCGATGACTCATAAAAAAATAATACCCTACTTTCCCTACTTTCCCTACTTCCCGTACCTACCAAACCTACCCAATCTTCCGCCCCTCCCCTACCATACTTCCCGATGCCTCAATCCATCGTCTTCCTCGGCACATCAGCGTTCGCCGTCCCTTCCCTTAAAGCCTTGGTCTCTGATCCGGCGTTTCAAGTACTGCTCGTCATCACGCAACCCGATAAGCCGACCGGCAGAAACCAGACTCTGACTCCTCCTCCCATGAAAGTTGCCGCGCTCAAGCTCGGCCTGGCAATTCTACAGCCGGAAAAAATGAATGTTGAATTTGTAGAGACGCAAAATTTTGCGGCTCTACCCAAACCGGATTTTCTGGTGGTAGTCTCCTACGGGCAAATCCTTTCAGCCGATGTACTTGCGTGGCCTCTGAAAGCAGCCGTGAACGTTCATGCATCACTGCTGCCGCTGCTTCGGGGCGCATCTCCACTACAACACGCCATTCTGCAAAATCTTTCAAAATCGGGTGTGACGATGCAACGAATGGTGCAGCAACTTGATGCAGGCCCGATTCTGTCTCAGGCTTCGGTACTGCTGGGCGCGCGCGAAACATTCACGACACTGCACGACCGACTAGCGGTCCTGGGAGCGGAGCTTCTGATAAAAACACTGAAGGCATCACTCAAAGAAGTAGAGCAAGATGCATCGCAGGCGACATTCTGCAGAAAAATCGCCAAGACCGACGGCATCGTTAATCCGAAAATGATGACGGCAGCGACGATCGATCGCATGGTGCGCGCACTGACACCATGGCCCGGAGTATCGCTTCATGGCAACAAAATCCTGGAGACTGCCATCGAAAATTCCCCTGAAGCACTGACGATACCATGCGCACAAGAAACGATGTTATTCGTCCTTCGCATCCAACCTGCAAGCGGCAAACCGATGAGTGGCGCCGATTTTATGCGTGGCAACAAAAGACTCTGACTATATTTTCGTCTGCATCTCCTGCAGAGCCGCGATCATAGCCGGGAGATCCTCGACGTCGAAGATGATCGTGGACTTCTGTCCGCCGCGGGACTTCTCGGAGACCTTGAAGAACTTGCCGCTTCCGGACTGCTTCAAGTCAATGTAGAAAGTCCGCTGACGAGCGCGGATAGTGATGGAATGCAACTCCTCACCATAACGACTGCCGACACCTGATCCATGATTACGAGGCGGGGGCGGGGGCGCACCGAAATTGGACGTGGGAGCAAGTGGGTCATCATTTCCGGCCGGACTCGCAAGGTCAGCCATTGGATCAAACATACAAATGAAAGAAAAGAAGTAATAACTCTCGTCGCTCCTCCCCTCACCAGCGCCACTCCAGCTTAGTTCCGGGATCTCGCTTCTGAGAGCAGTATCATATTACCACAACCGACACTCCACCGCTATTTCGGTAGTGGCGGAAATAGAATGCTCGGCTCCCCTACTGCTTTCCAGCTCTTTTCCGCTCCCCACTGCTTCATCACATTCGTGATGATGAAATCTTTCTCAAGCATTTGATCAGCGTACGGCACGTTGAGTTGCTTGCTGATCTTTTGCGCGGTCTCCGGAATGAAAGGTAGCAGCATGAGCGAGATGTGACGGAGCATTTCGACGATATTTCCTAGGATATCCAGCTTTTCTTTCCCGGTCAGTGTCCAAGGCTTCTTCTTTTCCATTTCAATATTTCCAGCAGTCGCAAATGCCACGACATCACCGACAGCATTCGAGAAGTCAAAACTCTTCATCTCTTGGGAGTATTTATTCCAGTAATCCGAAACATATGCGGACATTTCAACATCCTCCGGAATCACAAATTCACCGCCATCTTTGTTCAGCAACACAAGCGCTCTGTTCAGAAGGTTCCCGATCTTATTACTTAACACCCCGATGTACACCTCGTCGATCCTCTTCCAGCTGAAATCGCCATCGTTACCCACCGGAATTTCATGGCTCAGATAAAAACGCAGCGGGTCGGGATTGCCGCTGAAGTGAGCCAAAACATCATCGGGCTTAACAACATTGCCAAGCGATTTGCTCATCTTCTGGCCTTCGCTCGTCAGGAAACCGTGAATTAATAACTGATTTGGAATTTTTACATGTGCATATTTCAACATTGCAGGCCAAATCAAAGCGTGAAATCGAGCAATATCTTTACCGATAACATGAGTAACTATCGCATCTTCCCACCATTTTTTCTCTTCATGATTCGTAAAATAACCAAGGCCAGAAATATAGTTCGTAAGTGCATCGCACCACACGTACATCGTCTGCTCTTCGTCACCCGGCACCGGAATGCCCCAGCTCAGACTCGTTTTCGGACGCGAGAATGACACATCTTCGAGGCCACTCTCTAGTAGCGCCATTGTCTCATGTTCCCGAAACGACGGAATGATCTTGTAGTCTTTTTGCAAAAGTTTTTTGAGCCACGAAGTGTCTTTTGAGAGTGTGAAAAACCAATTCTCCTCTTGCACTTCCTGTGGCTTAACTTTGTGAATATCACACCTGCCATCCACCAGATCTTTCTTGGTAAGAAACCGCTCGCAGCCGGCACAGTAGAAGCCCGTATACATACGCTTTTCCAGCACCCCGGCCGCCTGCAGCTTCTTCCAGAGTTCACGCACGGTCGGCCAATGCATATTCTGGTCAGCAGTCCTGATGAAAAGATCGGCAGAAATTCCCAGCTTTGCGTACAGATCCTGAAACATCGGCACGTTACGGTCGACCAGTTGCCGCGGCGTCATTTTCTCACGGTCGGCAGTCTGCTGAATCTTGAGGCCGTGTTCATCAGTACCGATTTGAAAACGCACCTCGTCGCCTTGCAAACGAAGCCAGCGGGCAACGATGTCCGCTAATACTTTTTCGAGCACATGCCCCATATGTGGAGCTGCATTCGGGTAATCGATAGCCGTTGTAACAAAGTGACGAGTCATGCTTGCACAAAGCGTAGCAGATTCACCGGGAAAAGACGTACCGCAGTGCAAATCTATGCTTCACGAAGCCAAGAAGTAGATGTATCCGCTCACAAACTCGACGACAGCTCCGGTGAGCAGTGCGGCCGCCAGACCGAATGACGCCCAGATAAGCGCTTTCTTGCCAGCCTCTTTGCCTTCCTGGCCCTGCGAGACGACCATGCGGATCGCGCCGTAAAAGAAGACTACGATGGCGAGCGCACTGATGAACGCAGTGACCCCGCTCACGATCGTACCGGTGATGACTGCCACCGCATTGTCTGGGGATCCGCAAAAGAGAAATCCATGACAGTTCCAAATATTCGTGATGCGATAGCCCTCTGCAGCGTACGTAGCGGAAGGCAATAAGAAGCCGATGACGGCCGCAATCAAGCGATAAAACATACAGCGGGGTTGGTCAGACAGAATGCATTGGCGATGGCTTGTGCAAGATTGATGATGATCGCTCCGACAGCCGCCCAGAAAAGTCCGTCTTTGCCTTTATTGAATTCCTCGTCCTTGCCGAACGCCAGCACCATCCGCATCCCGCTGAAGACGGCAACGATGAGCAGGATGACGTAAATCAGAATGAGAATGTCATTGATGACCGTGCCGACGAGCGATGTCACAAGATCCGCCCCAATAGTTCTGGTATTGACCTCCGGAATTATGACGAAGTTCACCGCCGTCTCAGCAAACTGCATGACAAAAATACCAATTATGGCCCAAATGATCGTATTCTTGCCTTTAGTGACCTTTTCGGTATCTCCGGCGCTGATGGCCATGTACACGCCGCCGATCATAATAAACAGCACGCCCAAAATATAGACGTAGTTCGGGAGTCTCGTGAGCAGCAGTATTAGTACGCTCGAAAAATGCTCGGTGAATCCAGAGGGACAACCCGGCAATCCCCCGCAAAATATCCAGAGCTCCGCATGCGCGACGTGCGGGACGAGTGTCAGAATGATTGCGGCCGAAAAAACAGCGAAATATTTCTTCATACTGCGTTGAAACCGATAGGGTTGATAAATTCCAGGATGACTCCGGACAGCAGCAGCATGATAAGACCGATTGTAGACGAGATGAATCGATTTTTTCCGGCATCCACCTTGCCGCTGTCACCATTGCTCATGACAATCTGAAGCCCTCCGACAACGCAGTTTAGTACCGCGATCGCGACTCCCGACATGAATGCCCATTGCCACAGTCCCGAGTTCATGTATGTGAAAAAAGCCCCCAGCGGCGGACCACCGGGGGCTATGTCCGTTACACCTCCAGGAATCGGTTCCAGGATGCAAAGATTGCGCTCACTGATGCAACCGCCAGGGGCGGATGGACAAGGTTGTTGATTCACTGGACAGGCAGCCAGAACCGACGTCACGGGCAGGACTGTAGTAAGAGCCAGACTGAGAGCCAAAGCTAGCATGGCACCTAGGACTAGCCGACGGCAGAAATTGACTGACATAAATCTCATTATTTTACCACAAACAAGCCAAAAAAACAATGTCAGCACGGGTAAATGGGCACTGACCCTGCGAAAGAGACAGTAGCACGGCCATCGTGGCCGTGTTAAATGCACACGGGCTGGAAGCCTCGTGCTACGCAACGAAAATGAGACAAGAGCATTAGTGCGGGATAAAATGAAGACCGTTTTTTCCCCGCAGACGGGACGCCGCGTCCCGAGG
>CAZLUK010000040.1:0-2010 GCA_964562735.1 uncultured Candidatus Peribacteria bacterium
AATGGAAATGGACATCAAGAAGGTGGCCCACATCCAGAAGATCTCGCAGGATATCATCTCGCTCGAGTCGCCGGTTGGTTCCGAAGAAGACAGCAAGCTCGGCGATTTCATCGAAGACGAAGAGGCGATCAACCCGTTTGAAGCCACGAACCGCCAGCTCCGGAAGGAAAACGTTCATGCAATGCTTGAATTCCTCACGCCACGCGAGCGCAAGATCATCGAGATGCGGTTCGGGCTCAAAGACGGTATCGGCCACACGCTGGAGGAAGTCGGCAAGGAGTTCGGCGTCACGCGCGAGCGCATCCGCCAGATCGAAGCCAAAGTCCTGCAGAAGATGCGCGACCATCCCCGGTCACTTACTATCCGTGAGCACGGCGGCAATCCCAAGCGCATCGGCTTCTCACCTGTTCCCACAGCGTTCGCCGTTACCTGCCCACAGTGTCAAATGGGACATCTCGTGGAGATCACCAAGGATGGCGAGGCAATCGAGAAATGTGACCACTGTGCGAAAGAGTTCCGATAAGCCTAATTCATATCATGCACTTGTGTTTCGAGTATTTTCAGTGCATCCAGGATGTCATCAAATATCTTCGGAGTTGTTAGATGTGGCACTCTGAAGCCCTCTGCTTCCTTTGCTAACAAATCGTAGAGGCGAGATGCATACACTTCCGCTTGCATACTCAGGCGCGTAGACAATGTCCTCTGCCAGAGGTCTATCGCTTGAGCCACAATACCTTTTTGGTTGCTGGGTATGACTCGACTTCCTTGAAGATATTCAGCAAGTGGTCGATTCATATCTTGCTGAAAAATTCCACTGAGTATACTTTGAATTACCTTCTCGATTTCTGAAATTGTGGTCTCACAATTTGCGAGAACGTCTTTCCATGGCTGGGAGAGAAAATCTGGATTTTGCAATAACTGTCCAATCTCTAAAGTTACCTCAATCGTGTTGCTAGTCGCCTTTGCGATTGCACCTAGTATGTCAGCTGAAGAATAATCGATACTTTTTGGTTCGATTCGCGATTGTCCTATCATATTGACGCTAACTGTCTTGTTCCCTGTCACGTCAGTGATATGTTCCAAGATAGTTTTCAGATCATCTGGTTTAACTACTGGGGTTTCTTTTTCGTTGATCATAGTAAAAACATACTAATCTTTTTTGTCTATCAAGCAAGGTCTTTGTGTTACGATAACTCTGTGAGGTCTGCCATTCGAGATTCGGCAAAATCTATTGGAATGCCGATGCGCATTTTTGAGAGCGAATATTCAAAATTGAATGCTCAGCAGAAACAGGCTGTGGATAGCATCGAAGGCCCCGTGATGGTCGTTGCAGGCCCCGGAACCGGCAAGACGCAGGTTCTTTCGATGCGGGTGGCCACTATTCTCAAAAAGACCCAGATGCGGCCGGGCAATATTCTCTGTTTGACCTTCTCGATCAGCGGAGCCACAGCAATGCGTGAACGATTGCGCTCGCTGATCGGGGCCGACGCCTACCGCGTGAAAGTCTCGACGATTCATGCGTTTGCGCAGTCGATCATTGAGGAAAACGCGATCGTGTTCGATGAATGGTCGGCACGGGAACAGATTTCGGACCTTGAGAAGATCCGGGAAATGAATACAATTATTGATCGGTATTCATCGCAAATGAAGCTTATAAACCCGAAATATCCCTATGGAAGAACAACCGATATTCTCTCTCGTATAAGCCAGGTCAAAAAAGAAGGCAAGACGCTGAGTGATTTGGAGAGGGCTGCCACGCTCTATGACGCGCAGATGGCCGAAAAATCGAAACCCGGAACGAAAGTGCATGAAAAAAATCTTCTCTCCGCGGAGAAATTCCATGATTTCGTCACGCTCTTTGGCGAGTACCAGTCGATGATGGAGCGGACGGGACGCTACGACTACGATGACATGATCTTGCATGTGATTCGTGCGCTGGAAGAAGAGGACTGGCTGCTCGCAAACCTCCAGGAGCGGTTCATGTACGTCCTCGTCGACGAATTCCAGGAC
>CAZLUK010000041.1:0-1923 GCA_964562735.1 uncultured Candidatus Peribacteria bacterium
ATTAGAATAATAGGGTCTTCTACTATTCTAATCTCTAACCGTAATCTCTAATCCCTAACTCCTAAAGCGGCTTCTTCTTCGCCACTCCCACACCTCTCGGATATTTTTTATCGAGTGGTTTGGTTTTCTCGAAAATCAACAATTGACGCTTTCCGAAGCCATCGGGCAGTTCATAGACGTGTTGATCCACCAGTGTGCAACTGAGCTCACGTTGCGCATTCAGGGATTCTTTCAGCTCTTGATCAATATCCATGCTCTTCCACAGAATGATCCTGCCGCCGACTTTTGCAAACAGTGCTGCATACTCCAGTAGCACATTGATCTCAGCCACAGCCCGTGCCGTCACGATATCAAATTGCTCGCGGTACTTCGGGTCATTGCTCAGAATCTCGGTCCGACCACAGATCAGATGTACATTTTTAAGTTCAAGAGCGTTCACGATCCGTCCGACCGCATCAATTTTCTTCTGCGTTGCATCAAGACCGGTGAATTGGACTTCAGGCAGCGCCATTGCGAGCGGGAGCAGGGGGAAGCCGCCGCCCGTTCCGATATCCACTATTGATAGTTGAGAGTTGTCAGTTAAAAGTTCTTTCAGTTCCAGTGCGGCCAGTGAATCCAACACATTCCCCACCCAGCACTTCTCTTCCGTCCGAAACGCCGAGAGGTTCACCTTGGCATTCTCAATCAAAAACACCGCAACAAGTTCTTTGAGCCGCTGCTCCAATTCATCAGTCATATGTTCATAGTATGCACGATGTCCTATACTCCGGTCATGCCTCACTCCAACCGCATCGCCGAGTTCCTACTCAGCATCGGAGCAGTCCGCCTGAGCCTCAAGCAGCCATTCACCTGGACCAGCGGCATCAAGTCGCCTATCTACTGCGATAACCGGATGATCTACAGCCACCCCGAGGCGCGTGATTTCGTCGTCCAAGCACTTGTCTCGCGTGTGAAAGCCCTCCATGTTCCGCCGGATGTGATCGCAGGAACGGCCACGGCAGCCATCGGGTGGGCGGCGCTGGTTGCAGACCGCATGAAGCTCCCGTTCGTCTACGTGCGTGCAAAAGCGAAGGAGCACGGCGCGAAGAAGAGGATCGAAGGGGATTTGAAGCCCGAGAAGCACGTGGTGGTGGTCGAAGATCTGATCAGTACGGGGGGCAGTTCCATCTCCACCGTACAGGCTCTTCGAGAAGAAGGTCAGGCGACGGTGAGCGACATCGTGTCCATCTTTACATATGAATTTCTCACTGCGACGGAAGCGGCCCAGCAGAGCGGCGTACAGCTGCATCCTCTGAGTTCCATTACGACGCTTCTCACAGTTGCTTTGAGCGAAGGCAGAATCACGCAGGAAGAGGTGAAGCTGGTGGCGGCATTTGCCGCAGACCCGGAAAAGTGGGGTAGATAGGGAAGGGGGTCACACGGCTGCCACAAGTGCCTATTTTGGCCTATTGAAGGGCTCCTTTTGATATTGACAATAAACATTTATTATTCCATAATACAGTAACCATCTTCATTATTTTTCTATGACCACCAGCACCCCCTCCGCAGCCCCTCCAAATGCAGATCTGAATAGGCTTTTCGATCCAGCTCTTGAACCGGAAACTGTGGTTGATTTAGACGCAGAGGAATTCCACGCACAATTCGAAAAGCCCGTCCGGCTTCTGCCCATCAGTTTGGCAAATGCTACCGCGGAACAAACAGCCCTCATTTTTGGAACGGATGTTTCAAATACGCCCGTGCAGAGCACAATCTTCATGCCGAATGGATCGTCGCCTGTTGATTTGCCCAAAAAGGATCAGCCTCTGAATAAGGGAGTCGCATACGTGCCCAACGCTCAAGTTTGGGATGATTCCACTCGCTCATGGCAGTAGGCCCCGGGGCTTTTACTGTTTCATGAGAACTGCCTCAAGAACCGCAGATCTC
>CAZLUK010000042.1:0-13461 GCA_964562735.1 uncultured Candidatus Peribacteria bacterium
GTGGGACAGGTGGCACTTGTATCGGTGATGGTGTCTTCCGTCGAATCCGCATACACACCGCCAGCTGAACTTGAAAAGGAGAATATTCCAGTGGCGCGAGTGAGATTCCCGTCAACGTTCAGTGCATGGAGAAACGATCCAAAATTTTCCGTTTCTAGTCGCATATCTTCCTCGAAGCTACTCATGACGCAGTGTCCTGCCGTCCAAAATATGCGGTACTGGTCTGCGTTCTTGCGTACGAGTTCGCCGAAGGAGCGGACAACGGTAATAAACTCCAGGTTAAGTTTAACGGGATCGTTCCACGAGAATGCCGGCGGGGTGAAGATTTCAGTTTCCGGTTCGGTGGTCCGCAGGCGCGACTCAATCCCCAAGCCGAGCAGACCACGCCCGACGATCCAGACCGTTGTCTTCATTTCGTGGTACGTGAACGAGCGGGACGACTGGCTACTACATAGAGTGGCTTACCCATAACAATCGACATTGTAACGGCCATATATTCTGCGATGACACCGAGAGACATGAGAATGCAGCCTGAGAAGAATGCGACAACAATGACGATCGACGCCCAGCCCTGTACCGGAACAACGAGCCAAAACTTCACGTAGAGTGCATAGATCGTGATTAAAATTGCGAGTATGAGCGAATCGAAACCCATCAAGGTGATGAGCCTAAGGGGCCGTGTTCCAGAGGTCAGCATCAGTTGCCAGAAATGTTGGAGCAGACGGATGAACGAGTAGCCCGACGGACGATCCATTTCCCCCCGGAGCTTTACCGGACAACGACTGACGCGTGAAGTGATCCAGAACAGCGCGATATCCAAAAACACGCCACTACCGCAGTAGGCCGCCAGACTGCGGGCAATTTCACCGTCGATGATCCGAAAACTATTGAAGTATCCGATCTTGGCATTGCCGAGGAGCAACGTGGCTATCCGTTTGGCAGCTACGCTTAACGTGTTGCGGACCCAGCCGTGGGGTGGTGGATTGACCGGTTGGGCGTACACGAGTTGCGCACCTTCCTGTATTGCAGTATCCAGCAGGAGTCCGATAGTGGCGGGATTCTGCTGGCCATCCTCGTCCATCGTAACCACCCAGTCTCCGGTGGAACTTGCCATTCCGGCGATGGTAGCCGGATGCTGGCCGTAATTGCGTGTCAGCCATACCGGTTTTACAAACGGATACGTGTCGGCGAGCACCTGAATCGTTTTCCCGGAATAATCGGGGCCGCAGTCGTGGACTAGGACAATCTCGGTTATCATAAAATGATGCCCGGCTTTCGATACGGTTGCTTGCGTGAATGGGACAATCTCGCTAAGTAGAGCGGTCAGCGTTTTCTCGCCCTGATAGACGGGAATCACCACGGATACACGGTGTGGGCCAGCCTGATGCATAGCACAAAGCCTAGCAGAAAATGCTTTAAAGACTACTTCTTGACCGACACCGAATAAAACTGACCCGCTCCATGAATAGATGTCGGATACCAACCGAGTAGAAGATCAAGAAATTTAAACGGGAAGAACAGCAGCAGACTCAGGAGCGAGAGCAGATTGTACAGCGGCTCGTACCCAAACGAGAACGCGATGGCAAACCAGGTACCAAGCTGTCCCACTAGAGCCGAGGTCGGTCCGGCACGGGTGCCGATTTTCTCGACTATTCCGGCTTTGATCAGTTCTCTGAGCCCGGTGACGGACCAGCGCTGGAAGTCGTTGGGGGAGGCATGGAATGGGTACACGAACGGGATGACGATGTATATGCCGCCACCCGGTTTCAGGACGCGGTACATTTCGTCGACGATTTTCTGCGGACGCGGTACGTGCTCCAGTAAACTTTCGCAAACAATCGCATCGATGGAACCGGTTGGAAACGGTAGCGTTTCGGCATTGGCTACGAGGTCCACGCCTTTGTAATAAAGGATATCGATGTTCACGATATCCAGATGCGGCTTGTGGACGCCGGAACCGATGTTTAGTAGAAGGGAACCCTTCGGATAACGCTTCAGAAAGCGTTTAGCCGAAAGACCGCTGAAGCAAACCGGACTGATGAGGAAGATCAAAAACAAATACAACCCCGGCCATTTCCGCAGCAGAGTTTTAACCCAATTTAGAAGTCCGCTGCGCTCGGAATCCATATGGATAGCCAGTTCTCTCGGCACGAATGACGGCACCCCTTCCTGATCCGCGAAAAATTCATTTGTCTCCGGGCAGCGATAGCCACCGGTTTCACGGATGACGGGCGTGTGTTTCTGCGGATGGACGAAGGGGAAATTCACGCACTCAGCCTAGCGGTGAAGTCTAAGCGTGTGCAACGGTCTAGCTCACGGCATACTGTCGCTGATGAAAAATTATTACCCCGTCATTATCGGCCTTCTGATCGGCCTCGCATTCACACTGGTCATCAATGCAGCCAATCTGCGGGCTTGGATCGGTAACCAGCTTACGGTTACAAATCTGGGTGCCGAAATCGGTTCAGCTGACGAGGTTTACTACTTTGCGCTCATAAAGGATGTCCGTGATGGGAATCTGAATTTTGGAAACGCTTCACTCTACGAATGGCGCCAGGGGCCTGCGGTTGCCGGATACGCATTATTGCCGCAGGGTCTTCTCGCTCGTTTCACGACGCTCGATCTTGCAACGATTATTCTGTTGGGTGACGTACTGTACCCGATGCTTATCTGTTGCTTTGTCTTTCTTCTGCTCCGCAGATTCCTTGGGACTGATGTTCTTTCGGCATTGCTTGCCCTTTCGTTCATGTTGTGGTGGGGAAGCGGCTGGCAGCGATCGATGAGTCCGCAGGTGACGATGACGTTTTTCTTACTTTCACTGCTTGCATTCGTCTCTGATCCAGACGGCAGAAAAATGTATCCGCGGGGCGTGTGTCTTTTTCTCTTGCTCCTGATTCAGCCGATCTATGCAGCATATATTCTGACAATCGAAGGAATCGATGCGCTTTTGCACTGGATGCATTCCCGAAGCCTCAAGGAAGTTTTTCTGCAACGCTGGCCCCTTGTCATCTACGTTGCTGCCGCAGGCATTTTGCACTTTGGGCTACAACGGGGTGCCGATGCGGAAATATTGGCTGAGACGTATCGCCGTCGCGGATTGATTTTGAGTCATCTACCGACGGCGCCACTCACACAAATTCTTCTGTTTGTGTTTTTAGGATTCTCCGTCTGGTTGATTCGGAGCAAACGGGCGTCCGATTCTGTATCACGTCTCATTCCGGTTCTGCTCGGCGCTGGTCTGATCGTTCTTAACCAGTCACTTTTTCATGGGAGGGATGCTGTTTTTGGGCTCTATTACCGTTATCCGCTTACATTTGTTCTGTGGCTTACGGCTGCTTGGGTTGCTGCTTGGATGCTTCCTCGTCGGTGGGTACACATACTCAGCGTGTTGGTTTTGGTGCTTACTAGTGGCCATATGCTTTGGATCATGGTGACGATCACTATTCCAAAAAACTCTCTGCGGTCTGAGAAGTTTCTAAGTTCGGATCTTCCGGTTGTCATGCAGGAGCTTTCTGGGCGCCCAAAAACCGAGGTTGTCTTTGCTCCAATCGAGGTCAGTAACCTCGTTCCGGTTCTCACGCCGCACTACGCACTCTTCACCCAGTATGCACATTTCGAGTACGTTTCAGATCGTGAACTTGCGGAGAGATATTTATTGCAACGTTTTTTCTTTCCGTTGCCTCACGAACAAACAGTGGAAGGTGATCCTCTTGTCTTTGGAATTTTTGCAGGGAATATCTACGGTCGGACCAAAATGCTTTGCAGATTACATCTCACTAAAATTGCTTGCGACAAAAAACTGTCTGATTTTATTGCGGATCAGAGTGTTCGGGAGTTCGTCGATGCGGGCAGAATCGATCCACTACCACTACTTCGGCGTTTTGGTGTCACGGTCGTTGTCACTGATACATCACTGCCAAATATCATGAAGCCATTCTGTACAGCGTCAGTTTTGGCCGGACATTACCAAATTTTCAATTGCCGCTTCGGGACGGCGACACTTTTCGGAACCGGATCCTGAGCATTGTCACGATGCCGCGAACCGCATCCCTCCAGTTGATCTTCTTGCCTTCGCTGAACGTGCGGGGATGATACGAGATCGGTTCTTCGATGATCCGGTGCTTCAACTTCAGGGGTAGCGCGGCAAGCTCAGCCTCAAGCTCAAAACCGTTCGCCTGCAGCGGCAGAGAGCGCAGAACGTCGGTCGGGAACAACTTGTAGCAGGTATACGAGTCGGTCAGTTGTCCTCCAAAAAGGAGATTTAGGATCATTGTCAGCGTTTTGTTTCCCAGCAAGTATGTCAGATAGATGTTCGGATTCGGCTGCAGGAACCGAGAACCGAAGACGATGATGCCGGGGGTTTTCTGAGCTGACGCAAGTAGAATCTTGATTTCGGTCGGATCGTACTCCAGGTCGGCATCCTGGATCACGATGTACTCACCTAGCGCTTCCCTGATCCCTAGTCGGATCGCTGAACCCTTGCCGCCGTTTTCTTTGGTGAGCACGATGTCCTGCGATCTGGCAGTTGCTTTGAGGACCCTGAGTGACTCGTCCTGCGAGCCGTCGTCAATATACACGATCTGACTGTCGGGGAGAGCCGAGACCAGCGCATCCATCACCCGTTTCAAGGTGCGCTCTTCGTTGTAAATCGGTACGAGGATGCTGAGTGTAGGCATGGACAGAGAAATGATTGTCCGAAGTATATCTGGAAAGCTATTCGATCGCACCCGCGAACGGGAGATCACATCTTTCCTTTGGTGGAGAAAGTTAAATTTCCCCGCAGCCACGGGGGTCGTGACTGCCCGTGGCGCAGCCGAGACGTCGCAATGTTATTTCCGCAGCAGGGACGTCGCGTCCCTGTGATGATAGAATGGCAACCGCATGCCACAAATTCATCGTCAGCAATTCGGCCTTTTCCACATCACAATTAAATCACCAATTGGCCATGGACATTACTCCATTTTCCGTCGGTAGTTGATCCTTTAAAGCTTTGGTGACGGAAACAGGGACGCGACGTCCCTGCTGCGGGCTGAGGAAGAGCGTTCCAATACGCAGCAATGTAGGTCATCTGATTGTGTGCTAAAAAAAACTTTCTCCACCAAGGAATCATGTGATCCCGAACGGGGTGCTCCTTGGGTGGGGGGGATTTTGTTTACAGCGTCACCGAGTACGGGTGGACTGAGAGCGCGAGCCCGACCGCGGCACCGAGGCCGATAAGTATGATGAGAGCGGCGAGGCCACGGGTCAGGCGGGTATCGCTATTTGCTATCGCGAGTACATAGAGCGGATAGACCGGCGTGATCACACGGCCAATCGAGGTGATGGATCCCCAGATGTAGTGTGGCATCAGGAGCATGACTCCAAAAAATGTGAGTGCTCCGAGTGAGAGAATATCAAGTTTCTTGGTTGTGATTATCTCGCGGCTAGTCCATACGATGCCTGGCAGCACGAAGCCTAGAAACAATGCGATTGCCGAGAGCGTGAAGCGGTCGAAGCCGTAGACACCCAGGAGCAGTTTTGCTGGTTCCGACGCCGGGAAAACTTTTGCTGCGGCACTGATGAGAAACGGAATATCCCCGAAGATCTGATAGATGACCGTGTGCCAGCTGATGAAGACGGCAGCCGGAATTAGCAGCGACAGCGCATCCCGCCAGTTCTTTTTGAGCAGTGAGAATCCGATAAGGTATGCAATGAAGAGGATGTTCACCTCGCGCGCGAGAATGAGGAACGAGAGAAGTAAGATATCGAACCATCCGATTTTTTTGTTTTCTGTGTACCGCAGGAGAAATGTCGTTATGAGGAGAATCGTGATCGGTTCTGCCAGCGTGAAGTGCATTGCTATCATTGCGGCGGGGGAGAGACACAGTGCCAGTACATAAATCGGATGTTTTCTGCGGTAGAGCAGCTCACCTGCGGTCAGGAGGAGTGCCAGAACGTTGATGAACAGAAATGCGTACGGCAGCATTGATTCTCTCCCGAGTGCGAGAATAAATGCTGAAAATGGCAGCAGGAAGCGTTGGTACGCATACGACCCCGGTGATTTCTCCCGCAGTTCGTCCCAGCGAGAGAGGGTGAAAATCTTCGGGATGTTTCTGGCAATTTGGTAGTACTGCGCTCCGTCGTAACTGGGCACTTCCAACACAACGAATCCGCGCGGTATCGGATTCTGACTGCGTAAAACCTCGTCGACATGAAGAATCGATGTCAAATTGAAATCGTACGGACGGATGTTGAGGAGAATAGCGAGTGCGAGCGTCAGTGCAAGCATAAGCAGGGGCCAGCGTTGTTTCAGGCTTATCACAGAGAGAGGTAAGTGTTTCCGGCCGCCATAAACGGCTCGGGTTTCCAGATCGAGCGCAGATCATAGAAGACGGCGTTTTTCTTCAGCGCTTTCAGGAAATCTTTTTCGTTCAGTTTTTTTGTGTATACGGCGTGAGACACTGCCACGATAATGGCATCGAACGGACCGTCGTCGAGACTTGCGTATGTAATACCGATGGCTTCCACTTGCTCTTGCGTAAGCTCCGGATCATGACCGAAAACGTTACAGCCCCGGTCGCTTAGCTTGCGGATCACATCATGAATTTTGGCGTTTCTGGTATCAGGAATATTTTCTTTGAATGTCAGTCCCATGACTAGTATTTTGGCGTCGACGAGCGATATCGCGCGGCCAGCCATCGCTTTTGTGATCTGACGTTCGATGAATGTCGGCATCGTGTCGTTCATCTTGCGTCCGGCAGCGATTACTTCGGTGTGCATTCCGAGCAGCTTGGCTTTGTGGACGAGGTAGTACGGGTCGACGCCGATGCAGTGGCCGCCGACTAAGCCCGGCGTGAATTTTAGGAAGTTCCACTTCGTGCCAGCGGCATCGAGTACGTCTTTGGTGCGGATGCCCAAGCGGTCGCAGAGGCGGGCGATCTCGTTCATCAGGGCGATGTTGATGTCGCGCTGAGTGTTCTCTAGTGCCTTCGCGAGTTCGGCTACTTTGATATTCGGCGCACGGTGCACGCCGGCGGTCACGATTTTTCCGTAAACTTCCGCCAGTCTTTCAGTGGTCTCGCGGTCATGTCCGGCTACCACTTTCACGATCTTGTCGACGGTGTGCTCTTTGTCGCCGGGGTTGATGCGCTCCGGCGAATATCCGACGGTGAAGTCTCGGCCGCAGGTGAGCCCTGATTCTTTTTCCAAAATTGGCACGCACTCGTCTTCGGTCGCCCCGGGATACACCGTGGATTCGTACACAACCACAGTTCCTTTCCTCATATGTTTGCCAACAGTCACACTCGCTTTGTGGACCGGCGACATATCGGGATTATTGGCTTCATCCACCGGAGTCGGTACCGCCACAATGATCGTATTGGCTTTGCCGATGATTGTGGGATCATTCGAGAACTCGATCGTCGTTGCCTGAAGATCTTGTCGGGTGAGTTCGTGTGTCCAGTCTGCACCTGTTTTCAGCGTGCGAATACGTTCGGTACTGATATCGAAACCATACGTTTTCCAGCCACTCTTGCCGAATGCGGCGGCGAGCGGCAGACCAACGTATCCCAGGCCGATGACGCAGATGATAGGAGGCTGAGGCGACATGCGGGGAATTGTAGCAGGAAAAGATCCGTTTCTCGTTACTCGTTTGATTGTTTTCCCTTTGAGAATCAACGAGCAACTTGTCACGCGTAACGAGCAACAGTCTTCTCTGCTACCCTGATCATCATGATCAACTGGAAGGACAAACACGTCCTAGTTACTGGCGGCACGGGTTTTATCGGAAGCGTTCTGGTGGAAGCGCTCCTGGACCGCGGTGCCTCGGTGCGCGTGCCTATCCGGGCGGCCAACTACCGCTCGCTTTCCAGGCGGAGAGCCGAGATCGAGTGGGTGGATGGTGACCTACGGGACAGTGATTATTGCACGCGCCTTGTGTCGGGTATGAACCATATTTTTCATTTGGCCTCACACCGACGCAACGTTGAATTTCATCGCAAATATTGCGCCGATGTGCTCGCCAGCAACGTAGAAATGAGCTTCGCGCTCACGCGGGCCCTTAAGGAGTACAGCCATGCTTCTGTCACGTTCTTCTCGACCGCCAACGTTCCGCCGAAAATAGATGTTATTCGCTTGGCACAACAGGAATCAAATGACGGCTATGTGCTCGGTAAAGCCATTTGCGAGACATTCTGGCTGACCGCTGCCCGTCAGTATGGCTTTCCACTTCTCATCGTGAGGCCGGTCGGTGTCTACGGCGAACGAGACACATTTTCAGAACATGGAAATGTCATTCCATCACTCATGGTTAAAGCTGAAGCGGCCAAAGAGAAGCTACAGGTATGGGGGAGCGGCAAGCAGGAACGGGTTTTTCTTTATGTTCATGATCTTGCTGCAGCTGTACTCCGGCTCCTCGATTGTAATGCGCAGGGCATCCAGTACATCACCCCGCCGGATCCCGTCACGGTTGCACGCGTCGCGGAACTCATTCGTGATCTTGTAAGCCCCGGACTGCTGATCGAATTCGATTCCAGCAAACCCGAGGGCAGACGAAGCTTTGTGGCTTTGCCTCCCCATGAGTGTCTGGACACGTTCATGTGGACGCCGCTGGCCGAGGGATTGAAACGGACGTTCGACGGCTGGAAACACAAAGGAGATTAGAGCAGGTCAGCTGCTTACTGCTACAATCTTTTCCGATGATCTTCCAGCTTCCACGTGAACGTGTCCGTCTGCATGCTTCCCAAGGCATGAAATTCATTACGTGCGGTTTGCTCGGTGCCGTGATGGAGTTTTCTATTCTAAGGGTGCTTGTGGGTCATTATGGTGTCACACCCTTCATCGTATACCTTCCCTCGGCACTCATTCCGGTTACGTTCGTTTTCTTTTTCAACAAGCACGTCACCTTCCGAGCGATTGGCCGGACATCCAGTCAGACCAAACGGTTTGTCATGGTGTATGTCGTGGCTTTCTGCACGAATTATTTTCTGTCGTCCGTTCTTTACTTTTTCGGCAGTAATATGCTCCTCGGTCAGGTGGTTTTTGGAATCGAGCTTACCGATCCTCGCATCGCCTACGGTGCCAAAGCCATGGCTATCGGGATCACCGCTGTTTCTAACTACTATTTCTCGCATCACTTCATCTTCCGTAAGGAGCCTGATCAGGCCATCAGAGCTGAAATGGCTATATTCTAGCACGATCGCATGTCTCAAAAAATCGCTACAGCACCAGATGGCCAATCCATTTCAGCTGCTAACAAACAGCCATCGGTGCGTGGCATAGCCATTATCGCAGGGGCGGGCCCTGCGGGGCTTACTGCCGCGTACGAGCTGCTTAAGCGCACAGATATTCAGCCGCTCGTCCTTGAGATGACGGATGCCATCGGCGGCATCGCACAGACATATAACTATAAAGGCAATCGGATCGATATCGGCGGTCACCGGTTTTTTAGCAAGAGTGAGCGCATAATGAACTGGTGGTTTGCGATCATGCCGCGTCAGGGCAAGCCCTCCGCGGACACGGTGGAGAAACAGCACGAGATCGAGTATGCGGCGGAGGCGATGGTGGAGTATTTGTGTGAGGAATGCTCGCCGAGATCTGAGACAAGAGACATGAGACATGAGTCCACGCTTTCCGACGATCTCAAGTCTCAAATCTCAAATCTCAAATCTTCTCAGGTTGTCCGTATTCGCCGTCCCGCTCCCGACCCCGAGAAAGAAGACGCCGTGATGCTCCAGCGTCCCAGAGTCTCGCGCATTTTCTACCGCAAAAATTTCTTCCCATATCCGATCGGTATTACGTTCATGGTGGCCAAACGACTTGGGTTTTGGAACACGTTCATGATTGGCATGAGCTATATCAAGCGGCACTTTTTTCCACTCAAGGATGAGACATATTTGGATGCCTTTTATCGTAACCGTTTCGGCGACCGGCTCTACAGAACATTTTTCGAGGCGTACACCGAGAAAGTCTGGGGGGTGCCGTGCAGCCAGATTCGTGCGGATTGGGGAGCTCAGCGCGTCAAAGGTCTGTCGTTGAAGCGAGCGGTAACGCATGCGATCAAAGATTTACTTTCGAGTGATTTCAAGAAGCAGCAAGCAGAGCGCGAAATAAGTCTCATCACGAGGTTCTTTTATCCTAAATTTGGTCCCGGTCAGATGTGGGAGATCGTCACCGAGCAGATTAGGAAGTGTGGCGGGGAAGTACGGATGCGTTCGCGCGTCTCCGGCGTGCATCTGGAAAAAAGGCAGGAAGGGCAGGAAATGAATGTTGTTGCGGTTACTATTGAAAATACTGAGACTGGCGAAACCAAGAGAGTCGCGTGCGACTATTTTTTCTCGACGATGCCGATTAAGCACCTGGCTGGCATGATGACGCCGCATCCTCCGGCGAGAGTTGTGGAAGTTGCCGAAGGTTTGCATTATCGAGATTTTCTCACGGTTGGTTTGCTTCTTAAAAAACTGCACGTGCAAGAAAAAGGTAAAAAGCCTCAGGCTGATGTTCCGGATAACTGGATTTACATTCAAGATGGCGGGGTGCGGGTCGGACGTGTGCAGATCTTCAATAACTGGAGCCCGTACATGGTGGCGGATCGAAAAAATACGCAATGGATCGGGCTTGAGTACTTCGTGAACGAGGGCGGCGACCTGTGGGTGATGGATGATCAGACGCTTATCCAGCTCGGTATCTCCGAAATGGTGAAGATCGGAATGATCCGCGCGGAAGACGTGCTCGATGGGTGTGTTCTACGGATGCCCAAAGCATATCCGGCTTACATCGGCAGTTACGATCAGCTGCATGTCGTCCGTGAATTCGTCGAAAAAATACCGAATCTTTTCCTCACCGGCAGAAACGGCATGCACCGGTATAATAATCAGGATCACAGCATGCTGACCGCGATGCTTGCGGTGGATAACATTCTCGAGGGGCGGACCGACAAATCAAACCTGTGGGAGGTAAATTTGGAGATGACGTATCATGAGGAGAAGAAGACAGGGGAGTAGGATGAGGATGCCCTCTATACTGCGATACCTTCACTGCGTATCATGGAAGGGAGTACTGCGGTTTTTTGGTCCAATTCTTGGGAATGGATGACGACGAGCGATATTCTCGCATCCATGTGCGGAGACGAAGCGTACAATGCTCGTGCTTCGCGAATTTTTGATCGTGCGAATGGCATGCAAACGACGGCAATATCGATATCGCTATCCTCGTGAGCTTGATCACGAGCCACAGAGCCAAAAAGGTACACTTGCTGCACTGATGCGGGAAAGTCTTTCTGCCAGATTTTCTTGAGGGATTGAGCGATCTGAACGCCAATCATGCGATTGATGGGTGTCATGAAAGAATGGTAGAGAGAAATTTTCTTCCGGTGTGATATCGGACATATTCTGAGTATACCACGATTCATGCTTTCCGGTGGTTCATTCGTGTAGGTCTCATCTTTAAGACGTGAATCTGGAGATGGTGTATCACGAGGAGAAGAAGTAAGACATTTTTCGTCTGTGATTACTTTTTTTGGGTGAGTAATTCCTTCATTGCTTTGTTGCTCTGGCCGATTCTATTTGCAATAACTGCTGCGGCTCCGGGGTGATACGTTACGTCGTAATCTGTACTCGGTAGACTTTTGTTGCCCTTGAATCCTCTGTCGATGGAATACAGCATTGGCACTGGAAGACCTTCACTAAACTGAGGAGTGTGTACTCTGAGGCTTCGTTTTTTTCGAGCAGTAATTTTTGCAAAAGCACTCCTGAAATCTTGTGACAACACCGTACCGCTTGAAATGGTTACTGTTGTCTTATAGAGGTTCGGAAGGGTGTGTACATCAGTCTCTCCTGTCGGAGTGCTCTTAATGGCATATTGATTACTCGATTCTCGCATCCACTGTACCAATTTGGATGTAGGTTGTGTTACCGTTCCGTAACCTCCCTTTACTGTTTCCATCTTTTTTGTCAGGATTGCGTTTACATCGATCCATACACGGAGGAGATTTGATATTTGCGCTATGACTGCATATTCAATCGCAGGCCCTTTGATCACTTCGAATGGACCATAACCAAAATTTTTCGACCCCGCCCTACTTCTCAGCAGTGTTTGTAATTCTTGATTATAGAACTGTAGTCGTTGATCTGTTATGCCCCTCACGTCCTGTCTTGGGTTCTCCTGAATGTTTTGCCAAAATTCAGTTTGTTTTCTTACGTCACTACCTACATTTCTAGCATTTAGATCTGTCTCTGCGAATCCTTGATCATTTTTAGCGACAATGCTGAGATCAATAATAAGGTTGTTCATATTTTTATTATAATTTATTTAATGTATTTGTCAAGTACCACTCCACCGCCTGCTGTATCCCCGCACTAAAAGGCACCTGCGGGCTGTACCCGAGCTTTTTTTGAGCCTTAGAAATATCAGCGATGTAGTGGGTCACTTCGCCGGTGCGGGAATTTGTTGTGACGATTTTAGAATTGCTCTTGAGTAATCTTTTCATTGATTCCGCCAAATACAGAATTGTCGTGCCTTCGCCGTACGCCAGGTTGTAGGTCTCGTTCTTTGCGGTCTCAAATTTCTCCACGCCGAGGAGAATTCCTGCGACGCAGTCATCGATGTACGTGAAGTCCAGACACTTTTCTTCGCCGAAAACGTTTAACGTTTCGCCTGCTTTGGCTTGCCGGAAGAAGAGAGGCACTACGCGGATCGAATCGTCGTATCGGCCATAGACATTGCTAAGTCTCCAGATGATCGAGTCGATGCCATAGCAGCGTTTGTAGGCTTCTAGCAGTGCCTCGCCACTGATTTTGCTCGCTGCGTACGGGCTCTCGCAGGCCATAAAGTTAGCTTTGTCTTCGGAATATTTTTCGTGGCTTGGCAGGCGGATGTTGCCGTATGTCTCGCGTGAGGAAGCGAACATCATCTTCGTGATCCCGTTCGTGCGGGCGAATTCGAGAATGTTGAAGGTATCGATGACGTTGTCCAGCGCGCGATCCGGATTTTCGACGAGTTCGTAGACCCGGGCGTTGGCGGCGAGGTGGATAATCATGTCAGTTTTGAGACATGAGACATGAGACATGAGTGCCTCTTTATCTCTAAGGTCGACATCGATCCGGAGTTTTTCTACCACTGGATTCCACTTGCAGGGCTCCCAGTCGGCGCCAATGACCTGGTGGCTCGCCTCTAAAAGGGCTTCACAGAGCCGTGTGCCGATGGTGCCGGAGGAGCCAGTGACAAGAATTTTCATAAAGCTATGAGCTATGAGACTTGGACTATGAGTACATGAAAATACTATCGCTCAAAGCTCAAAGCTCAAAGCTCATTGCGCTGGGCTGACAAATGTCCTTTACATCCCTACACTGGTACAGTGCTTTCCCTAATCCTTCCTACCTACAACGAGGCTGCCAATATCGCGGCGCTGATCGATAACATCGATGGCGTTCTTCAGTCCGTTCCATACGAGGTCATCATCGTCGATGACAACTCGCCGGACGGTAC
>CAZLUK010000043.1:0-17335 GCA_964562735.1 uncultured Candidatus Peribacteria bacterium
ATGCTGGAGTTTGATCCCGCAATCGAGCGACCGTTCATCGTACAGATCTTCGGATCCGATCCGCAGAAATTCTTAGACGCTTGCCGCATTATCGAACAAGCCGGCGCTGACGGTATCGATATCAACATGGGCTGTCCGGCCGCCAAGATTGTCTCGTCGTGTTACGGTTCGGCGCTGATTCGGAATCCTACACTTGCGGCTGAGCTTGTGGCAGCGGCGAGTAAGGCTGTCACGATCCCGGTGAGCGTGAAGACGCGACTGGGGTGGGACTCGTCTGAGACACTGATTTCGTTCTGTCAAGGGCTCATCGCCGCCGGGGCTAAGGCGCTCGCGATCCACGGCCGCAAATACTGCGACAAGTTTTCTGGAAAAGCTGACTGGGAGCCGATCTACGCGCTCAAAAAGGCAGTGAATGTCCCGGTGATCGGCAATGGCGACATCGCATCTGGCGAGGACGCACTTCGTATGATCGGAAACCTCGATGGCGTTATGGTAGGACGCGCGACGTTCGGGAACCCGTGGCTGATGCAGGAGATCGCAGAAGCCTTCGATACGTGTATATCGGTTAGTGACTCCGATGGACGGTGGAAAGTGGATAGCGGAAAGTGGAAAGTAAAAGGAGCAATGACGTCCGATGAAAAGTTTGGAATCTTCAGAAAGCGCGTGCCGTTTATCCTCGATCACTGCGACTTGTCGGTGAAATACAAAGGCGAGAAGAGGGGAGTGTTGGAGATGCGGAGGCACCTGGGGAGTTACGTGAAAGGGTTCGACGGGGCGCGGGAGCTACGGATGAAGCTTTTGACACTGGAGCGGTTAGATGACGTGAAAAACGCGCTCCAGGTATAGTTTCTGGTTTCTGGAAACTCTTACATCTCCACCTTGATCCCCGGGCCCATCGTCGGGTTAATGTTTACGGACAGAATATAGGCGGCCTTGATGCCGGAGGGCTGGGCCTCTTTTACGGCGGTGATGAGGGCTTGCAGGTTCTCTATCAGCTTCTGCTCGCCGAAGCTGACTTTGCCGAATGTGCCGTGAATAATAGCCTGCTTGTCCATTTTGAATTCAATTCTGCCTTTACTAAGCTCTTCGATGACTTTGGCGGGCTTGTCGGACACGGTGCCAGACTTTGGGCTTGGCATGAGACCTTTGGGTCCGAGGACTTTGGCCAGCTTGCCGAGATCTTTCATGAGCTGCGGCATGGCGACCGTGATGTCAAAATCGAGCATTCCGCCTGCGATCTGCTTGATGAGATCGATGCTTCCGGCGTACATGGCTCCGGCTTGCTTCACTTCATCCACGTGATCGTCGGTGACGAAAGCCGCAATGCGGATTTTCTTACCTGTGCCGTGCGGCAGACTGACGGTGCCGCGGACGAGCTGGTCGGACTGCGTCATGTCGGCGCCGATGCGAATGTGAACTTCAGCTGATCCGTCGAACTTGGTAACAGCAACCTTTGTGAGCAGAACTACTGCTTCCGGAAGGGGATATGATGGCTTGTCGACGAGAATTTTTTTCTCGCGGTACTTTTTGCCGCCCCTGGAGACGACGTTCGTTTTGATACTCATGCTTATAGGGGGAGCGGGGAGTATAAAGTCACAAGTCTTAAGTCACAAGTTAAAAGACAGCCATAGTTTTACGTCAACTGATGACTAGAACTTCACGACTATTCATTTGCGCCGCTTGAAAGTTTTAGCAACGTGATGGTTATTTGCGCTAATGTGGATGGAGGCGACAAGCATCAGCGTGAAACCAAGGAGTCCCATTGTCACTGGCATCTGCCAGCCGTCGATGCGTTCCGTTATCAGGAGGTGAAGCATGAGCGAGAGGGCCGAGACGAAGGCAATCAGCCCGCCGACGATTTCCATGGTGTGCGAGAAGATAAGGCGGGGGACCATGGCCGATGCATGATCGACGGTAGCTAGGATGCGGCTACTGTGGACCATGATGCCGATGCCGACGACTAGGAGGAGGATAAGAGCGGAGAGAATCGGTAAGTCAGGCAGTGTCTGATACATGATGTTGATTGTGAGTTGTACGACGCTTGTGCCGAGGAGCATGAGACCGAACGTTTTCCATAAATAGCAGGAGATTGCCTTGGCAATGCCTTCCGGTCTGGATCCTGAAACCATCATGCTTGGGATGAAGACCGTAACGTAGGCCATGACAATTACGATTGATGCGTAGAGTATCGTTGAGGCGTCAAACAGATCGAAATTTAAATTGATCATGATAAAGCGGGGAAATTACTCTTCATACTACGGATTTTTTTTCGTTTGCGCCGCTCCTCATAGCTAAAAAGGCTTGCGCGCTCACAGCATCGGTTATTTGATCGCGACTTCAGACGGCCGTTTTTAGGAGGTCGTCCTCGATTATCAGACCCATGTTCTTGGCAGTTCCGATGATGCTTTTCATCGCAGATTCAATTTTAGTGGTGTTTAGATCTGGCAGCTTAACCTGGGCGATTTCCTTGATCTGGGACAGCTTGATTGTGCCGATCTTCTCTTTGTTCGGCTTGCCGGATCCTTTTTCTTTGCCGACTTTCTGAAGAATCAGGAACGCAGCAGGCGACTGTTTTAAGATGAACGTGAAACTACGGTCTTCGTAGATCGTGATTTCGGCGGGGATGACCTGGCCCAGCTGACCTTTTGTCTTATCATTAAACTGCAAACAAAACTGCTGGATGTTGATGCCAGCCTGTCCGAGTACGGGACCGAGCGGCGGAGCCGGATTGGCTTGGCCGCCTCTGGCCTGTACTTTGATGACTTTCATGATCTTCTTTGCCATAGCGCGGAAAGTGTAGGGATAGCGAGTCGGAGCGTCAATTCGGAATTCCTTTACTGACTCAGCTCTGCCACCAGTTGGTTTACTATATCTTCCCCATTTTTCGCCACGTGCAATTCGTAGAGCCTTGTGCGAACGCGTAGGAAAACGATACGCTCGGCACTGAGGACAGGGTCGGTGAAGGAGAGATAATCCACCGGCGGGCCAGTCTCCGGTGTTCGTGTCTCATCGATCAGATCAGTTACTTTGCCTGAAAATTGTTCCTGCAATGCCTGTTTGAGCGAGGCAAAGACTGTTTTTACGTCGTCGCTCTCCATCCACGAAAACAGGAATGCGCGGTCGTTGTTCCTAAGCAGTATCGTGGTCTTTACTTTTGATCGATCCGGCGCGGTAAGCAGTAAAAAACTGCTCTCACTACTCGGCTGTGACAAGAGTTGCAGCCGGGTTAGAACATTATCAATGTTGATGCCGCTAGCTTTCTTGGTCGAGACTCCTTTCTTTACGACACTTGGCAGAGATGATGCGATCGAGGATTGGCTCGATGGCATCATCGCACTGGAGGAAGAAATCGATGAAATGGAACCGGAAGACATCGTTGGGATTTCGGGAGCGAGAGAAACGGTCTCATCCTGCATTGCGATTATGTGCGGCTGCTCACTCAGCACGTAATCGGCAGCGACGAATCCGGCGCAGAGGATCAGGATTACTCCGCCCGCAATGATGGGTTGGCCTCGCATATCCGACAGTGTAGCAAAGTCGACCGCTTAATTCGATGCATTACGTCTGCGTCTTTAACCAACCACGACTTTGGTGTCCGCTATCGTAATTCCTTTCGTGCCGACAAGTACCGGATTTAAGTCGATTTCTGAAATCTGCGGACAATCCGAAATCATGAGCGAGATTGTACGAATCACTGTTGCGAGTGCGTCGATATCGAGGGCACCTTTGCCGCGCATGCCGATGAGCAGCTGCCATGATCGTAGGCTTGTGAGCATAGTGTAGGATTCTTTTTCTCCGATCGGAGCCAAACGAAAACAAGTATCCTTGAAAAGCTCGGTATAGATGCCGCCGAGTCCGGCCATGACCAACGGCCCGAATGAAGGGTCGTTCAGTCCACCGACGATGAACTCGTTTCCGACCGGGAGGAATTGTTGGATGAGCACACCGCGGATCGCGGCGCCGGGTTTGTTTTTCTCGCAGGATTTCAGAATTTCGTCGTAAGCTTTTTTCACCTCGGCTGAGGACCGAAGATTAGTGCGCACGCCGCCGACGTCGGTCTTATGAAGAATGTCAGGCGAGCTTACTTTGGCGATGACCGGATACCCGATTTTTTCGGCTATCTCCTGTGCTTCTTGCGCGCTCAGGGCTACGGCTTGATTGGGGATCGGAAGCTGATACAGCGCGAAGAGTTCGGCCGCGATTTCTTCTGATAAGAGTCCTTGCCTGCCTCTCAGGAGTTGCCGTGCCGCAGACGCGCGGTCATCTCCAACGGGATCATCCGTTTCTTCTTTTTCCGCTTTTATTTTCAGCAAAAGCGCGAGTCCATTCACGGCTTCTTCGGGAGTTTCAAAACACGCGATGCCGTTTTGTCTGAGAATCGATCTGGCTGCTTCCACCTGCGCACCGCCCATGAAGCCGGTTGTGACTGGAAGGAGGGGACGGATTTTCTTGGTTTCCACTATCGCTCGCGCGATTTCGGAGCACGGTGTCATGATTTGTGGTGTCAGAAGTACTGCGATGCCATCAGTTTCAGGATCGTCTGCGCAGGAAGTAAGCGCAACTTTGTACCGATCCCCAAGCGCGTCACCGAGGATGTCGACGGGATTTGCAAAGCTTGCGGCGGGCGGCAAGGCGGCTTTCAATGTGGCGACAGTCTTTGGATCCAGTTCGGCTAGCAGTAGCCCGGCGCGTTCCGCGGCATCGGTTGCTAGTACGCCCGGTCCACCGGCATTCGTGATGATGGCGATCTGTCTGCTCGGCAGAGGAGGGGATGAACGGAGCAGTGCAAGCAAAGCCAGAAATTCCTGGGTTGTCTCGGCCAAGTGAATGCCGGCTTCTTGGCAAGCGGCTTGTAGTCCTGCGGTGGAGCCGGCCAACGCTCCGGTATGTGATGAAACGGCTTTCGCTCCACGGGCGGACACTCCGGCTTTGATGAGCACTATCGGTTTCTGCTGGCCGATGCGCTTCGCCGCTTCCACGAAAGCTTGTCCGTCCTTGATGCTCTCCAGGTACAGGCCGATCACCTTCGTCGCTTTGTCTTTTTCACAGACTTCCAAAAATGACACTTCATCAAGATCGGTTTTGTTACCGATACTCGCGATGAATGAGAAATATAGATTCTGACTGGCAGCTATATCAAGGATCGCGACCGCCATTGCGCCGGATTGGCTGAGCAGAGCGATGTCACCGGCTTGTTTGGGAGTCGCCGCAAATGACGCGTTAAGGCCGATTGCTGGTCTGAGGATTCCGAGGCAATTTGGTCCGACCATGCTCATACCGTATTTTTCGCATGTTTTCTTCAACGCTTCTTCTGCCGCATGTCCTTCTTTTGTTCCGGTCTCGCCAAATCCGGCCGAAATCACGACGAGCGTTTTCACTTTCTTTTTTCCACATTCCTCGGCGAGTGCCGGAACGGTAGCAGCCGGCGTTACGATCACGGCCATGTCGATCTCTTGGGGGATATCTGTTACTGAATGAAAACATTGCACGCCCATAAGTTCATCGTGTTTGGGGTTCACCGGAAAAATCTTTCCCTGGTAACCGCTTTCAAGCAGATTCTTCAAGATATAGTGGCCGAGCTTCTTTTCTTCGCCGCTTGCGCCGATGAGGGCCACCGATGTGGGTTCTAATGTGAACACGGTTTTCATTGTAGAGAAAGCCGTCATTCAGGGGAAAGGTTTTTTTGAAATTGACAATTATGTCATCAATGTTATACTTTGATTATTACTACATTAGCGTCACCAGAGGCCAGAGAGCAGGATTTGGTTTCTACTGAAGAACAGAGTCCGCATGAAAAACTTTCTGCAACCCAGCAACGACTTCTTTCAGCGATCCACAAATACCGACGCGCTCTTTTCGTGCTCGTGCGTAAGACTGCCGGGCACTCGGTGGATCCAGAAGATCTATTGCAGGTAGTAGCAGTCGACATTCTTTCTAGGCCCGATACGTACGATCAAAAGCTTCCCTTAAAAACCTGGTTATTTAAGGTAGTGCAGAACGCAGCGATTGAAGAAATTCGCAAGCAAAATCGTAAGTGTAGAAAAAATCATCGGGAAAAGGATTGGGATGAAGATAACTTCCCGGGTGATCCGGGGTCCCGAGAGGAGCCAGTGGGATACGGGCTCGATATTCAAGAACTTAAGGATCAGCTGGCAATTGGGTTACGGAGCGCAAGCCAAGAGCAGAGGGATGTTATTGCTCTTTTCTTAAAGGGGTACAAATATAAGGAAATAGCAGAACTATTGGATATACCAATAGGGACTGTGAGATCCCGACTACATGCAGCATATGAAATTTTACGGTTGTATTTTTCGAATAACTATATGTCGGATGCGGCGTAGCTTTCGGGGTATACTTCCTCCGTATGGCCATCGAACGCAAACAGCGGCAGCAGGCAGACAGCGATGTTCATGTGACACCGAAAGACAAAGACGCCGAGCGGGCAGACTCGACGCTGCGTCCGGTCACTTTGAGCGAGTACGTCGGGCAGTCGGAGATCAAGGCGCATCTGAGGGTGTATTTGCATGCCGCGAGGAAGCGTTCGGAGCCGCTCGGACACACAATTTTGCACGGGCCTCCTGGCCTTGGTAAGACCACGCTTGCGTACATTCTGGCCCGTGAAATGGGCGCGCAAGTACGGGTGACTTCCGGCCCTGCGATCGAGAAGCCGGGCGATTTGGCATCGCTCCTCACCAATCTCCAGGCCGGTGACGTGCTGTTCATCGACGAAATCCATCGCATGCGGCCGGCAATCGAAGAAGTGCTCTACAGTGCGATGGAGGATTACGCGCTGGATATCATGATCGGCAAAGGACCATCCGCCAGGTCTATGCGGATCGACTTGCAGCCGTTCACACTGGTCGGTGCTACGACCAAAGTAGGAGCTGTCAGCATGCCGCTTCGGGATCGGTTCATTCACAATTTCAAACTCTCATTTTATAAGCCCGAAGAGTTGCAAACGATCGTCGCACGTACGGCAAAAATCCTGTCACTCAATATCGATAATGAGGCAGCCAGGCTAATTGCTTACGCCAGCCGCGCAACCCCGCGGATCGCTAACCGCCTGGTGCGTTCCATCCGCGATTTCGCTCAAGTGAATGAAGAGGAGACGGTATCGCCCGCCCGCGTGAAGACGACCCTTGGGCTGCTTGGGATTGATGATCGTGGTCTTGATACGACCGATCGACTCATCCTGCTCACGGTCATCGAGAAATTCGGCGGTGGTCCGGTGGGTTTGGGTTCGCTCTCAGCAGCACTCTCGGAAGAAGAGGAAACTCTGGAGGATGTCTACGAGCCGTACTTGATCCAGTGTGGATTTCTGCATCGCACTCCGAAGGGCAGGGCGGTGACTAAATTGGCGTATGAGCTGCTGGGGATGGATTTGCCGGAGGGAGCGCAGCAATTATTCTGATTACATCGATGCAATGGCAGCACGAATTTTTTTCTCAAATTCCGCTCGTGAAAACTGCTTTGCTTGTGTCATTAGTGTTGCTTTTAAAAACTTTTTTTGATCAAACTTTTTTAGGGCTGCTTGCAGCGATTCTGAAGTAGGTTCACTGAAAAATTCTCCGGTCTGTCCTTCACTCATAGTTTCCAGTGCCCCGCCGGAACGGAATGCGACGACCGGTGTGCCGCAAGCCATCGATTCCAGTGGGACGAGTCCGAAATCTTCGTCTCCTGGGAAGAGTGTCGCGGTTGCATTGGTGTACAAGTCTTTCAACTCATTGCCTTTTTGCCAGCCGCAAAATTCGATCGTAGGTCCGGCGAGTTTTTTCAGCCGTTGCATGTCCGGGCCTTCGCCGACGATCTTCAGCTGGGCGCCGAGTGCGTTGCAGGCTTGAATCGCGAGCTCGATACGCTTGTAACGGACGAGGGAGGAGACGAGGAGGAAGGAGGGCGAGTGGAAAGTGGAAAGTGGGAAGTAGGAAGGTTCGAACCAGAAATCATCAACTGGCGGATACACGACCTCGCTCTGACGGCGCCAGTAGAGTTCGATTCGGCGTTTTACTGTCTTTGATGCTGCCAGCAGTTTGTCCGGCCGGTCTGCGGTTTCTGCGTCCCAGATGCGGAGTTTATGGAATATGCGTTGCAGGTAGTATTTCTTCAGATGTCCAAAGATTCCGCGGGAAGCTTCATTTACGACGTCGTGCGTGCGGTCCCACAGGTAGCGGGCAGGGGAGTGGACATAGCAGAGATGTTTCGGTGCTGAGTTTGTGATGATCCCATGAACGAATGCTGAGGATGTGGAGATCACAAGATCGAACTCCGAAAAATCCCAGGATTCGATGGCTTTTGGAAAACGGCGGAGGTAGAGGTGGTGGTTGATCGAGTGAGTAGTGAGTAGTGAGTAGTGAGTAGTGAGTGACGATTGCAATCTGCTTGGTCGTACCCGAGCTTTTGGGAACCATTCACCTAATTTTTTTTCGTTATATAGAAGTGTATAGATGGGGGCTTCGGGGAACATGTCCGCAAGAATCTTGAGAACGCGTTCGGCGCCGCCACGCAGGGTTAATAACTCATGAACCAATGCAATTCGCATACCGAGATTGTAGGGGGATTTTCATGAGAGAGTGAGGATTAAATCACGAAGAGCGGGGAATTCCGTATACCCAGCGGCGGTATTAAAATGTCCAGCATTTGGAACGTAGGAAAGTTCTATGCCAAGTTCTTTTGCTAATGCTTTTCCGTTCTCCAAGCCGACGTACGGATCATTGTCGGATTGGAAGACTGTGAAGTGGGCAGCCTTCGTTCGTATGGATTTCCAATCAAACGCAAAGCCACTGAAGCTGCTATCCCGATCGTAGTTCAGAATCGGCCGCACACCGATCGGGGTTCCGATGAAGCAGGCTGCTTTAACGGAATGTTGTAGCTGTTCTAGGACTCTTAGAGTGAAGATACCGCCTAGGCTATGACCAATGAGAATACTTTCCTCGTTGATCTCTTGCTCACAGTTCTTCAGCACATCAAACCACTCGGAGATCTTGGCAGGGACAACCGGTAGCGAGGGAAATTGAGGAATGAACACAGTTAATCCTTGTTTCTCTAATTCTTGCTTGAGCCACGGAAACCAGTTCTCTTGGGGGTGTCCCTCCGTGCCGTGAAAGATGAAAATAGTGGACAGAGGCATAACCGTAATTTAGTGTATACCTTATGAGCACTGAATTTGAGTATCTACGAAAGGGTTTGGGGATTGCGCCGGATAGAGCTCTGAATCCAGAGACCGATCTACTTGAGTTAGGACAAACACCTGAAAAGATTATTAAGTTTTTAGATGCAGAATTTCCCTTGCTAATGGGAGTCGATAATAGTGATCCTAAAAGCAGAGCTGCGCTATTCAGACATGGCATGGATCACTCGGATTTAGGTGTACGACGTAGTAGTGACCATGCAAGTGATATTGAATTCGGCCGGGCCTGGACGATGCAACGACTAGCTGGAGTATTTCAGAAGTGTGCAGAGAGCTCATATCCTGATAACGGATCTGACTAATTTTGGGAGTGATTTTTTACCTCGCGGGTGCCTTGCTTTCTGTAGTCCTGCAGGAACGTATTGTATACTCTGTCCCATAAAAAACTACTGGTCCATTACCCACTTTTCCTCTTACCTCAGGGTGGTAGTTGACGCATACTTCTCCTGCCCGTTCTTTTCTCTTTCGTTTTTGTGGGTCGGTAGCTCAGTTGGTAGAGCAGTGCCCTTTTAAGGCATTGGCCGAGGGTTCAAGTCCCTCCCGACCCACCATCCGTCTTCGTCTGCGGACTTCGCCGAGATTGGTTCGCAGCCTCGGCGTAGCTCGCAAGCGTAGCCGGGCAAGTCCCTCCCGACCCACCATTTTATGATCATTAGAAACTTATTCTGCTGAGGATGTCTTCGAAACATGCTGGAATTCTAGCCGACCGCACCCGCGCCACCTTCGCTTGCGAGCTTCGACGGCCAGGGAACGGGATGCTCCTTTAGTGTGGGTATTTTTAAAAACTTTCCAGGATGGAGAAATATGTACAATGATATTCGCATGATCGATTCCCACTGCCACCTCACTGCTCCGGAGTTTGCTGCTGATACGTCAGACGTGATTGCTCGGGCAGCAGCAGCAGGTGTTTCGCTGGTCATCACGATCTCAGATGATATGGCGGATCTCCCGAAATGCCGCGTTCTTGCCGAAGCGCATGACAATGTGTTTTTCACCGTGGGCTCTCATCCGCATCATGCAAAAGGTTTCGATGTTACTCGCGATATTGCACTCCTCCGTGAAGCCGTGGAACATCCCAAATGCAAAGGCATCGGCGAGATCGGACTTGATTATCACTATATGTACTCCTCCAAGGACACGCAGCAGCGCGGGTTTGAATCTCAGCTGGTTTTGGCGAAAGAACTGGATTTTCCGGCTGTCGTGCATTGTCGTGAGGCGGTCGAAGACGTGTGGACGATCGTGAACCATGTGAAGCCAATCAAGCTCCTGATTCATTGCTGTACTGAGCAATGGGCAGACGTTGAACGGTTCGTGCAGGCTGGATACTTGCTTTCGTTTACCGGAATCGTTACGTACTCCAATTCCGAGGCTGTCCGCGACACCGTGAAAAACTGTCCGCTTGAAAGTATGATGGTGGAGACCGATGCGCCGTTTTTGGCCCCGGTGCCGCATCGAGGGAAGCGTTGTGAACCCATGCATGTTATCGAAGTCGCGAAAGCTATTGCTCGGATCAAGGGGATCTCGCTTGAGGATGTTGATCGCGTCACAACGGAGAATGCGGTAGAGTTCTTTGGTCTGCGCTCGTAGCTCAGCTGGATAGAGCGTCGCCCTCCGAAGGCGAAGGTCGTGAGTTCGAATCTCGCCGGGCGCACCACGTAAAATCGCTGTGCGATCACGTGGCGCAGCCATCAGTAAAATCGCTGTGCGATCACGTGGCGCAGCCATCAGTAAAATCGCTGTGCGATCACGTGGCGCAGCCAAAATATGCCTACCAAATTGTTCGGAATTTCCCTATGCTGGCGCCTCTCAGAATTTTTTTCTTTTCATGGACCACGGTGATGTTCTTCTCCGCTTTCAGGACGTAACCTTCAGTTACGACCACAAAAAACCGATTCTCACCGGATCCAGTTTCTCTGTGCGGGAGAATGCCAAACTTACGATTGTTGGGCAGAATGGTGCCGGAAAAAGCACGATCTTACAGCTCATAACTGGCGACCTGAAGCCGCAAGGTGGTGAGATCCACATCAAGAAGGGCGCCACGATCGGAATTGCGAAGCAGGTGATTCCGGCAAGCGAGCTTGAAAAAACCGTGGAGGAATTTTTTGGGACTGCGTTTCGGGAGCAGAAGTACGACCTGGAACGCGATATTAAACGGGTACTCGATATTGTGCACTTTACGGTGAAACACGATAAGAAACTTAAGGATCTTTCCGGCGGGCAGAAGGCGCGCCTTCTGCTTGCCTACGCCATAATTCAGGAACCGAATATTCTGCTGCTAGATGAGCCGACCAATAATCTTGATACTCAAGGCATTGATCATCTAACGAGCTTTCTTATCGACTACGAAAAGACCTGCATCGTCATCTCGCACGATGCGGCGTTCCTGAACTGCTTCACCCACGGGGTTCTGAACCTCGATGCGTTCACTCACACCGTGCAGCAGTATGTGGGTGACTACTTCGATGTCGTGGCTGAGATCGAGGCGCAGATCGAAGCCGAAAAACAGCAGAACGCCCGAATGGAGAAAAATATTCAGGACCGCAAAGATAAGATCAACTTCTTCTCGCACAAAGGAGGAAAAATGCGCGCGCTAGCGAGTAAAATGCGCGGTCAGGTGGAAGCAGCAGAAGAGAACATGGTTCAGGTGCGGCAGGAAGACAAGCCGATTCCGTCGTTCACGATCAAGGCAACGGACTTCTCCGGTGCGGTCGTTAAAATTACTGGTGTGACCGTCATGGAGGGCCACAAGCCGGTGAAGAAAAAGGTCGATCTCACGGTTCGGCGGCGTCACCGTTTGCGCATCACGGGTCCGAACGGCAGCGGCAAAACTACGCTGCTTGAGTCGATGGTGAATGGAACCGAGCAAGGCGTTGTCATCTCACCCGGAGTGAAAGTGGGTTACTATCGTCAGGATTTCTCGGGCCTCCCGATGGGCAAGACGGTGTACGAAGTCCTCGCCGCTGAAATGGATCCTGCAAATCACCAGGAAATCTACGCAACTGCGGCGCGTTTCTTACTTCCCGGGGACAAAGTGCAGACCAAAGTGGAAGCGCTTTCGGAAGGCCAGAAAGGCTTACTTTGCTTCGCCAGATTCATGCTCCAGCAGCCGAGCCTTCTCATTCTGGATGAGCCGACGAACCACATCAACTTTCGGCATCTCCCGGTCATCGCCGATGCGCTGAACAAGTACGAAGGCGGTATGATCCTCATCAGTCATGATCTGGAATTTGTGAATAATTTAAATGTTGATGAAGAACTGGATTTGGGGGCGTTGTAGGCGGATAGGCCGACGAAGCCGGGTGGAGCTCCTTGTGGGAGCTTATCAGGAACCAGTCCGAAGTTTCGGTTAGGGGTGAAATACTGAATTATGCTCTTGAATAATGTAGAATCAGCGTATGCCTGAAGAAAATAATTATGCGTTTATTGATGGGCAGAATCTGCACAAAGCCATTAAGGGGCTAGGGTGGGATTTGGATTACCGAAGATTCAGAGTTTATTTGTCTGAGAAATATGGTGTGGGTAAGGCATTTATTGTCATGGGCTATATTGCCACCAATGCGGATTTGTATACGGCCTTACAAGGGTATGACTATATTTTGATTTTCAAACCGATTCTCAAAAACAAGGATGGCACCGTTAAGGGTAACTGCGATGCCGATCTTGTACTTCATGTCATGCTGAAAATCAGTGAATATGCGCAAGCAATTATCGTCAGTGGTGATGGTGATTTTCACTCACTGGTAAAACATTTGAGAGAGCAAGATAAACTACGCATACTTCTTGTGCCAGACCAGAAGAGGTATTCCGTGCTTTTAAATTCTGCTGCCGCAGATAAAATTGCATTCATCAGCGAACAGAGAGCTAAGTTGGAATATAAAAAAGCACCCCACTGAGGACGAACCTACAGGGGGTACTTTTCGTGGTAATGCCTATATAATATAATTCATTTTTGTCAAAAAATCAAGAACTAATTCTACTATTTTCTTGCACATGGTTGATAGATATGTGATTTGTGGCTCCTTATGGGAGCTTATTCGGAACCAGTTCGAACTACGATTAGGGTGTAGCATAGCCGTTAATGAATAAGGAGAAATCAGAATTATCATCGGCAATCACGGGTGCAATTTTTGGGTTAATCTACGGATCAGTCACTTTGTTGCCCGAAGCCTTCAGTGTTCCAAGCTCTGCAATAAGCATTGGTGCCTTTCTTAATTTTCCTGCTGTGTTCGTTGTGGTACATCTTTTTCCACCGCAAGGATTTGGTTTCTCGCTTCGCACCGATCATTTGATATTCGTTTCTATGGTTGTCCTTATAGATGCCATACTATGTGGGCTTCTTGCGCTGGTCATTCGTAAAAAAGTATCTTGGAAGAATCGGATTCTTGTGTTTTGCGGTGTATTTTTTCTAGTTTATTTTGCTCCGTTCCTCTTTTTTGCTTTAGGAAATCCTTAAGGCAGAAAGTTCGAACCTAATTTTAGACGTATCTGAAAATCCAGTCTGAGAGCCATTCATTTATTTGGAGCGGGATACGAGAATCGAACTCGCGTCTCAAGCTTGGGAAGCTTGCGTACTACCATTGTACGAATCCCGCGTAGATGCGATTGTATACTTCGCTATCAAACCCCTCTAATCCTGCGTTGACGGGCGTCTTGCATCCGTTAGCGTGCTTGTGTAGCATCCAGAAGCTCTTTTCCCCGCGGGTATCGTACAGTGGTAGTACGGCGCCTTGCCATGGCGTAGACAGGGGTTCGATTCCCCTTACCCGCTCCAAACATTTTCGATCTTCGCGAAGGTGCGAGAATGAAGAGAGGAATCACCCTGCCTTGCCGTGGCTATAGTACAAACGGTAATAGGTGCCGCTTTCTGAGTGAGACGAAGGATGTTGAAAGTACTCGTACTCCGATTCGTTGCCGACAGTGATATACAGCTCTTCACCGATATAAAGTTTTTCAAAGATTTTTGCCCATCCGCTGGGTGAATCTGCCCATCCGTGAAATCCCGAATACGTCTTTATGGGAGTCCATCCCTGCCTCGCGAGCTCGCGATCATAGAAAGTCTTCACTACTTCTTTGCTCTCTTGTGTGAAATAATCCACTGAAGGTTCTACTGGTTCTTTAAGAGAACCACTATACGTTTGTATGATGATCGATCCGGGAAAAACGGGAATTTCTTTGGGAAGCCCAGATTTGACAATGGTGCTCGCAGAAGAAGACACTGCTGAATTTGAACCAAGAGAAATTTTCTCTGTCGGCAGTTGCCGGTATGTAGTTGCACATGCGGATAGCAAGAAGAGGAATGTTCCCACGAGCAAGCGATACACAACGTGGCGCCTGCGGTAAACAAATGGTCGCGGCATTCGTTGCCAGAATAAACCTCATGGACACAAACTCCTAGTCGGACGCATCACGGTTGTAATAACATCCAGTACAGATCTCCACTAGTTTTATGGCTTATGTAAGCCATATTTTTTTGTGACGGTAACTGAAAATACAACCAAAAGGATTTTCCTTCGTCAGAGGGGAGAATACACTGAAACTATGTTCAGAAGATTTGCGCCAGGCATCGAACGGCCATCTCCTGATCAGTTGCGAGAATGGCATATAGGAAGACTTTTTGACAATGATGGCATGCCTATCAACATAGAATCTGGGCTCATTATCCAGCCATTCATTGATAACCCCGAAGCGAAGATTTCTGCCATTATCATTAGCAGAAGAACGAAGCTTAACCCATTCCTCGTTCGAAGCTATTGTAGGCAAATGTGTGTATTTGATGTTCTTACAGAATCGCCACCTATGAGTACCTGCTTTACTCTTTCAAAGGATGCACACGCCAATAAGCCTCTTATCCAAAAAATAATAAACTCTTGCAGAAGATTTGGTTTTGATGACCATGACTGACATTCTTAATGAAATCTCATGAGACCAAAGTTGTAATAACGTTCAATACAGAGCTCCAGCCTAAGCAACGCGTAGGCTGTCCACCGTAGCGCGGGAATTTTGTGGAATCTTTTTCTCGCACAGACCCGCGTCGCTACGGCTGGCAGGCCAGCCGGCTCTGGGGGGTTAAGTAAGAACTGTCTGCTTGATCCGTCTACAGATGTAGATTTATAATATCCCCCTCTCCTTCATGGGCGGCACACTCGTAAAAGCACTCGTCATCGCATTGCTGTTCGGTGGCGGCTGGGGATTCATTTATCTGGTGGCTAAAGGGCTGTTCTAATTTTGCTTTTCTGCGTGGCTTATACCACTTCGTGTTTGAATTGATACGAATTCACTCATGGGTCGATGCTGAAATTCTTGGCTTGGGCAAACGCTACGCGGTACGAGACTAGGAAGATTAAGATTCATCAGATCGGTATCAATTCAATTGCTACTTGGTATTACTGGATTGGTCTTCAACGGACTATGACCTGTATGGTTTAGCGCAGCACAGAACTTTTCTTTTTCAAAACCGGAGAGTATACCAGACAAGATTTCCGTACGGCTTATGAAGGAAAAGCTACTCGCAAAAGTGGATGTGCTGCTTGGAAAAAAGCAGGACAATGAGCTGAGGCAACTCCTCGTGCATCAGGATTTTCATGTCATTGCACACCTCATCGATAGTTTCACGCATGGCAAGCGCAAGATTTTTGCGCTGCTCCCGCCCGAAAAGCAGGCCGAGGTGGCACTCGCGCTGAATGAGGATAGCAAGCGACGGATTTTTCCGAGACTCTCGGACGCGGTGGTGGCGAGATTTTTGCACTTCAACGATGAAGACGATGCGACTGATATTTTGCAGTATCTTTCGCTGGCGCGACGCACGTCTATCCTGCTTTCGATGCGTGAAGAGAAGCGCCGAAAAATCGAGAAGCTGCTTCGGTTCGGGTCGGAGACTGCCGGAGGTCTCATGGACCTTAACTTTATTGTTGTGCGTCCTTCGTTTACATGGAGTGAAGTGCTCGAGAAGGTACAGAAACACGTCGAAGGCAAACGTGAGATGCCGACAGTGCTAGTGGTTAGCGAGGATGGCAATGTGGAGGGATTCATTCCTGAGCGGGTACTGCTGTTCCCGCCGCAGAACGCCAAAGTAATCGACCAAATGTTCCCGCTCACGGTAGTATCTCACAAAGTGGATCGCGAAAAGGTGATGCAGATGATGTCCAAGATGCGATCCGAAGTCCTGTGTGTTGAGGACGAAAACGAGCAAGTTCTTGGTATCATTCACCTGCGTGATCTCATGAAAGTCGCTCAGGCTGAAGCCACGGAAGACATTTACCGCTTTGCGGGTGTGGACGTAGACGAGCACGCGCTGGATTCGGTCCTCAGCAAAGTGAAGCGCAGGTACAACTGGCTCCTAATCAATCTGCTAACTGCGTTTCTTGCGTCGTTCGTAGTCTCTCGTTTTGAGGACACGATCTCGCGTTTTGCGATTTTGGCCGTCTACATGCCGATCGTGGCCGGACAGGGGGGCAATGCTGCAACCCAGGCACTCGCGGTTGTCGTCCGAGGATTTGCGCTCGGCGAACTCAATTGGTCAAAGGCGCAGAAGGTGATCTTCAAGGAGGCCTGCGCCGGTACGATCAACGGCATCATCACCGGTGGTTGTGCAGGGCTCATTGCCACCATGTTCGGCGCGCCTGCTATTCTCGGCGTCATTCTCGCCACATCCATGATCATCAATCTCTTCGTCGCTGGGTTCTTTGGCGCACTCATTCCGTTTGTTCTCAAGCGCTTTAAGATTGATCCCGCGATTGCCAGCAGTGTTTTCGTCACCACCACGACCGATGTCTGTGGTTTCTTAGTGTTCCTCGGTCTCGGAACGTTGTTCATGCACTGATCAGCTGTGAGTAAATGGGCACTGAGTCTGTAGGAATGTTTGATTTTCGTGAAACACAGCAAAACTGCGGGAGAGACACAATTTCAATAATTCCCGCAGACGGGACGCCGCGTCCCGCAAAAGTAACCGATATCTCAACATAAAATATCACACTGATCGAATTACGGAGAAAGTGCCATGTTTTTAGTGATGAATTTTAGAACGAGGAAACTTATGCCTATCCCTCGGGACGCGGCGTCCCGTCTGCGGGGAAAAACGGTCTTCATTTTATCCCGCACTAATGCTCTTGTCTCATTTTCGTTGCGTAGCACGAGGCTTCCAGCCCGTGT
>CAZLUK010000044.1:0-12199 GCA_964562735.1 uncultured Candidatus Peribacteria bacterium
CCGCAGGATTGATTTCTGGCTCTCCCTGCTTGACAATTCCGCTCGATTTATTTGCCTTCTTTTTAGAGCTTCGGTACAATTTTCGGCGGGCTCGTGAAATTACTGAGAGGGTTCTCCCAAAGATTCCTCCTCTTAATCCTATGCCCACGAAGTCATCGAAGACCGGAGCCAAGTACATCATTGTAACGGGCGGTATCTGTAGTTCGCTTGGCAAGGGCATCGCTACGGCCAGCATTGGCGCCATCATGAAGGCGTGCGGGTTCAAGGTATTCGTTCAAAAACTCGATCCATATCTTAATGTCGATCCCGGTACGATGAGTCCGTTCCAGCATGGCGAAGTATTTGTCACCGATGACGGCGCGGAAACGGACTTGGATCTTGGTCACTACGAGCGTTTCATCGATGAACCGATGAGCCGCTTGAGTACGGTCACGACCGGAAAGATTTATACAGAAGTATTGGCGCGGGAACGGAAGGGAGATTTCCTCGGGGGAACGATTCAGGTCGTTCCGCATATTACAAATGCCATCAAGGAATGGATGAAGAAAGCCGCCGAAGAAAGCAAGGCCGAGATCATGATGATCGAAGTCGGCGGCACGGTCGGTGACATCGAGGGTGAACCGTTTCTGGAGGCTATCCGTCAGATGCGTTCTGAAATGGGCTCCGAAAATATTTTTCACGTGCATCTGACGCTCCTGCCGTATCTTGCGGGTTCCAAAGAGCTGAAGACGAAACCGACGCAGCTTTCGGTTCGCGAGTTGCGGCGAATCGGTCTGCAGCCGGACATGATTTTAGCCCGAGCCGACTACCAGATCCCGACTGAACTTTTGGATAAAATCAGCCGCTTCTGCGATGTGCCGCGCGAAGCCGTGATCCCGGCGCAGACGGTGAAATCGATTTATGATGTGCCACTTAATTTCGAGCAGTATGACATTGCGTCTGTTATCGGCCGCAAACTTGGTCTTGGCAATCTGAAGCCGGATATGCAGGAATGGTCGGCGGGCAAAATTCGACACGAGCAAGCCGTGAATCCGATACGGATCGGACTTGTGGGCAAATACACGTACCTCGATGATGCATATCTTAGTCAAATCGAATCCATCAAATCGGCTGCGGTTTTTCATGGACGCAAGGCTGAGATTGTGTGGGTGGACAGCGAAAAACTTGAAAGGAAAGACGCTGCTCAGTGGAAAGCCCTGAAATCTTGTTCGGGCATCATAGTTTCCAGTGGATTTGGCAGTCGTGGCATCGAAGGAAAAATCGCTGCTGCTCATTATGCCCGTATCAACAAGGTACCATATTTGGGTCTATGCCTCGGATCCCAGATTCTCGCCATCGAATTCGCGCGTGCGATGCTTAATGATCCGCAGATTACGAGTCAGGAATTCGATGAGAAGGAGAAACTTCGTCGTGATCAGTATGTGGTTCACTACCTGCCGGGCCAGCATAAAGGCCGGAGCATGGGCGGAACACTCCGTCTCGGTGCTTATCGCTGCAAACTCAAGAGAGGAACCAAGGCTTACGAGGCATATAAAAATGCAGGCCAGATTGATAAGGACGGTTCAGTTTCTGAGCGCCATCGCCACCGCTACGAATTCAATAATGCGTTTCGGAAACGTTTAGAAGAACAGGGGCTTGTTTTCTCCGGTGAGTGGCCTGCGTCAGGTCTTATGGAGATTGTCGAAATCAAGGATCATCCGTTCATGGTGGGAAGCCAGTTCCATCCCGAATTCAAGAGTCGTCCGCACCGGCCGCATCCGCTATTTGCGGCGTTCATGAAAACGGCCGCCAAAAGGGACTAGGGACTAGGGGCTAGTAGGTAGGGACAAGGAAGATTATGCTAGTCCCAGCTAATCCCTAACCCCTTATCATGAGCACGACTCAAACCACAATCGCAGGGGTGGCACTTTCTTCCTACGTTTTCAACGCATCCGGTCCCAAAGATGTGACTTGCGATGAACTTAGGATTATCGCGGAGAGCGGCTCGGCTGCAATTGTCATTAAGTCCTGCACTTTGGAGATGCGTGCTGGAAATGAGGAACCGAGGTACAAAAATCTTCCGCTTGGTTCCATCAACAGCATGGGCCTACCGAATTTGGGTTATAAGGAATATTTGGAAATTACGAAGCAGCTTAAAAAAATCACGTCGAAGCCGATTGTCGCGAGTCTGGCGGGGATGACTCCGTCTGATATTCCGGTGCTCATGGATGCATTCATGGAGAGCGAAGTCGACATGATCGAACTCAACCTTTCGTGTCCGAATATCAAGGGCAAACCGCAGATCGCCTACGATTTTGAGATGATGGATCGGATTCTTGCGGATGTCACGAAGAAGCTCAGGAAGCCCTTTGGCATCAAATTGCCGCCGTACTTTGATCCCGTGCATTGGGAACAAGCGGGAGCGATTTTTAAGAAGTATCCGATCAATTTCCTTGTCTGTATCAATTCCGTGGGCAATACGTTTGTCATCGATCCGGAAACTGAAAAGCCGGTCATAAGGCCAAAAGGTGGCTTCGGTGGTCTCGGTGGCGACTACGTCAAACCGATCGCCCTGGCGAACGTGCGCGCATTCAGCCAGCTGCTTGGTGACAAAATGTCCATCATCGGCGTTGGCGGGGTAAGGTCGGGCATGAACGCATTTGAATTTCTGCTTTGTGGAGCGGATGCCGTGCAGGTCGGAACACAGTTCATGAAAGAGGGACCGGACTGCTTTGGGCGGATTGATCGCGAACTTGCAGAGATTCTGAAAAAAAAAGGATACAAAAATATTGCGTCGGCGCGGGGCAAGCTGAAGTTGATCTAAGGGAGCCTCTGCAAAAATCCTTTTACCCGCAGCCGCGATTCGCAAATCGTGGTTTTGGTGCCTCTGAACAGCGGTTTGCGAACCGCTGCTGCGGAATGAGGGGGATTTTTCAGATGTTCCCTAAGAAAGCTTTAAAAAACCGTTGACAATTGGTTTAGTACTAAACTATACTGCGGCTGTTCTATTCATTCCCCATATTCCCATGATTGGAGGTGGATGCGGCTGCGGTAAGTAACCCCAGCCCTTAACGAAAAAAGGCCCTGCGGGGCTTTTTTCGTATGTTCTATGCTATCGCAGAACTTCGGAAATCAGTATGCTGTCGCCATAAAACGCTTTGTCTCCGGCGCAGTACAGATAAATTAGCATTTCTTTCTGATCATCTGGTTTATACTCACGGCAAGGCATGTACCAGCCCGACTTCCGTCACCTTGCGGCACTTCTCAAGCACCTGTCGGCGGGGGATTTGGTTGATGTACGAAAAGCGTTTGATTTCGTCGTAAAAGCACATGCTCTACAGAATCGTGAGGACGGCACACCGTATGTGTTACACGTCATCCGGGTAGCCGAGATTGTTGCCGAGTGGAAGGCTGATCGGGATACGGTTATTGCGGCTCTTCTGCATGATGTCATTGAAGATACGCCGGTGCACAAGGAGGAGATCGCCGAGAAGTTCGGCCGGAAAACGGCGATGCTTGTGGAGGGCATCACAAAGTTTTCTCAGGCTGATCTGAGCCCTGATCTGCCACTCGACCGCAAGATAGAAACTCTGAGAAAACTTTTTGACGTCATGCGGTTGGATATGCGCAGCATCCTCATCAAGCTTGCCGACCGTCTCCACAACGTCCAAACTATCGATGCGCTTCCGACTGCTGAGCGCAGGCGCCGGTTCGCCATCGAGACGCTGACGGTCTATTACAAAATCGCGTTCCATCTGGGGTTACGCAACACCCGTCGCACCTTTGCCGAGCTCTGCGTGCCGCACGCCTTTGATGCAGGATCCAGCGAAAAGGCGCTGCGTGATGAGATGTGTCTTGCGGCTGCCCGTATCACGGAGTCCGTTAAGCTCGAACTCAGGAAGCATGCGGAGTCTTACGGTCTACTTTCGGTCACGATGTTTCCGCGCAACCTGCTTATCTTCCATGAGCGCATAAAGGAACGGGGCGGTAATCCGCTGGTGCAAGATGCGTTCTCGATCAGTGTCATCGTGCGGACCGAGGACGACTGTTACCAGCTCCTAAAGACACTGCATACGCTCTACCGACCGCTAAGCGGGCAGTTCCGGGATTTTATCGCCGCGCCGAGCGATGCCGGATACCAGAGCCTCCATACTTTTGTGTCACTCCCGGACGGTTTGGTGATCGAGGTTCGGATCCGTACGCCCGAGATGTACGAACAGGCAATGCAGGGAATCACAATGACTTTGTTTGACCCGAATGCGCCGCAGTTTCCAAGTTTCAGCTGGCTCAAGCGATCGGAGGTGTTGGATCTTAAAACCCGCGATTCGAGCAGCGCGTTCTGGGAGGCGCTGGAGTCCGATATTTTTAGCGAGACAATTTCTGTCAACATCGACCGTAAACGAATGTCGTTACCGAAAGGTTCAACTGCGCTCGATGCTGCGTACGCGCTCTATAATGATCGTGCGGGTCACACGAGTTCGCTCACCGTGAACGGTCGTACGGTGCAGGGTTCGGAGCCCCTCAAGGAGGATGATGAGGTGCACGTTACGATGGATAACAAGCACCCGCACGTAACGTTTGATTGGTTGCAGATGATCTCTACCAGGCATGCACGCCTCCTGATCGTCGATGTCCTCAAGCAGACCGAGAAGTCGGAAAAAATAGCGCTGGGAGCCACTCTCCTCCAGAAGGAGTTGGATCATTATAACAAAGGTTTACTGGCGGGACTGTCTAGGAATCTCTCCCAGAGTGTTGCCGAGCACTTTCGTCGCGAGACGTTCGATCAGGTTCTTTCGATGATCGGCGAGGGCGTCATTCGCGCGCGCGATGTGGTGTTCTTTCTGTATCCGGAGCGGGGAAAAAGTTTCTTCCGGCTTCGCAAATCCAGCGAGTACCCGTTCCGGTTTCGCATCACCGCCACGCTTCATGAAGATCAGGAACAAGATATTCTCTCCGATCTCCAAGGTGTTTTGAAGGGAACCAACATTACTCCGCAGAATCTTCAGATCCGCCCCCACAAAAACAAGGGCACCGCGGATATTTTTCTTTCCGGGACGTGTTCGGACCGCCTTGTCTTCGCCGATTTCGTGGAGGTGCTTGAGCGCAAAGAGTGGATATCGAAGACGGAGAGCATGCTCTCTGCCCGTCAGAGAGCGTTCATTATGGCACTCTTCGGAGTCGCATTCGTCCTCATACTCCTCGATATCCTCCTGTTCCCCTTGTACCAACCTTTGCTCTTGCAGCTTTCCCGTGTGCCGCAAGTCATCGTCCATGCGCTGCCACTCATTCCGATTCTTATCGTCAACTATTACTTGCTCCGGATTCTCCGTCACTATGTCGTACGCATACGCTCCGACCGTTGGTTTCTGGGGATCGGCCTTGTTCTCAATTTCATCGGGCTCGTCCTCTTGGTACTTCATATGGTGCTTTTGCAGGATGCGCAGTTTAGTCTCCTGCCGCTCATTGTCATCTTCGTTTTGGCTCTCGTGTACACGGCATATAAATTCTTTCAGACCGAAGCGCTCTTCACACACATCGATCAGCGAAGCCTTCATCCACCGCCACCGGAACAGTGGCGGGAACGCCGCAGACAGAAGATCTTTGGGTATTTGATTCGTCTCTGCGCTGTCATCATCTGGGGTTTCCAACCGCTCCTTCTCAAATACACACCTGCGAGCACTGTGGATCCGTTTGTGCGGGTGTATCTCATGAGCTTCGGAGCGACACTCGCAATTGCTCTCCTCTTCCTGCTGCAGAAGGGTACCTCATCCGGCCGACTCCTCGTACTTCGTGTTCCATGGAACCGCTATCTCGCAGGGATCGTCATCGGCCAAGCCCTCTTCCTGTACTTCATGAGTGCCGGTCTCCTCTACACGACGAGCACAAACTTTATTCTTCTCAACAACTTTGCGCCCGTATTTGCTCTCCTCGTCGCAGCGCTCTTCTGGCGGCACTCGATTCCGTACCTCCGCGACCCCAAGCACATGCTGTGGATCTTCCTCCTCTTCCTCATGGGTTCTACGGGCGGGTCGCTCATCATCTACCGCAGCACTCAGCTTACAGGTACGCAGACGATTCTTGGAGACGTCTTAGCGCTCTTCGCGATGGTGACCGATGTCCTCATCATCACCTCGCAGATCCGCTACACCAAGCTCGTTCCGACCGCATCGACGACCTCTCTCATTGCACACATGTTTGGAGTGGCAACACTCGTTCTTACCGTACCGGTTCTGTTGTATCTCTCCTTCACCGAATCGGATGTCTTCACTTCTCTCTCGCTTGTTCCAGTGTTATGTAGCCTCGGTCTGGGGGCAGTGACTGTCGTAGGAATGGTGTGCAACTTCGAAGCTTTTCGGCGCATCGACGGGAACATCGCTTTCCTCATGTTAAACCTTTCCATTCTCATCAACTTCATCGCGGAGGCCTTCTTCCTGAAAACGATTGTGCCAACATGGACTCTCATCATCGGAGGAACAATCATCATCGGAGCAACAATCCTCGCCGAATGCGTGAATTCCCGATGTGAACGAAAAGGGCTTTGAAAGCTTGCAGCGTAAGTTTCTAGCTATTCAACGCATTTTCTGCTATACTAAACAGATATGTTTTTTCCAGTTACCAACCTTGTTTTCACAGGCATTCTGCTGCTACTGGTTTTGACTCTGATCTTGCAGTTCCAACACATACGTGCGCAGCAGCGTGAGAAACGGGAGCGGAGCACAATGGTAGCGCTGCTCTCGCACAGGCTTCGCAGTCCGCTTTCTGCAATCAAGTGGAACACGGAACTTCTGCTCAATCAGGAAATAGGAAAATTGCAGATCGCTCAGATGGAACTGATCAATAAGATGAGCATTAGCATTGCTGATGCCATTCATGTGCTCAATACCTTTTTGGAAGCTTCGCGCATCGAGCGCGGTGACATCACTACAGTTCCCGTCGCACTCGACTTGATGGAATGCCTGCCGCGTATCATGGACTCCTATAAATCGCTTATGGAAGAGAAAAAACAGACAGTGGATCTCCAGAAGTACGACGAGCGGATCATTGTCTTCATGGATCCGCTCGTCCTCCACACCATAATCGAAGTGGTGTTCCATAATGCCATTCTCTACACCCCAAACAACGGAAAAATCCGAGTGAGCGTTGATGACGGATGGAAAAAGGGTAAGAAGGTGATGCTGCGTATCACAGATACCGGCATTGGTATCGCACCGGCAGATATGAAGAATCTCTTCACGAAATTTTTTAGAAGCCGCGATGCGAAGATTATATCTACTATGGGAAACGGATTAGGTATCTATCTCGTCAAACAGATGCTTCAAACGATTGGCGGATCCATTACCTGCACATCGGAGCTGCACAAAGGAACGACGTTTACGATCGGGCTGCCGAAGGCGTAATGCCTGGCTACATAGCTTATTCCTTCATTTGCATAAATAGCCGCACCAGGCGTACGTCTTCGTACGAGTATTTTCCTTCCAGTTTTTCGAATACGGGCGTGAGCAGCCCGTCTTCCGATTGTTGAAGCACGGGGAGAATCGCTTCGTAGACTTCTGGAGCGGGCCTCAGATGTTCGATATTGAGTTTTGTCTTCGCGGTTACCAATTTTTCGATGTGTTGAGCTATCGTTCCGGGAGCCAGCCCGCGCTTGGCTGCGATCTCTTTGAGTGAGAGTTTTTGTGCCAGGAGTTCGGCTGTTCTTTTGTAGGTGAATCTTCGCGGTGCGTATTTCTGATCGACCGACGATGCCGCTGTGTGTGGTGGCGCGACATTGGGCGTTCCGTCAGGTTTTTCTCTATCATGTAGGCACGGATGATGCTGAGAAACGCTTCGCCGTAGGTCTTCAGTTTGTTCTCAGAGACTCCGCTGATCTGAACGAATGCAGCAGGTGACGAAGGCAAGTAGTACGCCATTTCCTTCAGTGAGCGATCGGGAAAGATGACGAATGCTGCAAGTTTCTCGCTTATGGCGATTTCTCTACGCTGTCCGCGGAGACGTTCAAAGAGTTCGATTTCGTACATCTGTTGTTCGGACTGATCGCTTTCGGCGAGCAATGCCTCCTCCGATGGTTTGGGAAGCCGGATGATTGATCGCTGCTTCAAACATTCTTTCCCTTCCGGCGTGAGTGTCAGTAAGGGGTACTCGCCACTGGTTCGTAGCAGGAGCCGATGCATGAGCAGCGAATCGATATACGATTGTAGTGCGTCATCTGTGATGTCTCGGGCGATGCCGAAGACGGAGAGTGAGTCATGCCCGCGCTCGCGCACACGCTTCACGTTCTTGCCGCGAAGCACATCTATGATGTGGTTTGTACCGAAGTGCTCGCCGGTTCGTAAGACTGCGCAGAGGATTTTCTGCGCAATCTCCGTCGCATCGATATCTTCGGTTTTCAGTAAGCACCGGTCGCAGCCGTTACAGGCAGACTTGCCGTACCGTTCACCGAAGTAGTTAAGCAGGAACCCTCGTCTGCATGTATGGAGATCGCAGTATGCTAGCATCTCCATGAGTTTTTGATCGGCATTCTGGCGTTCGGATTCGTTCTCGATCGCATTGATGAAGTGTCGGTACTTGAAGATGTCACCGGGGGAGAAGAGAAGTATGCAGTCGGCAGGTTCAGAGTCGCGTCCCGCTCTCCCCGTCTCTTGGTAGTAGCCTTCGATATTTCTTGGCATGTCACAGTGGATTACAGCCCGCACATCCGGTTTATCGATTCCCATCCCGAAGGCGATTGTTGCCGTAATAATCGACACTTCATCCCGGATGAATTTTTCCTGGGTTTGTCTTCGCACGGCAATCTCCAGTCCGGCGTGGTAGGGGAGTGCCTCGAAACCTTCGGCTTTCAGATCGAGAGCGAGGTCTTCCGTATCTTTTCGTGTGAAACAGTAGAGAATGACCGATTGTCCGGGATACTTTCTGAGGGTCTGGATGATAATATCCAGCGATCGCTTCTTTGGTCTGACGTGGTATGTCAGATTTGGCCGATCAAAGCTCGCGACGAAGCGTTTAGCGTCCATGAGGCTGAGTTGCTCACAGATATCGTCCCGCACCCGCATAGTCGCCGTCGCCGTGAGCGCGATACAAGGCACATTCGGCAGATCGGTTCTCAGCACACGAAGATTTCTGTAATCGGGACGAAAATCATGACCCCACTCTGAGATACAGTGGGCCTCATCGACCGCCACTAAGCTGACGGTGAGGGAGGCGAGGAATGTTTTGAATGACGGAACCGCGAGACGTTCGGGAGACACATACAGGAGTTTGATTTCGCCCCGCCGCACTGCTTCCCGTACCTTGGATTCTTCGTGTGGGTTCAGGCTGCTATTCCAAAATGCCGCCTGGATGCCGTTTGTCCGTAGTCCATCTACCTGATCTTTCATGAGAGAGATCAACGGAGAGATGACGAGTGTCAGCCCCGGGAGCAGCAGTGCCGGCAACTGGTAACACAGTGACTTCCCCCCGCCCGTTGGCATCAGGACCAGACAGTCTTTTCCTGCAAGTACAGTGTTGATGATGTCCTCCTGATTCGGCCGGAATTCCTGGTACCCGAAGTGGGTCCGGAGAAGTGAGAGCGGGGAAAGGGGAATCGTTGGTTCCATGGTCATACTGTAAGCCATTTACGAATGGCTTACAGGTGATCCGATATTGATCGTTTGCTTAGGTTGCTGTTTTGATCTTTTATAAGCCAAAAGAAAGTGTTCTGGGAGGAGGGAGAACGGAGGAAACCTTATGTGGAGAGCATACGCGTCTACTTTTTCGATATAGGCTTCTGCATACATCAGTTTCCATGGTTTACGATGGGCAGTCGAACGATTTCGAACAGTACTGTGGGGCGTATAGTGAGGTATGCTATGACTCTATGAGTGATCCGCATCCCACATCGCGTTACTCGGTTGGCGGTTCAGAGAATGAGTACATGGATGATCAGCACACAGTATTGAAAAATAAGAAGGGGCTTATCGACCTTCAGGCACTCTATCTTGAAGAGGAAAAAGCGCTCGCAAAAGCGTATGAATTTCTCCTGGGTGAGGTGCGTTCAGATACGCCGATCACATCGGAACTGATTCGGTACGTGCACGGTGTCGTATTTGGCGATTTGTACAACTGGGCAGGTCGATGGCGTACGGTGACTATCAGCAAGCCCGGAGTGACATGGCCGCCTCCGGATTACCTGGATGATGCGATGAGGGAATTTGAGCGTGAGGTTCTGGCGGCTTATCCCGCGTCATCGCTGAAAACCGATCAGAAATTCTGCAAAGCGCTTGGACATATTAAGGGAGAGTTCCTTGCCATCCACCCTTTTCGCGAGGGCAATGCACGTACGATCAAATTGGTGACGGATCTTTTGGCCGTACAGACCGGAAGACTTCCATTGATCTACGACGATTCCAATCAAGGAAAGACTAAGTATATTGAAGCTGCCAAAGCGGCCATGCTCAAAGAATATGACCTGATGACCGCATGCATGCGCGAAGCACTTATCGCTTCGAAACTTTCCTGATTTCTTCCAGACACTCTTTGCGTGTTGCTTTTGTGAAGCAAGGCAGTCCTTCGATGACACTGTTTCGTTCAACACACATCAGAATCCTTTGATGGCGCACCGCGTCATTTCGCAAATGCGGAGAAAATTGCCGGAGGGAGACTCCCGTGCCGAATGTCATGGGTACATGATAGCATGAATGAAGGTTGTTTACTGCTATTTGGCAGGCTGCGTTCGCAAAAATTCGAACAGACTTTAGCAGTTCCGGCTGCGGCGGCTGAAATTTTGGGGGCACCAGCCGCCGCAGCTCCGCTTGCCGGCCATAGCCTTGGCGACGGCTGGACGAAGACTGGCCGTTTCGGACAATTTCAAGGTGTTCTCTGGCGGAAAATCCAAGTGGCATATTCCATTCTCAAACAAGATCTTCACCCTCTTCGCCATTGTAGTAATCAGGAATCGGTTTGCCTTCTAGTCGTTGCATCAAGAACTCTGCTTTCTTTGCGAGAGCACGATCGCCGTATTTTTTAGCAATAGTTACGACATCCTTCTCAACATTTTTAGCCTCTTCAGTTTCGTCCTTTCCAAGCATCCGAAGGCAGTTCGCAAGATTGTGTTTCACATTGGCAATCTCAAGTTCCCCACGATGAGGAAGCTTATCGGCTGAATCTACATAAACTTTTTCTGCCATTGCAAAAGCTCTTCTCATTTTTTCTTTCTCCTTCAATCTTCGAGGTATATCGCCAGCAGCAAAAACTGCCGCTCTGTGAGCCGCCACCTGCCCCATACTCAAATAAACGGCTGCAATAGCATCGTGGCTTCCTGATTCCTTGGCTATCTCCTCCGATCTCTGCAGACATTCTTGTGAATAACTGTCTTTGAAATCCATTTCACGTTTGTAGAACTCCATCATTCCAGGATGATCACCGCGAGGACTGACCAGCTTGACGTTGTACTCCTGGTATTCATAAGTAAAAAGTAGAGAGTGATAAGCCCCCTTATACGCAAGGAGTGCAGCGAATTGAGCAGTGGCCCCTGCCTGTTGAGCCAATGGGATTGTTTCATTCATTATTTCAACCAGTTCTGTAACCGTATCTTCCGATGGATCCAAACTTGGACCAAGAAAAAGAGCAATCTGGATTTTTAGAACCTTATCGGGAGTAGAACGAAAGATTTTCTTCATCTCTTCCTTATTCATGAGAGTAGGAGCACGTAACATAATTTTCTCAACTTTCTTTCTGCCCTCTTTGTCCTTTGGCTCCGCTGGGTTGCTAGTCACTGGTCTTTCTGCGAGACGAAGAGTTGGAGAAAAGATGAAGTTCTGCTCGATTTTTGCCGCATCCGTCGCAACCACGCTGTGTTCAATGTGTGTGTCATGACCTGAAGAGATGCCTGAATGTTTGGATTTACCTTCTTCGCCTAGGAAAAATCTCTTCACGAGATACCACACGACGGTGACAATGCCTGTCAGGACGAGGAGAACAATCGGAACGATTACTTGTAACTCCGATGAATGATCTTTTATGTATTGCAGCATAGTGCGGCTTCTTGGAAGTCAGTAATTTCAAAGTTCTGCTTCAGTTTCAGAAATAGTAACTCCCCATTCCCCACCGTGACAACGGGCCAAGAGCATTCGTGCGGGATAAAATGAAGACCGTTTTTTCCCCGCAGCCACGGCGGTCGTGAGCACCCGTGGCGCAGACGGGACGCCGCGTCCCGAGGAAGAAGTATAAGTTTCCTCGTTCTCAC
>CAZLUK010000045.1:0-33627 GCA_964562735.1 uncultured Candidatus Peribacteria bacterium
GTACTGCGAGCGTTGCTATGTGGTTGTGGTATTTTGAGTATTTGCGCCCTGAGCCTGTTTAGTTCGCCCCCCGCAGCCGGTCGGGCAGCTCCTGTTGATGATGGTTTTTCTGCCGCTTCAGCTGCTGCCCTTCGGGCTGCGGTGGGCGATCTAAACAGGGTCAGTGCGCAATTACTCAATATACCTCTTCCAGATAGCAACGCTCGCAGTACACGATCTCTGGGCGCTCCGGCGTGTACGTCGTCTGGATTTCTTTCGAGCACTTTGCACATACACGCCCCCAGAGTTTGCGGGGATTACGGAGAGTATTTCGATCCTTATGCCGTTCAGCCGGACATTTCCTCGGGATAGGAATGCCCATTTGTCGGTAGAACGAGAGTTCTTGCACGATGATCTTGTAGGGCTTACCTGTGACCTCGCACGTAAGAATTTGTTTCGTGATGTTGTCTGTGACATCGGTGATGTGGTCCGGAATAATATATGGAGGACCCATGTATTGATTCTTGGCCACTTCTTCATCGATCCATTTCCATCCACGTGAAAGCACTTCGTCTTTTGTAAGTTGTGTGTATTCCTGGGCTACCGTTTCGTTGTATCCAAAGAGACTCTTTGTAGCGGGTTGAAATTCGCCCCACTCCTGAGTTTTTGTCATATGCTCAATGATCTTCGGTACAACTTTCTCATATTCTTCTTTCGTGTATTGCGTGTTCAGGATGCAGTATTGTTTGTGATTTAGCCCGATGCAGCCGAAGAGATCATGGGAATTGTTCGTGAGATCGCAATAGAAAATATTGTTCGAATAATGACTCGCCATACTGAAGGCCGAGAATCGCATCTGGAGGGTCGAGATGAGCTCGTATGATACTTCCGGCTTATAGAGTGAGTAATTCAGATCCTGACAGTCCACGGCGTCGAGAACGTCGTACAGATACTTGCAGTCCTGGCTGTCGCTGATATTGAAGACGTGTGTGCAACGTTGACTATTTTTGATGTCATTTCCGGTGCAATCATCAGAGCCCAGGCAATACATGTCGCGATAGACACCGTTTTTGATGCGCATGACTTTCCAGATTTCTGCGACCGACTTGAGTGAAGATGCCCGGTCGAGTGCCAGCTCCTTAAGCTTTGCTTTATATTCTTCCTCCGTGTGTTGCTCATTCATGATGCAGTACTGCTTGTTTCTGAGGTTGGTCGAAAGCAGACAGTTCTTGCAGCTTTTACAATCGAAGCAGAAGGCGCAATCGCTACAGTCTTCCATATACATCGATGATCTGAGAGCGTAGCAGTTGTAAACTTGGATACATTCGTAACAGAGCGTCGAATGGTACGCGAATGTGCAATCCACGCAGTTCTTGCTGTACTTGGTGAACAGATCGAAATAACAGTTTTCATTGGCTTCCCCAGCGATATCGAGGTAACAGTTTTTGTCGTCCCCGCAATAATTGCAGTAGTCGCTGTTCTCGCAGTTGACGGCGTCCATACCGGGTCGTGGCACCTTCATACGGAGTTCCTGAATTTGTTCAAAGAACGGACGCGAAAAATTGACCTTCAAGCCGTATACCATCGGATCCCACTGATCTCCGTACCATTCATTCTGGTGATAGACGGGGAATGGTGTGCCCGGGGAATAGATCGAAATGATTGGTTTTCCGCTAAGATCTGACATTCGGTGATAGAATACCCGATCATTACGCCAGGCCATTCTCCGCTGGACACGACAATCCGGACACAGCGTCGGTGGTGGAATTAACTCCTTTTTCCCGTTAAAAACAGGCGAAACTTTCTCGTAGAAATCCAGATCCTCTTTCATAATCTCGAATTGCGCCGAACATTGGGTACAGCGATGAGTCATCGGGATATAAGTAAAAATGTACACTTGTATACTTTTGTACATTTCGCTATGATGTGCCTATGCGCGTCATTCCCGTTACCGAAGGCAGAAAGCGGCTCGGGGAGCTTATGGATATTGTGAAGTATCAGCACTCCGTTATTGCGCTTGGGAAGAACGGAAAAGCCGAAGTTCTGCTCGTAGCACTCCCCGGGGTAGGGGCGGATTTCTCCATCACGAGCGTCAATGCGGAGTCTATGAGCTTCTCGTTCCTCGAGGATGACCCCGACCTCTATTCGCGTGAAGATCTGAAAAAGCGCTATGTGTAAACAAGGCGACATCATTCTCGTGCCGTTTCCGTTCACCGATCTCTCGTCAGCTAAGGTGCGCCCCGCACTTGTGCTCTCCGGCAAGCGAGCGAATTCACCGGATATTATCGTCTGCTTCATAAGTTCACAACTCGATGGAGCGAACACCCACACGGTACGCATCGAACCGAAGGCATCGAATGGTCTCAAGGTGCCTTCCCTTATTCGTTTCGACAAGATTGCGACCCTTGATCGTCGCATTGCTCTTGGAGTTCTGGGACGCGTTTCGGCGGAGTGGCTCACATTGCACAAGAGCGCACTCCTCAGTGTGTTTGGCCTGTGATATTTGAGAGTGTGGTGCATCATGATCAGTAGACAGTTTCTAAATAGCATTCTTCGCAGTAAACGGTCTCCAGACGGTCAGGCGCGTATGTCGTCTGAATGTCCTTCGAGCACTTCGCACACGTTCGGCTCCAGAGTTTGCGGGGATTCCGCAGTGCCATACGCTCTTTGTGGCGTTGGTCGAAGCACTTCGTGGGCAGCGGAATATTCAGCTCCCTATAGAACGCGAGTTCCTGCGGAATAATTTTGAAAGGACGTTTCGTCACTTCGCAGGTGAGGATTTTTCCGGTGATCGAATCCGGCACCTCCGCAATGGTATCCGGAATAGTCACCATCGGTCCCAAATATTGCTTTTCTTCTTCGTCTTCCGGCCGCCAGTTCCAGCTCTGACTGCGGACTTCTGCTTCCGAGCGGGGGAAATACTCTTGCGCGACAGTTTCATTGTATCCATAGGGAGACAGCGCCGCCGGGAAATATTCTCCCCATTCTTTGGTTTCCCGCATATGTTCGATGATCCTCGGCATAAGTTTTTCGTATTCTTCCTGGGTGTACTGCTTATTGAGGATGCAATACTCTTTGTGCCGGAGCCCTATACATCCGAAGCAGTCGCTGGTGCCGTTTTCGCAGTAGCGGCAATACAGAAGGTTGCTGACGTCATTCGCGCAAGACTCCGAGAAACGCACGTTGTAGAACCCGTTTCCGACGAGGTGGTTTTCATAGCCGAGCTCGCCGGGCAGACCCCATCCGTAGCAATCGTAACAGTTCTTCGCTTTGTGCCACCAGACGCAGTACTTGCAGTCTTCGCAGTACGTCACGTCATAGGAATGATGGACGTTTTTCGAAAACGATATGTGGTCTCCACTCACGTTATCATTCCCGTGTCCCGCCATGTATTTGTGGGGGAGGGCCGCTTCCAGCCTCGCCATTTCCACACGCGCGAGCCGGAGAAACTGGCGGTTGTGAATTGCCTCCTCATATTTTTTTGTAAACTCTTCCTTGGAACACGGCTGGTTGAAGATGTGATACTCCTTATTGACCAAGTTGATGCAACCGAGACAATTCTTACAGCCTTGGCAGTTCGAAAGCAGAGCTGAATCGCTGCAATTCTTGCAGTATTCTGAGTAAAGGAGTGCATAACAATCGTAACAATCGATGCATTCGTAGCACCGCTGGCAGTCAAATGTGAAAAAACAGTCAACGGCGTTTTTACTGCGATGAAGATACGTCGAATAGTAGCAATCCTCGTTGTCGTTGGCCGCGAAGATGAGATAGCAATTCTTGTTCCGCGCGGACAAGTTCGTATAGTCGCTATTCTCGTTCTGGTACCGGAGATTCATGGAAGGAAGCGGCACCTCATTCCTGAGGTCTTTCCACTGGCCGAAGAACGATCGGTCGAAGTCGAATGCGCGCCCGTACGAGAGCGGATCCCACTTATCGGTGTGCCATTCTTCAGTGTCATAGACCGTATAGGTTTTGTCTGGAGAATAGATGGATATGATTTGCCGACCAGTGAGGTCACATTTGCGGTGATACAGCCGCTTTTCGTTACGCCACGAAAGTCGCCTCTGCATCCGGCAATCCGGACACAGCGTCGGTGGTAGAATTGCATACTTCTTGCCGCCAAACTCTGGCGAGACTTTCTCATAGAAATCCAGATCCTGCTGAGTGATCTCAAATCCAGCCGAGCATTGGGAGCAAATACGATTCATGAAAATGTAGAGAACTGATGGGTAAAAGATGGATTTAATACGGATTTTTTGGTAGAATAAGCACATGACTTTGACGTACCAGATCGTATTTCGGCCTGAACCGGAAGGCGGGTACACCGTGCTTGTTCCTTCGCTCCCGGGGTGCGTAACCTACGGTGAAACAATTGAAGAAGCTGGGGAAATGGCAAAGGAAGCAATCCAATTGTATGTGGAAGTTCAGCGTGAAAACGGTGAAGATATTGTTGATGATGCCAAGACTCTGGAAGCACGCGTCGAAATCGCACTCGTATGACTGCAAAGTTTCCACGCATGAGTTCTCGCGATATTCTCAAGATTCTCCACGCGCATGGATTTGAAGACATACGACAAAAGGGTAGCCACCTCCTTCTCCGGCATCCACTTTCCCATAAACAGACAACAGTTCCCGTCGGGAAGAAAGATCTCCCTCTTGGAACCGCCAAAGCCATTTTTGAACAAAGTGGAGTGATCATAGAAAATCAGTAAATTGTAGCGAGATAGCATTCTTCGCCCTTCGATGCGCTGCGCTTACTCAGGGCGAATCGTGCCGACGGAGAAAAAATTGGTGACATAGATGCCTAATAGACAGTCTTCAGATAGCACGATTCGCAGTACACAATTTCGGGGCGCGAAGGATGGTACGTCGTCTGGATTTCTTTCAAACATTTCGCGCACGTCCGGCTCCAGAGTTTGCGAGGATTTCGCATTGCCATCCGCTCTTTATGCCTCTGATCCGGGCATTTCCGCGGAATTGGAATATTCATTTCACGGTAGAATTTGAGTTCCTGCGGGATGATTTTGTACGGTTTCCCCGTGACATCGCAGTGCAGGATGTGGGTACAGATATCGTCCTTCGTCTCATCGATCGTTGTCGGAGCGGTGATCTCGGGCCCCATATACGCGTCTTTCTTTTCCTGATCATCGTACCACTGGAAGCCGAGCTTCAGCGCCTCTTCCTTAGTGAGGGGAGACGTTTCGTGGGCCACGGTTTCGTTGTAGCCCATGTACGACAGCGCGGGATTCAGGTACTCGCCCCATTCTTGAGTTTTTGTCATATGCTCAATAATTTTCGGTACAACTTTCTCATATTCTTCTTTCGTGTATTGCGTGTTCAGGATGCAGTATTTCTTTCGCTTGAGCGAGATGCAACCGAAAACATTGGAACAGTGATGACATTCTCGGCTGTATAGAACGTTATCCCCGTACCACGCCAGAAATGTCGCTAAGCCATTTGTCATTCCTACCGTCGATCCGGCTTCGTATGTCCACTGGACACCCTCCGGCGCCGTGTACGTGCAATCGTAGCTATGCTGGCTCTTTGGCGTGTAACACTGGAACTTACTTGCCTCGCCATCGGTGACATCAAAGGCGTAGTGACAATTCTTTGAGTTAAAAATCATATCGCCAGTGCAATTTTCGCTTGAGTAGATGTGTGACGAGCGGTGGGGCATTTTTAGTCGGAGTTCATCAAGTTTTGCTTGCAGAAGTTTCACCGTCTCGCGCGTGAGTGGGGAAATTTCTTTCATCCGGTTTTCATAGTCTTCTTTTTTGAGTTGTTCATTAAGAAAGCAATATTCCCTGTTTTGGAGTCCCACGCAGAGGCAGCAGTTCTTGCAGCCGGAGCAATCTTGGACCATGAGGCATTCTGAACAGTTCCTGCAATTCATAAAGAATAAACACTTGTAGCAGTGTTGGGACGCCACTCCTTCATAACACCACTCGCAGGAATACAAAGACAGGCCATCAAGCGTGTCTTTGGACGTCACGATGAATCTGCCGAACATGCAGTCATCGCTGTTCCCTCCTCCGAAGAGGAGATAGCAGTTACGCATGTTGAGCGCATGGTTTGTGTAGTAGCTATTTTCTACGTTCGTCGTGAAGAGTGACATGTGCGGCACCGCGAGTCCGAGTTCCCTAAATTGTTCAGTGAAGGTCCGGCTGAAATCAAATGGCCTGCCGTGCTCAAGATCGTCCCACTGGTCACTCCAGAACTCATCCTGATCGTAGACTTTGTACGGTTTATCGGCGGCATAGATCGAGACGATCTGCTTGCCGGTGAGATCGGATTTTCGGTGGTACAGAAAGCGCTCGTTCCGGAAAAGCTGTCTTCTCTGGAATCTGCAATCCGGACACAGCGTCGGTGGTAGAATTGCATATTTCTTTCCGCCAAATTCCGGCGAAACTTTTTCGTAAAAATCCAGATCTTCCGGCGTGATCTCAAACGGGGCCGAACATTGGGAGCAAATACGATTCATAGAAATGTATGGTATAATGTGTTCATGTTCACCCAGTACGTCACCGAGGTTATGGCCAAAGCAAAAATTGAAAAAATTGACGATCCGTTGCCATACTTTTGCTCCATACCTTCTTTTAAAGGAGTCTGGGCCCAAGGACGAACGAAAAAAGCAGCCTTGGCAGAACTACAGGAGGTTCTGGAGGAATGGTTGCTACTCAAAGTCCGCAAACAACAGTTTGTGCCATCAGTACGGAAGTACGATTTAAATGCGCTACTTGCCGTATGAGAGGGCATGGATCTGATATCGGAGCACCGCTTCTGAAAAGAATATTGAGACAAGCCGATGTATCGGATGAGGAATGGCATGGCTAGTAAACTGTTTCGAGATAACAACGTTCGCAGTACACGATCTCTGGCCGCTCCGACGCGTATGTCGTCTGAATATCTTGCGAGCACTTCGCACAGGTGCGCTTCCAGAGTTTGCGGGGGTAGAGTCGAGCCATGCGGTTCCTATGTCTCTGTTCCGGACAAACTCGCGGAAGAGGTAGTTGCATGGATCGGTAGAACGCCAGTTCTTGCGGAATAATCTTGTACGGTTTTCCCGTCTCCTCGCACTTCAAAATTCGTTTGGTGATGTCATCGTCGATGATTTGTATTTCAGAAGAGATATCGATATCAGGTCCCAAGTATTGCTCTTTCTTTTCAGGTTCTGTGTGCCATTTCCATCCCAACGTTTCCACTTCTTCTCTTGATCTCATATACCAATCCTGAGCAATCGTTTCATTGTAGGCAAATGGACTGATTGTGATCGGAAAAAATTGCCCCCACTCACCCATTGATTGCATATGCTCGATGATTTTTGGCACCAGAATCTCATATTCCTCTTGTGAGTATTGTTTGTTGAAAATGCAATACTGATGACGCTTCATGCCGGTGCATCCAAATAAGTGGTGCGAATTGAAGCTATTCATACAGTAAAAACACTCTTTGACGTACCAATTGAGGACGCAGAAGGCCACATGGTAGTTACTCTCTAAATTACTGGAGAAATAATGCAGCTCACAGTTATCGAAAAAGTTGCAATCCCTGCAATCTCGATCACCTTCGCCCCACGCACATTCACTGCAATCCTGAGAATGCTTAAGCGTGTAACAGTTTTTGCATTGGCGGCACTCCAGAAGCTGATCGCCAGAGGAATCCTCGCACTGGAGGACTATTGCATCGCGATGAGGCGCCCCCGCATGAAGATCGGCAATTTTTTTCTTGAGGTCGGACAGTTGTTGTAGTTCCGCGATGCGTACCCTGTATTCCTCTTCCGGACATTGTTCATTGAAAATGTGAAAACTCTTATTACGGAGATTCACGCAGCCAAAACAGTTTTTGCAACCAGTACAATTCTCGCAGAAGTGTAAATCGAAGGAATTATGGCAGTTTCGGCATCCTATGCACTGAAAAAGATCGCTGGATTCCAAGCATTCGTAGCATCGCTGACACTTGAAAAGATCATAACAATCTACGCAATCAGAGGAATTGAAGATCCGGTACCCATACAGGCAATCCTCCGAATTCAATCCTCCGACGACGAGATAGCAATTTTTGTTTTGAGAGGAATAGTTCGTGTACTCACAGTTCTCGCTCTTCGCATTCTGGATGGCATTTTTTGGTACTGCCACATTGAGTGCATGGAATTGCTTGAAAAACGATTTCGAAAAATCATAGTCACGGCCATAGTGCAGCGGGTCATATGCATCGCTCCACCATACATTTTGTTCATAGACAGTGTACGGTTTCTTCGGAGAGTAGATGGAAATCATCTGCTTCCCCGTGAGATCACATTTCCGGTGATACAAATGGCGTTCATTGCGGAAGACGAACCTGTTTTGCTCTCGGCATTCCGGACACAGCGTCGGCGGCGGGATCAAATATTTCTTCCCTCCAAATTCGGGTGACACTTTCTCGTAAAAATTCAGATCCTCCGGCGTGATCTCAAACGGAGCCGAACATTGGGGGCAAATACTCTGCATACTTATACAATATGTGATACAATACAGTTATGTTTACTGCTGTCATCCATCAAGAGGAGGGGATCTTCGTTGCCCAGTGTCCGGAGGCAGGGACGATAAGCCAAGGGCTTTCCGTAGAGGAGGCTCTGAAAAATTTGAAGGAAGCCACCGAGCTTTCGATGGAAGAATTTCCTCAGACGATGCACGCTCACCCGTTCATTACGACGTTCGAAATGGCTCATGTCTAAGCTGCCACGGACATCGGCGCAGAAGATCATCGCAACGCTTGGATCTCTGGGTTTTGTCGTCGTTCGACAGAAAGGCAGCCACATCATTCTCCGTTGCATTGAACGCGGTTGTGTTGTTCCAAACCACAGGGAAGTTGCCGTAGGGACGCTTCGGGGCATTCTCCGCCAAGCACAAGTTTCCGTGCCGGATTTCCTCGCGCACTTTCGTACATGAGTGGAACGAGGATTGACACTCTGATTCGGTGGAGAGAGTACTAAATACATCGAATTAAAGGGTGAAATTTAGTAAACGGTCTTCAGATAGCACTCTTCACAATAAACAATCTCTCTTCGGGAGCCTGTCATTCGAGACCCTGAGGGGTCCTCAGACCCTCGAAGGGAGGGCTCCTCAGAGCCTCGAACGGCCAGACGGTCAGGAGCGTATGTCGTCTGAATCTCTTGCGTGCACTTCGCACATTCGCGTTTCCAGAGCTTGTACGGACTGCGCTTGGCCACTCTGCGGCGGTGACGTTCGTCGGGACATAACTCGGGGACAGGCAATTTCATTGATTGATAGAATTTGAGCTCCTGGGGAATCACCTTGTATGGCTTGCCGCTGGCCTTGCAGAGGAGAATTTGCTGGCAGATTTCTGTGGTGATGTCGGAGCTATTTTCCGGGAGTTCCACCGGAGGCCCCATGTATTGCTTCTCGGTTGCCGTTTTCTCGTACCACCGCCATCCGCGCGAAATGACTTCTGCTTTTGTCATCGGGAAAAGATCCGGCGCGAATGTCTCGTTATACGCGAAGGCGCAGAGCGACATCGGGAAGTACTCGCCGTACTCACCAGACTGCTTCATATGCGCGATCAACTTCTTTCGCAAATCTCGGTATCCCTCCTCGGAGTACTGTTTGTTCATGATGCAAAATTGCTTGTTCTTCAGGCCCACGCATCCGAAGAGATCAGAACTATGCGTGCATTCGAAGCAATACTCGCAGTTCGTGATCGTGACGCAGGTGGAGCAAAACTTGCTGTTATAGGTTCGGTCGCCGCACGCGGAGCACTGGTACACGAGCTCACTGCTTTGACCCCACGAATTGAAGTCCATGCACGTTTTACAGGTGAGCGAGAGGCGCTGACAGTACCTGCAATCTTCGATATCTTTTACATCGAAGCAGTGCTGAGCGTTCTTGCAGTCGTAAATCCGATCGCCACTTGAATTTTCACTATTTTCGATATGCGTTGCCCGCAGCGGTTGCGTCACGAAGAATGCGTCGCACTGCTCCGCAAGTTTCTTAAGTCCGCTCCGGGTCTTGAGTGCGAACGTGTCTTTAAATTTCTCGTACTCGGCTTTTGGGTATTGTTGGTTAAAGATCATATACTGCTTGTTCCTCTGATTTACGCACCCGATACAGTCTTTGCATCCGTGACAATTTCTGAGGAAGATACTCTCGGAACAATTGCGACAGTCCTGACTAAACCGGAGCGAATGCGAGCCGATGCAGTCAATGCACTCGTAGCATCGCTCGCACTCGTAGCACACCGAGCAGTCCACGAGATCCTTCGATTTCTTGAGGAGATTCGAGTAGTAGGAGTCCTCGCAATAATCGCTTTCGCAGATCAGATAGCAGTTCTTCAGGTACCCCGTGCAATTATTAAAATCACTATTCTCCATTGTGCCCGGTGTATTAAAGAGCGCGAGGTGCGGAACCGTGTTCAGCAATTCTTGAAACTGCAGGAAGAACGGACGACTGAAATCGATGTCTTTGCCATACGTCAGTCCGTCCCACCGATCCCCAAGCCAAGCCTCGATGCCGTAGACCGGAAACGGCTGATCGGTGTTGTACTGCGAAATTATTTGCTTACCGGTGAGATCGCACTTGCGGTAGTAAAGACTGCGCGTATTACGCTCGCAGAGCCGGCGCTGCAATCGACAGTCCGGACAGGTCCTCGGAGACGGCACCTGAAACTTCCCGAGGAAACGCTCGTCTTCTGACGTGATTTCAAACGACGCCGAGCATTGCGTGCACATTGTCTGCATACCGAAAACAGGAGGCTGAATAAAACATATTTCACTCTATTTTTGATCTGTGCACAGTATCTCACCAACAGAAGAATTCGTCTAACAGATAAAAAATAGCTTTGTATAAATTGGCTTATTATAGCCATTTATCGATTATTATATTCTGTAGAAAATATCCTACAACATATGCTATAATTCCCCCGAATGCTTGCTGAACTTCAGAAAATCGGGCTCACCGCCGAGGAAGCTCGGATCTATGTAGCGGCACTGGAAATCAACGGCGGACCGGTCTCCGTTATTGCACGGAAAGCCGGTGCCGAGAGAGTGGGATGCTACCACACAATCGAGAACTTACTGAAGAAAAAGCTGCTGTCGCAGTACAACAAAAACGGCGTGAAGTGTTTCGCGCCCGAGCCGCCCGAGCAGCTCATGAAGCTGGCGGAGGAAAAAGTAAATATCACGAAGGGTCTGCTGCCCGAACTTCGATCACTGGTGTCGGTTGTCGGCTTTAAACCCAAGATTCGTTTCTACGAAGGCCGCGACGGAGTCGAAAAGGTTTTTACCGAATCACTCACTGCGCGCAAAGAAATCCTGGGCTACACCAACCTGAAGCTCGTGACCGAATTCTTCCCGCAGTTTTTCCGCGACTACACCGAGCAGAAGCTGAAGCGCAACATCAAAACCCGCTATCTCTCCCCGACTACGGTAGAAACGGTGCACGTGCTCGATGCGTTTTTGCCGAAGGATTACGACCGGAACCTGATCGAGATCCTGCTTGTAAACCGGCATCAGTTCCTCTTTGAGAACGAAGTCCTGATCTTCGGCAATTCGGTCGGCATCGTTTCCCTGAATCAAGACGAGCTGCTTGGGCTCATCGTAGAAAGCGCAACGTTCGCCCGTACGATGAAAGCCGTGTTTGATCTCGCATGGTTAGGTGCGACGGCGTTTGTTGCGAGGTAGCCAATGCGTTCGCTTGCCTCGGAGTAGCCCGCAGACGAAGTCGGGTAGCCCGGTAATGACCATCTCATAAAACCTGGACAGCGCCAGACGGAGTTTTTGCGCAGTCTCTGCCAAATTCGATACGATCTACTGAAATGATCCCCTCTCCGTTCCACGGTATCTTCTCTTCTGCGGTCAACGTAGGGAAGACGTCGCCGACTTCACGCGTATCCCCGAACGAAGCAATGATCCAGCCTCTACATCAAAAAGCACAGAATCCGATGCCAAAGCAGAGTGGGGTAGGACAGGTGGCGCTCGATATTTTCGAATATGAAAATTACTACATTCTGAAAGCGCCGATAGCGGGCGTTCGTCTTACAGACATCGATATCGACGTGCAGGATTCTACGATTATCATCCGTGGCGCGCGGCGGCAGACCGACACGATCCCGGACGATCAGTATTACATTAAAGAGTGTTTTTGGGGCAATTTTGAGCGTAAGGTGACACTCCCCTGCGCCGTCGACTCGCGCAAGGTGAAGGCCACATTTAATAAAGAATGCATCCTCAAAATTATTGTGCCGAAGGAAGAGAAAATCAAAATTATTCGGATCAACGATTAACATTTGAGTGGCTCTGGCTCTTTGCCATTCTCAATTTTTCGATTATTCTTCCGTTCCTATGACTCTTAAGCCCTTCTATTTTATTTTTGGAATGATCTTTCTTGTAGCCTGCAACAGTAATCCTACGCAAGGCGCTGCGGATTATGCAATGGCCGTGAAGTACATGCGCGGCAGCGGTGTTGCTAAGGATGAGCAGAAGGCTTTGACATATCTCGTTCGTGCGGCAGATGCAGGGAATCCGCAGGCCGAGCTCGCGATGGGTTACTACTTTCTGAAGGGAACGGGTGGCATAAAACAAGATTCTGCGAAGGCGGCAGCATTCTTCACAAAAGCGGCCGAGCAGGGCAACCGGGACGCTCAGTACAACGTCGGCCTCGCGTACGTCCGTGGCGAAGGAGTCGCGAAAGATCTCACGAAAGCATACAGATGGTTCGAGCAAGCGGCACTGCAGGATGATACAGGCGCGCAGTACAACGTGGGCGTCATGGCCATGAATGGCGAAGGCCGGACTGCCGATTCGCTGACGGCGTATGTGTGGTTCAAGCTTGCAAGCGAGAAAGCTTACGGAGGCGCGGTGGAAGCCATGGATACCGCAAATACCGGCATGACGGCTGATCAAGCCAAGGAGATTGATCGCGAGTATGCCAAAGTCTTGCGAAAGATTAAAAAGCCGGTTGAATCTAATCCAGGCAATCAGCCTCTATAGAATGAACTCACGAATCGGCTGATGTCATTAAAGGTTCCCCAAGCGGGAGGGCAGGAAGAGGAAGGGCAGAAAAGTGAGGAAAGGCAGGAAAGGCAGAAAGGTTTTGCTTCTCTTTGCTACACCTTCCTGCCTTTTCTCACTTTTCTGCCCTTCCTGCCTTCTGTCTACTGTCTCGAAATTTCACCTTGAACTTCCTCCGACCATTCAAGAGACTCTACTCCGTGCGCGTCCTCCTCATCGACAACACTGATTCCTTCACGTGGAACTTGGCTCAACAAATCCGTTTGCTCGGTGCCGAATGTGCGGTCGTAGGAAATAATACGATCTCCATTAAGGAAATAAAAGCAATGAAACCAGGTCGCATTGTCCTTTCCCCCGGCCCCGGCGGACCAGGGTCTGCCGGTGTATCGCTCGATATTCTGCGCGAACTTTCGGAATCGATTCCGATTCTCGGCGTGTGCCTCGGGCATCAGTGTCTGGCCTACGTTTTCGGCGGCAAAAGTTATGTCGGTCATGCCCGGAGTGTCATGCACGGTAAGACGAGCGCGATTCGCCATACCAGGCAAAGCATCTTTCGGGGCATTCCTTCGCCATTTACGGCCGCCCGCTATCATTCGCTCATTGTCCGGAAGTTGCCAAAAAATTACGAGCTCATCGCGTGGACCGGGTCCGGCAACAAACGCGAGATTATGGCGATAAAACACAAGCAATTCCCGGTATTCGGCGTGCAGTTTCATCCCGAATCGTTTCTTACCGAGCACGGTGATTTGCTCATGAAAAACTTTCTTTTTGGCCGATGGTAGAGCGGCCCGTCAAGCTCACTGGCTTTCATCCGCTTCGATTTTTCTCGAAGCTTGGGTCAGGTGAAAAAAATGCGGCGTTCTTCACGAGCGGTACGTGGCAGATCATCGGTTGGAATCCGTCACAAACGATCAAGCGGAAGGACGCATCGGTTTTCGATCAGCTGAAAAAATTGTCGAAGAAAAAAACCTCACTTCCGTTTGCAGGCGGCGCCATTGGCTACTGTAGCACTGGCCTCGGCTGGATGATTCATGGTCTGGAGTCGAGACATCGTTCAGCCCTTCCGCTTGCCGTTTTCCATGTTTATGACCGCGCGGTTCTGTGGAACGGGAAAGATGTGATTGTCGTCGGCGACAATCGTTTCTCACACGAAGTACAAACGATTCACAATCGTCCGTTTACCGAAAATGCGCTTGAGCCGTTTACCTGGACATCGACGCTTTCTAAAACCGAATACCAAAAGAAATTCAGAAACGTCATGCGCGGCATTCGTGAGGGCGATTTTTATCAGCTCAATCTTTCGTATCCATTCGTTGCAGAGTCAGATATTGATCGTCGCCGATTATTTGCCGCACTGGCCGAAACGCACCCTGCGCCGTGTGCAGCGTACTTCGAGCATGACACTACTGCCATTATTTCACTGTCGCCTGAACGATTTGTGACGATCAAAAACGATGTCATTACCACATGTCCCATCAAGGGCACACGTCCGCGGGGAAAAACTCCAATGGCAGATAAACGGCTTGCAGAAGGGCTTATTGCAAGTTCGAAAGAAGCCGCTGAACTCAACATGATCACGGATTTACTGCGAAACGATGTCGGGAAAGTATCGTCAGCAGGTTCAGTCAACGTCCTCACGCATCGCGCACTTCAAAAAAATCCATCCGTCTGGCACACGTACTCGGTGATTCGGGGAACGCTAGAAAAAAATCTGCATCCGGTTGATGCGTTTGCGTCGATGTTTCCGGGAGGTTCTGTTACCGGTTGCCCGAAAGTTGCAGCCATGAAGGCGATTGATCGCCTTGAGGATCAAGCGCGCGGCACGTATTGCGGCTCGATGCTCATGGTGAGTGCGGGCGGGAACATCGACAGCACAATTCTTATCCGCACGATTGTGAGTCAGAAAACAAAACTGACGCTCGGCATGGGCGGGGGGATCGTTGCTGATTCGGATTGTGTGCAAGAATATGAAGAGACACTCAAAAAAGCGCAGCCGTTCCTGGTTTTTTCAGCGTCTAAGAAACGTCGCTATTTTCGGGGACAGCGTGAGATTTCGGAAAATTCCATCCTCAAAACAATCTTCGATCCGGCGAACAGCAAGATTTCCGGAGTCTTTGAAACGATGCGTGTGGATAGTGGACGCATTCATGATCTTACTGCCCATATCGCCCGGCTCCGAAACTCCGCGAAACTGCTCGGTATCCGGATTCCATTCGCATCGGTTCTCCGAAAAAATATCGGCTTTGCTGTGCGCAATAGTTCTGGGAAAATTATCCGCGTGAAGATCGTCTGCACGGATAGCGATTCTTTGATAGAAACCCGTCCACTCACTACTGATCCGGCGCGTGCGGGTGGCATTTCTGTCATCATTCTCTCGCTCAACCGAGCCCTGCCGGAAGCCAAATCCTTGTCCTATCACTGTGAGTACGCGGCGCATCAAACCGCACTTCAAAAAGGATTTCATGAGGCGCTGCTTAAGCGTTCGGACGGAAGCGTCTCCGAAGGCGCATATTCCAATCTTTTCTTGGTGAAAGCCGGTACACTCTGGACGGCAGATTCGAACATTCTTTTTGGCATCACGCGCCAAAAAGTCATAAAGCTCGCGAAGCGCCTCAAAATTCCGGTGCGATATGTCTCGCTTCAGGAGGAGGATATTCCCAAGGCTGAGGAAATTTTCATCACGAATTCGCTTTCCGGAATCACTCCAGTCATACAAGTCGATCAATCATTGATTGGGAACGGAAAAGTTGGATCAATGACGCAGAAGCTGATGGCAAAATGGTAAGCCGGATCATACGATTCTTGGCTGGATAAACACAATTTCAATAATTCCCGCAGACGGGACGCCGCGTCCCGCAAAAGTAACCGATTCGCTGTTTTTTTTGTTAACCAGCGATTTAAATCGCTGGTTAACAAAAAAAGGCAGGACAATGATAGAGAAAATGACATGCTGTAGTGATAAATGTGAGAACGAGGAAACTTATACTTCTTCCTCGGGACGCGGCGTCCCGTCTGCGCCACGGGCGGTCACGACCGCAGTGGCTGCGGGAAAAATTGATGGCTCTTTATCTCCAGCCAAGAATCGTATGATCCGCTTCGGTCTCCTCAGGCTGACAATCAATGCTACACTCTCGTCATGAAGATCACGCAAGCTATATTGCCCGTTGCGGGGTTCGGCACACGCTTCCTGCCCTGGACGAAGGTCGTCCCGAAGGAGCTCCTCCCCATCGGAAGCAAACCCATCATCGCGCTTCTGGTGGATGAGTGCATGAGTGTAGGAATTACCGATATTTGCTTTGTGATCAGCCACGGCAAGGAAGCGATCCCACAGTTTTTCTACTCGCAGCCGGGACTGGAACTGGAACTCAAAAAACGTGGGAAACTTCACTTACTTGAAGAGCTGACGAAGTACCATTCAGTTCGTTTCCACGTGGTGTATCAGGAAGAGATGCGCGGGGACGGGCATGCCATCTTGCAGGCACGAGATTGGGTGGACTCCGACACTGTTGCCATCCTCTTCGGAGATGACTTGATTCATGGAGAAAGGAATGGTCTGGAGCAGATTGCAGGTGCATGGAAGGAGCTAGGGTCTAAGAAAGAGACAGCCATCCTCTGTCTCCAGGATATCGAAAAGAAGCTTGTCTCGAAGTACGGGATTGTAGACATTCATCCAGACAAGCACCTAAGTAGGATCAAGAAAATCCGGGGACTCATCGAGAAGCCAAAACCCGAGGACGCGCCTTCTACGCTGGGTATAGTAGGTAAATACTTAGTTCCAAGGTCCACCATCGAGGAGCTTATGAAGGTGGAAGGAAGCCATCATCACGATCAGGAAGTCCGCCTGATCGATGCACTGAAGGCCCAAGTCAAAAAGATTGATATCTATGGATATGAGTTTGAAGGCCGTAGGTTCGATACCGGGACTCCGGAGGGGTACAGGGATGCAGTGAAGGAGTTGGGATAATAGACGTGTTCACTAAATGTGATATAGTGCACACCCTATGGATACTAATGAATTTCGAAAATATATCACTGACAATGAAATAACAGTCTTTGAAATTGGCTGTTTCGATGCTGCATACGTTGAAATAAATTCGGCTAGGGATTTGCGAAGGTTATTTGCGTCGCTAGATGAACTTCATATAGATATTTTTGTTGAGGGTAAAAAATTGCCCATTACTATAGATCCTGGAGTTCTCGTCGATAAATCTTTTGATAGAGTGTTTTTAGCAATGAACGCTTTACGTACGAGAATGTTAACTATTATAGAACCCATTGAGCAAATTCCAGAGGCTCTCAAGAACCCAATTTATGCTCTTGCCACGGAACTCACCGTGGCACGCATATATCTAGAGAGCGCTAAATTTTGGGATACTTTAAGCGATGCTGCTACTCCTAAAACCATTGCTCTCACTCTTCGGAAAGCGCGCCAGATAATTTCCCAAGTAAGTGAAGGAATAGACGACCTTCCTTCGCTACTCGAGAGAGAGCTCTCTCCTGAGGCTGAAGTACAACCATCGGATCAACGCAGGGGAATGGGAATGCCGTTCCTTATTGATTTGACTCACCAACCTCTCTTTAAATACGGTGAACTCAAATTATAGCGGATTGCGGGTTTTATGTGATCATAATTCCCTTTTCAAAAGCTCTACTTCATCCCGTAGATCCGCTGCCTTCTCATACTCCATGTTCTCCGCCGCGAGTTCCATCTGCGCATTCAGTTCTTCTACGAGGCGTTTCTTCTCGTCCTTCGGGATCTTTTGGTGATCGTACTTCTTGCGCGTCAGTTTCTGCTTACTGTGCTCCTCTGCGATGTCTTTGATCGCTTTGATGATGGTCTGCGGCGTGACCCCATGCTTCGTGTTGTACTCTTCCTGGATCTTCCGGCGGCGATTCGTGACGTCGATCGCGCCTTTCATGCCATCGGTTGTCCGGTCAGCGTAGAGGACTACGTGACCGTTTACGTTTCGCGCCGCGCGACCGATGGTTTGGATCAGCGCATCACGGGAACGGAGGAATCCTTGTTGATCCGCGTCCAGTATCGCGATGAAGCTGACTTCCGGGAGGTCCAGACCTTCGCGGAGGAGGTTAATACCGACGAGGATATCGATAACCCCGGACCTAAGCTGCCGCAGAATTTCCACCCGTTCCATCGTCTCGATGTCGCTGTGAAGATAGCGGACTTTGAAGTCGAGATTTTGGAAGTAGGTCGAAAGGTCTTCGGCGCTCTTCTTCGTCAGTGCGGTGATGAGCGCGCGTTCGCCGCGCTTGATCGTGTCATTGATCTCCTTCGTGATGTGGTCGATCTGGTGCTTCTTCGGGTGCACGCTCACGATGGGGTCCAGAAGCCCCGTGGGACGGATGATCTGTTCTGCGATACAATTCTTCGGCGTGTGCTTGTACTCGTACGGCCCCGGAGTCGCGGACACGTAGACCGCTTGCTTCAGCCGCTCTTCGAATTCAACGAACTTCAGCGGGCGGTTATCCGCGGCGCTCGGGAGGCGGAACCCGTACTCGATCAGCGTTTTTTTCCGTTGCAAGTTCCCCTCGTGCATCCCCCCGATTTGGGGGATGGAAATGTGCGCTTCATCGATGAACATGACGAAGTCTTCCGGGAAGTAGTCGAGGAGCGTGCCCGGAGGCGCACCCGGTTCGCGGTTTCCGAGATACCGCACATAGTTCTCGATCCCCGTGCAGTACCCGGTCTCCCGCAGCATCTCCATATCATACTCCGTTCGCTGCCTGATGCGCTCCGCCTTCGCAAATTCTTTCTGCTCGAGGAAGAGTTTTTCCCGTTCGGCAAGCTCTGTCTTGATGCCTTCGATCGATCGATCGATCTTCTCTTTGGTCGTGACGTTGTGCGCTGCGGGGAAAATAATGATCTCATTCAGCTCAGCGAGTACCTCTCCGGTGAAGCTATCCACTTCCTGGATCGTATCGATCTCATCGAATGGCATCTCGATCCGTATGACCGTGTCTCCGCTCGGGGGGAAGATCTCCACCGTGTCGCCGAGCACGTGGAACATCCCCTGCTTGAACTGCATGGAACTCCGCGTGTACTGGATATCCGTGAGGAGTCGGAGAAACCTCTGCCGCTGGTACGGTTCTCCGCGCTTCACGGTAATCGCGAGCGCTTCGTAGTCCTCCACGTCCCCGAGGCCGTAAATGCAGGAGACGGAGGCCACGATGAGCACATCGCGCCTCGTCAAAAGATTCAACGTCGCGGCATGGCGGAACTTCTTGATCTCTTCATTGATGCTCGCATCTTTTTCGATGTAGGTGTCCGTCGTGGGCATGTACGCCTCCGGCTGGTAGTAGTCGTAGTACGAGACGAAGTACGAGACCGAATTCTCAGGAAAGAACTGCTGAAACTCGGAGCAGAGCTGCGCCGCGAGCGTCTTATTGTGCGCGAGCACAAGTGTCGGTCGCTGAATCTCTTGAATGATACTCGCCATGGTGAACGTTTTCCCGGTCCCCGTCGCACCGAGCAGCGTTTGGTGACGCTCACCGGCCTTCAGTCCTTTCACTAATTTTTCGATTGCCTTCGGCTGATCGCCCTTCGGTTTGTAGGGAGAGACCAGCTTGAATGGATGATGTTGGAGCAACATAAAGTCCGGGAAGTATACGCTTACGCATCATCCTGCGAAAGAGTGGATGTCCGGAAACCTCTTTTTCAGCGGTGTCACTTGTCGTGGCGGCTACCACTTCGATTCTCCCCAACTTTTTTTAGGTATTCTTCTAAGTTCTCTACTATTTCCTCTTCCTCATCGGATACAGGATCATAGAAACGTTGAAAAAAATTAGTCATGAGATCATCACGGTCTTTATCTGGGAGATTTCGATATGTGAAAATTATCGTTAGGAGGACTCGAAGGACATCCATGGGAATGGTTTCTTTGACACACAATTTTCCAAGCTCGATCATGCTGCGGTCGAAAGCGTCCCTTGTGCCTGCCGCTGCCATTGTCTCTACAATTTTAGAGAAGCCCTTATATCGATCTGGAAAAAACCATGCTTCCTTTGCATTTACTATCCCCTGAACAGTTTCTAGGACCCTTCCCACTTTGATTGCATCCCAGGATTTGGGAACATTTTCTTCTGTTTGTTCTTGGGCCAGAGGTACGATTCTTTGAGTCTTCCTTGGCCTTTGCAGTTTATCGAAGGGCTTAATTCCACTTATTTTCTGGTTCGTCTCCTCCGATGTTTGTCTGACTCTTTGGTAAGCGGCCCGCTGACCAGCAAGTCTTTGCAACAAAGAAAACCAACCTGAGATCTTCGTAGCATTCTTTGATCCAGGCGATATTGATATCCATTGGCAATAACAGGAGTTTCCTAGATTTTTTAGATCCTCACAATCTTTGGCTTGCGGATGCGATGCACGCTCAATTTTTTCCCTCAATGCCTCCCCCATAGCAATGATTTTTTCCAGATCGGTTTCTGGGGAGTTCGACAGCGATGGTTTAGATATCTGCGACACTATAACTAGAGTATAATAGTTTATAGACTTTTGTCAAAAAATAGCATTGTTAGTGGGCACTGACCCTGCAATGGGCTCTCCTTTGACTCAATAAGCACTTCCATTCATAGGAGCAGGATTCCTTCCTGCGGTTGTCGATCATTGCCAAACGCGGGTAGTAAACCCGCTCCCCTTGAAGAATAGGGCAGTTTTTTTGTGCAGGTTTAGTGAACAATTATTTACTTGTACTGCTCACTGAGTCTGTAGGAATGTTTGATTTTCGTCGAGTAGCACGAGGCTTCTAGCCCGTGTACATTTAACACGGCCACGATGGCCGTGCTACTGCCTCGCATAGTCAGTGCCCACTTACATAGCATCCCGCTCCAATGCTACCATCCATCCATGATCGACCTCGACCTCATCCGCCAAAACCCTGAGATTTTTGAGCAGGCCTGTAAAGTCAAAAATATCAAAGTTGACGTTCGTGCGTTCCTGAAACTGGATGAAGCCCGCCGTACTGCGATGGTGAATGTTCAGAAGATGCAGGCGGAGCGGAATGCTGTGAGCAAGACCGTGCCGACGATCAAAGACAAAACCGAGCAAGAGAAAGTCATTGCCGCAATGAAGACGCTCGCCCGCGACTTGCAGGCAGCCGAAAAACTTCTGGAACCGATTGAGAAAGAATGGCTCATACTAGCACTACAGCTGCCCTCTCCTCCCCTTCGGAACGTTCCGGTCGGAAAAGACGACACGCAGAACGTGGAGATAAGAAAAGCAGGCAAGCTTCCGTCATTCTCGTTCGATCCGCTGGATCATATCGTTCTCGGTACCGCCCTCGATATTATCGATATTCCGCGGGCCGTTAAGATCGCCGGAGCAAGAACGTACTTCCTGAAGGGCGACGGTGTTCGGCTTGAGATGGCGATTCTCGCTTTCACACTCGAAACACTTGTAAAGAAAGGTTACACGCCGTTCTCGCCGCCGCTCTTGGTGCACTATGACGCGATGATGGGCACGAGTTACTTTCCGGGTGGCGAGGAACAGGCCTACGCGGTTGGTGTTCAGCAAAAGCGTGGTGGCATGATCGAATCCGATGAGGCATATTTAATCGGAACTTCGGAAGTGTCGGTCACGAGCTACCACCAAGACGAAGTTCTGGAACTCGCCGGACTCCCCCGACGCTACTGCGGCATCTCACCCTGTTTCCGCCGCGAGGCCGGCAACTATGGAAAAGACACCCACGGCCTGTACCGCATCCACCAGTTTCAGAAAGTAGAGCAGGTGATCCTCTGCGAGAACGATCCGAAGGTAAGTGCCCGCATGCATGCAGAAATTTTGCAGAATGCGGAAGACGTACTACAGGCTCTCAAACTTCCGTACCGCGTGGTGGACGTCTGCACCGGCGACCTGGGCCGCGGACAAGTGTACAAAAACGACATCGAGACCTGGATGCCGAGCCGGAAGAGTTACGGCGAAACCCACAGCTGCTCCACGTTTTACGATTTCCAGACCCGCCGCCTCAATATCAAATACAAAGCAGCCGATGGCACCAAGCAGTTCTGCCACTCGCTCAATAACACCTGCATCGCAAGCCCGCGTATTCTCATTCCGATCCTGGAGATCTATCAGAATAAAGACGGCTCGGTGACGATACCGGAGGTGCTCCGGCCGTATATGGGAGGGCAGCATACGATCACGCCACGGCAGGAGGATTAGGAGGGATTACATCATTTTTTGGTGGAGTAGGAATGAACAGCAGCCGCCGCCCGCAACGTGCAAAACTTTCTCCAGCAAAAAATGATGTGATCGATTAGAAGCAGGTTAGGGAACGGATCTGCCTTTGTTGAATCGTCGAATTATATGGGCCTTAATTTCTGAATGCATTTGGGATATCCGTGATTCAGCAAGATCGAGATGTTCAGCAATCTGTTTCATTTTCAATTCCTCGCGATAATACAAAATCATGACGATCCGCTCATTTCGGCTCAGTCCTCGGAGCGCTCGGCGGTAGAATTCCTCCCTATCGAAGTTGGCCTTTGGAGATTTAATCTTCTTATCTTCCAATAGATCCTCGAGAGTGATTCTGTAATTGGGCAGTAGATCCTCGCGAGTGACGCTGTAATTGGGATCGGTTACATCTATCAATTGTTCGAGAGTACCAACCTGTGTGACATTCGTCTCTCTCAGCATTTTCCTGTATTGATTGTCATTAACCCCTAACGCTTTCTTCATGTCTTTATCTGTCGGGTCCCGTCCGAGACAACCGTTCAGTTGCTCGCGAACTTTGTTCAATCGGGGGACGATATTGCGTACCAACCGTGGCACCCAGTCCATTTTTCGCAGTTCATCCAATATCGCTCCGCGAATCCGTGGAACGCAGTACACTTCAAATTTTACTCCGCGCTGAGGATCAAAAGCATCAATTGCATCCATGAGCCCAAAAACTCCCGCCGACCTTAGATCGCTCACATCGACATTAGGGGGGAGCCGCGCGTGAATCTGATCGGCAAGGCGGTTCACGAGCGGGAGGTAACATTCCACCAGTTCATTGCGTGCCCTAATGTCCCCCGTCGCTTTATATTCGGCCCAAAGAAGACCAGCGCCGTTGACAAGGAACAGTTCATCTGAGACTAACGCCGATTCTACGGAAAGGCTGGACAAGGGAGGGAGTTTCCAGAACTTTACCCCTCTCAAAATTTTTTGCAAAAAATTGAATTCCTCAGGGCCGGATCCTAGCTTCCCACTGCTGTTTGATTCAAGCGTTTTTTGGTGGATACTTTCCTTAATGTCGAGTTTTCTCATTGCCGACGATTCAGCTGGCAAGACCGCAATGCTGCTGTCGGTTCTTCGACAAGCCAAATGGCCCAGCGAGATCTTCACGGCTTCAACGACGGAGGAGGCGAGACGGATCATCGATCGAGAGCCGGAGATTGTTGCCGCCTTTATCGATTACTACATTCCATCGGAGAGGGGCCCGGCGGTCATCCGGTATTTGAAAGCAAAGATTCCACAAGCCAGGATCGCTCTCGTAAGTTCCAGTGACAACCCGAAAAATGCCGCGGAAGCGCGTGAGGCTGGAGCCGAAGCGGTGGTATGTACGTCGCATCCGGCTTCAATAGTCATGGCCGTGCTGACGGATCTGCTGGAGCGGTGGGAGACTCATCCGTGAGTGACACGAATTCTATTTCAACGCCCATAGATAGGCATGCAAGCTGAACGATCTGTTCTTTCTCCTTTTCTGAGAGGTGTGCAACACAACGGCCGACTTCGTTCAAGATTTCCTTGGTACCGTAATTTTTTCGCATGCAGTTCTGTACGTCTTCAGGCAGCCGACTCCATGCATCACGATTTTTGATGAGGATCTGATTCGGAGGCGGGATAAATTCCCAGTGGCAGTAGGCCTCGCCCATAGGTTAAGAGGGAACCGTGGATTTTCCAGTGTACACTCTCCTTGCCACATGCGCATCCTTTTTACCCGTTTTCCGTTTGAGAGCGCCGATGGCGGTGCCGAAAACCAGACAATGTGGCTTATGGAAGGGCTGCGCGCGCGGGGGCATGATGTTGCATTTCTTGGAAGTTGTTCGGTGCTCTTGGAGCGTGCACGCGAATTGAAAATTGAAAGTGGAGAATTGAACATTGGACTGCCGCCGGTGACGAAGTGGAGCGCGATCAGTTTTTTATGGAGGAAGAAGAAGATGCAAGAACGTCTCATTCGAGCAGTAAATTCACTCATAGCTCTGAGCTCAAAGCCCAAAGCTCTCGTCATGCTGAGTCTGAGCGAGAAAATCCTGCTCACCGAGTGGGCAGCGAAGCAGGGGGTCAAAGTATTCTGGGTCGAGCACGATAGCATCGGCAAATGGCTCACGAAAAATCCGTGGCTTCCGGCCATGAGACGCGCCAGTAAGCATGCGACGATTATTTGTGTGTCGGAACTCAGTAGGAAGATGTATGCAGAGATGGGGTTTGATGCGGAGAGGGTGGTGGCAATTCCGAATGGCGTCCCAGCGAGACATGAGACATCAGACATGAGACATGAGACGTCAGACATGAGACATCAGTCTTCTGCTCAACAAGGACTCAAGTCTCACGTCTCAAGTCTCACGTCTCTCAAGATCGGCACCATCGCCCGTCTCTCCCCCGAAAAAGGCATCGATATCCTGATCCAAGCAATTGCTGATCTTCCCGAATTTACGCTGTACATCATTGGTACTGGTCCTGAGGAAGGGTACCTCAGGACACTAATTGCCAAAGATACCGAGCGGATGGGAACTGCGCGGATTCACCTACAAAATCGCATCGATGATCTTCATAACTTCTTTGAGTCGCTGGATGCATTTGTTCTCCCCTCCTCGGATCACGATCCGTTCGGACTCGTCGCTGCGGAAGCGATGGCGCGGGGCATCCCGACAATCGTGACCGATGCTTGCGGTATTGCTGGATATCTGATGGCGGATGAAGAAGCCCTGATAGCGCAAGCGAATTCGGTAGCAAGTCTCAGGCTCTCCCTGGTATCGATGCTAGATCCAGCAGTCCGCCAGGGGCTTTCGGAAGCCGGTAAAAGGGCTGTTAAGCAAAAATTATCGGTAGAGCGAATGGTCGAGGCGTACGAAAAATTGACAACTTACTAAAATTCGCTTTACATTATGAATGTCCCCCTATACTATTACCGTATGGAAAATGAACAAAAAGGATATTTCGCAGGGTATGCGGAAGCAGCGATATTATTGGAGAAAGCAAAATCATTGTCGCCCCCTGAGGGAATGTCCGTTCATGATTATCAGGCACTTTGTATGGGACCTAAATATGAATGGTTCAAAGACATGTTAAATAGAGCTGAAAAAATCAGGGGACATGTTCAGGCGAGAGTCGATAAAATTAACATTCAAAATCAGCAACATTAAAGAAACGAAAACTTTATCGCGAGGTTTCTCCGCTATACTGATTACCCCATGCCTCTCAAGCGGATTAGTGCGGTGCTTGCAGCATCGTTTATCAACGCATCGCTCGGCTTCGCGCTCCCGGCATTGGCTGAAACAGCGGTAGTCCCCGAAGTTTCGGTCGAATTATCCTCGATCGACGGCTTTAGCGTGAAGCTCCCCGCGAACAGAGCTTCGTTCACGTATCAGTATTTTGTCGACGGATCATGGTCCGATTCTCAAACCTATGAAAGCGATGGCGATACGGCAGCCGGTGAAGAATCCGAATTGATCATGGTGCCGGATGGCACATCGAAACTCCGCGCAAATGTCGCTGCGGCATCCGCTATCCATCCGATTACCGTTTCGCATGAACCGGTAAAAACTCGCGTGGCGGCAGTTTCGTCGGTCGGCCTATCGTCAGTCATTTCCCGGAGCGATTGGGGGGCGGATGAGGACTATTTGTTTGAATCTAAAACCGAGCCTGCATCGAGCGAAGATGCGGCCAAGGGCGACAGCGGAGGTGACACGGTTCCGGGGAGTCAGCGCGTGAAAGATTGTCAGTTGGCACAGCAGAATTTCCCGTCCGAATTTTCGGTTGGGTCTCTGGTGACCAAAGATGCGCAGGGCCGCGCGTACCGTTGGCCGCTGCAATACAGCCGGGACGTAAAACTACTGGTAGTTCACCACTCGGCGTTGCTCATCAAAGGCGACCCGCGCCCGGCAGTCGAGCGCGTACGGGCGCTCTTTAAGTATCATGCGGCAACCAAAGGCTGGGGTGACATCGGTTACAATTTTATCATCGATGAAGTCGGCCAAGTGTACGAAGGCCGGGTCGGAGGCAAGTTCATGGTCGGAGGGCATACCTATTGCAACAATACCGGCACCATCGGCATCGTCATGCTCGGCAACTTCGAGATCGAGCAGCCGTCGGACGCGCAGGTGAAGGGTTTGCAGCGCTTACTTGCAAGTCTCGCCAATGATTATCAAATCGATGTCGGCAAGTCCGTGCAGTTTCACGGCAAAAAATTCTCTTCCCCCATCATCCGTCACCGCGATCTTTTGTCCACACTTTGCCCGGGTTATTATCTGACCGAAGCATTCGGACAGGTCGTGAAAAATGTCCAGAACGGTCGGCTGGACACCACGGTGATCTTCCCGCAAACGTCGTTCTCATCATCCAGCGATCCGGCAACCACCATTAATTCCGCCGATGCCCTGAAGCCGGCTACCGGAATTTCGTTCACCGGACGTAATTCCGTCGCTATCAATCCGGGCGGCAAGCAACGGCTCAGCTTCACGTACACGGCGGACCGATCCGGCGCGTACGAAGGCAAGAAAGTGGCCGATATCCGGCTTTCAGATCAACGTATCAAATTGTGGTTGGATAACGGTGTGGCGAAAATTCCGGTGACCAAAGGCATCCTGCTTGAATCCGATCTTCCGGCGTTTGAAACAACAGACCTGCAACTCATCGTCCAGGCGCCGATGGAAGAGGGATCGTACTCTTTAGATATCGGCGGACTGCGTTTCACGCTCTCGGTTTCCGGACGCCGCGCTCGTAGTGGTAACTTCATAAATCCGTTTGGCGGGAACCCAGCGCTCATTGTCGAGCCACCGAGCGCGAATAAAGTAAGTACGCTTAAGCCACGATTGCGGCTACAGTCACGGCCTTCGAGACAGTCATCTTCTGCTGATCGGGCAATTTCCGTACCTGTAGAGATGCGTGCGCGGGGCGTCTCTACACCAAAAAATTCCACTCTCACCCGAATCCGTCTCAGTGCCTCACAAAATCCGTCGGTCGTATTCACGAGCGCGGGGGAGGTAGGCGGCGTTTCTGTGCGAGCAGGAACTACTGTGGACATCCTCCCTATGAATGGACGATGTGAAGCGAGACAGCGCGGAGAAAGTCTGGTATCTCGTGACATCCTCCGGTTCGCTCCCAAAGGCACCGACACGCTCACCGTTCACGGCGTCGCCTCGAAAACGCGCACATACCGGGGAGTCTTGGAGTGCAGGGTACTGAATGGTTCACTCGCACTTATCAATGAGCTCTCGCTCGAAGACTATCTAGCCGGACTCGCCGAGGAACCCGATACCGAACCGTACGAGAAGCAGCGCGCCTTCGCCATTGCCGCCCGAACGTACGCCGCGTTCTATACCGATCCTGCCAACCGCAAGTTCCCCGGAATGCCCTACGACGGCTCCGATGATCCGGGGATATTTCAGGCATACGCCGGGGTAGAATTCGAAGCGAAGAATCCACGGTGGGTACGAGCGGTGGAGTCAACCGAACACAGTGTACTCAGGTACCGGGGCGAGCTTATCAAACCCGCCTATTTTTCCAGTAACGACGGGAAAACCAGAACCCCCGCAGAGGCTGGCTGGAAGAATTTCCCGGCCGCGGAGATATTTACGAGTAAGCCCGATCCATGGTGCGTGGGGATGACTTTGCGTGGGCACGGCGTAGGTATGTCCGGCTGTGGAGCGCTGGGACAAGCCAAAGAAGGCCGGAGTGCGGAGCAGATATTGCAGTACTACTATCCAGGCACACTGCTCGGAGGGCTGTGAGCGGTGAGACGCGGGATCGCCCTCATTTGTTCCTTGCTTGGACACGACGCAGGCATTCCGTACAAGCTCTGCTGGCATCAAAGCGCAAGTTATCACAAGCGAATTTCTCGTGATGAATATTTCGACATTCGTGCTGAGCGGCAGCCAGATTCTTAGCATGTTCGTCAAGCAAATCTGGGCGTGACTGAAATATTAAATTGAGTCGGTTTTCCTGGGTTTCTTGTTCCTTAGAAAGCGGCATTTATGAGGTTATGGTGAAGTAATAACCAGATATTCTATCCTGAAAAATTTCAAATGCAATTAAAAACAAGGAGCCACTTCAGTAAGCCCTTGTGGAAGCCAAAATCAGTCTTACTGCGCGGCTTTGAGGAGAGAATCTAACCGGTCGCACACTTCCCATTTTACACCCAGATCCTCGCGGCCCATGTGACCGTAGGCGGCGACCTGGCGGTACTGCGGACGCAGCAGATCCAAATCCTTGATTATCGCGGCCGGACGGAGATCAAACACCGAGGAAATGGCTTTCTCCAGGGTTCGGTCCGAAATTTTGCCGGTGCCGAAAGTATCTACTCGGAGCGAAACCGGGGCCGCGACACCGATGGCGTACGCTACCTGTACTTCACACTTTCTGGCCAGTCCTGCCTTCACGACGTGCTTGGCCACCCAGCGAGCGGCGTACGCAGCCGAACGGTCCACTTTACTCGGGTCCTTACCGGAGAAAGCTCCTCCGCCGTGACGGCTAAAGCCGCCGTAGGTATCTACAATGATCTTTCTGCCCGTGAGTCCGCAGTCACCCGGAGGGCCGCCGATGACGAAGCGACCGGTTGGGTTGATATGATAAATCGTGTCTTTATCGAGGTAAGTACCGCACACTGGCTCGATGATAAACTGCTTTATATCTTTGCAGATTTGTTCGTGACTGACGTGATCCGAGTGTTGTGTGGAGATTACAACGGTTTGCACACGCTTGGGGATTCCGTCATCATTATATTCGATCGTGACTTGGCTCTTGCCGTCTGGACGGAGATAGTCCAGGCCATTCGCTTTCCGGACTTCCGCAAGCTTCCGAGTGAGTTTGTGCGCCAAGGAAATGGGCAGCGGCATGAGCTCCGGCGTCTCATCACATGCAAAACCGAACATGATGCCCTGGTCACCGGCACCCTGCTCCTTCGTCACGGTCTTCTCGGCGGTGACACCCATATCGATATCCGCACTCTGTTCGCCGACACACACCATTACGGCGCACGCCTTGTGATCAAACCCGAAAACGCCGTCATTGTAGCCGATCTCCTCGATGACTTTGCGCGCCACCTGCGCCATCGGAATGTATGTATTCGTGCTGATCTCGCCCGCGATCACCACGAGCCCGGTGGTGGCCAAGCATTCGCAAGCAACGTGCGACTTAGGGTCTTTACTCAGCGCATAATCCAGCACGGCGTCGCTGATCTGGTCGCAGAGTTTATCGGGGTGACCTTCGGTAACCGATTCTGATGTAAACAAACTGGGCATGATATGGAGAGAGAAAAAAATAGTAAGTTACCCTGAGCGAGCCATCAGGCGAGTCGAAGGGTCACGGATTCGGAAGTGAAGAGGGAGGACATAAAGAGGGGGATGGTGGGCTAGAGATACACAATTCGCGCGTTTTTACTTTCAGATTCCGCAGTTTGGACGCCGCGTCCAAAATTGAAAGATTAAACAAAAATTTCGTCCTGTAGGGCGGAAGAGTGATGAGTAGGCGTACTCGCTATCTTCCCCACTTCGGGGCTGGAATTCCCACCTTTTTCGGGGCTTGCCCTGAGAGAGCGAAGCGATTCGAAGGGTTGGGGGACGCGTCTTGGGCCAGTTCCCACGCGTCGCTCTGGATAGGCGGTGATGTTACGAGAATTCTAGGGAGATAAAACAGAGATTGCAAGATCCTCTTTTGCTTTTTTTCTTGCTATACTTTCTTTCACTTCTTCCCTTCTCTATTTCTCTATGTTCACTTCCCTCCGGTCCCATAGCGACTGGGCGCTCCTTTTCCTCCGCATCGTCGTCGGTGCCATCTTTATTTATCACGGCTACCAAAAGTGGGCGATGACGGATCCTACGACCACTGTGCTCGTGCTTAAGTTCTTGGAACCCATCGCGGGAGTCGCGATTCTTATCGGTGTTGTGACAGAGATTGCAGTTCTTCTCCTGGGAATCGTGATGGTCGGCGCTATCTACATGAAGATGACGGGCTTCGGCCAGGCGCCTCTCGATTTCTTCGGCACGTTCGGTGGTGGCGGAAAATGGGAGTTTGATCTTATGATCCTTGCAGGCTGTATCGTTCTCCTCTTCCTGGGTGCCGGAAGGTATTCGGTGGACTTCAAGATAAAGAAGTAGGTGTTTGTACGATGACAAAAAGCCGACGCGGGTGCGTTGATTTTTTCAGTATCGGCGCTTCTGTTCATCGACCGCCCACCCATCGGCAGGATGCGCGATGCTACGCCGCCTTCTGTGGAATTTTTCTCACCAAGAATGTATGCCCCGTGTGCTTCAGAAACGTTTCAAATCCGGCTGTGTCGATGCTCAGCGTCGCCGTGTTGATAAGTGGATGGAACCTGAACTGGCCGACGTTCCAGGCGTCTTCGTCAACGACGACTTGCACGATTTTTTGTTGGTCGGAGATCAGCCCGAACGGCGTCACTGATCCGGGCGTGACCCCGAGGAGTTCCATCATTTTTTCAGGAGATGCGAAACTGAAGCTCTGGCCTCCAAACTCTTTCGCAAGTGCTTTCGTATCAACTCTTTTGTCGTGCATGACTATCGCCAGTACATAGATTTCTTTATTTTTAGCTTTCATGAGAAGTTGTTTGGTATGTGCGCCGGGGATAGGCTGTTCTAGTCCGTCAGATTCTTCGCATGTGAACACGACCCGATGGTCGAATCGGGTGAAGGGGATGGCGAGTGTATGGAGAAGAGTGAGAAGTTTTTCCATGTTCGAAGAAGTAAGTAGTGAGTAGTTTGTAGTGAGTAGCACACTTCTACAACAGCAATTTTCTACTCACTACTCACTACCAACTATTCACTTGCCCCTGTTACACTTCGCTTATGCTCCGTGCTAACCGTCCCTTCTCCTTCATCCTCTTCGGCGCTTCCGGACACCTGGCCAAGATCAAAATCTTTCCGGCGCTGTACTTTCTGGCACTGAAAAAACGCTTACCCGAGCAATACAACATTGTCGGGTTCGCGCGTACGGCGATGACCGCTGCGGAGTTTAAGCAGCACGTTGCTGCCGCAGTGAAAGAGCACGTTCTGGAAGTGAACGAAAAAGTCCTGGCTTCAATGCTGGAGCACGTTTTCTATCACGCGGGACAGTACGATGCTCTTACCGACTTCAAAACACTGTCGTCCACACTGACAAAACTTGAGGGGTCGACGCAAGGCGCAGTTCGCCTAGCGTATCTTTCGATCCCACCGACTGCATTTGAATCCACCCTTAAAAATATTTGTGATAGCACAATACACCCTTCGACTCGCTCGGCTCGCTCAGGGCAAGTAGAGAGCGACAGAGAATTTCGGTGTGTTGTCGAGAAACCCGTCGGGCATAATCTTGCGTCGTTTGAGGAAATCAGTGCCGTGCTTGGGCGCTGCTTCAAGCCAGACGAGGTCTATATTTTGGATCATTATCTCGGTAAAGAGGCCGTGCGCAATGCGTATTATCTGCGTCACGCCAATCCGGTCATCGAACGGCTCCTCAAGAACACGCTCATTTCCCACGTCCAGATCACGGCTACTGAGCCCGCAGGACTCGAGGGACGGGCCGGATACTTCGATGCCGTCGGGACGTTTAGGGACATGTTCCAGAGTCACCTCATTCAAATCGCCGCACTCCTCACGATGCGCCTGGTCAGTGACACAAATGATCTCAAGCCGGCGCGGCTCGATGCTGTCAAAAAATTCTATCTGCCGCCGGCTGCTGATTTTTCCGAAATCGCAGTACAAGGCCAATATGGCGCTGGAGTGTCCCGGGGCAAGAGTGTCGTCGCCTACCGCCGGGAAGCCGGTGTGAATCCGGATTCACGGACGCCGACCTTCGCTGCCATGCGACTCATGTCGCGTTCTTCGCGCTGGCAAGGCGTACCGTTCTTTTTACATTCCGGCAAACGGCTCAAGGAGAAAGAAACCCGCATCGCGATCGAATTCCAGGAGTCGGCGACCCTCCTCGGAAAAAACGAATCCCGTAATCGTCTCGATATCATTTTGCAGGGCGAGGCTGGCTTAAAACTTTATCTGCAGACCAAGCTCGGCGGCAGTGAACCAAAATTCAGACCGCTCGTCATGGAAGATCCGCTCGTGTGCATGGGTGATTGCCTCGTTGAACATAGTTTGTTGCTGCTTGAAGCGATCAACGGCAATCAGCAATGGTTTCTGGACCCGGAAGAAGTCCGTACCTGCTGGCAACTGATCGATCCCGTGCAGAAATATTTTGATGATCCTGCTACTCCGCTTTCGATCTATGAATCCGGTTCCAGAGGGCCGAAAGAGGCGGATGAGTTCATCGCGAAGTTTGGGCACGGGTGGTTATAAGTATTAAGTAGGCAGTATGTCGTATACCACATACTACATACGACATACTTCTCCAAATAGAGCCTCTCACATTTGTCGTTGTCGCAAGAGTGAAAGCGTTTCCTGCTTCAGCGTGCGGCGAATCTGCTGAAATTGTTTCGGAGCGAGCAGAGTGTTCAGATCCTGATCAATGACTGTCTGCATCACGTGCTTTTCAATAAAATCGTACAGGATGTGGAAAAATTTCTTCGGTGGCATACTGGAACGCTCCTCAATCACCGCGGCATTCCATGGGTATCCCTGCATGAGAAAGTGATGAATATCGTAGAAATCGCGCCCGGCGATGGCGCCGTGCTTCTCAAAGCGGTCGATAGGGGTTACGAGCTTGTTTGCTACCATCGTAGCGACTGTCTGACATGGAATAAATCGATCAATATCCGAAAATCGTATCACTTCGTATTCGTTCGCTTTTGGCGGCGGCACCGTGATATCGAGAGCCATGGTATTGCGGCTTCCCTGCTCGGCTGCGTATCGGAGAAAATACTGAGGGATGACTTTGCTTTGGTCTTTGATGGTGAGATCGAGCTTCGTAAAGATCTTTTCCAGATGCTTGCGCACGATGCCGATATCGTCTTTGGAACGCAGATCGAAATCGAGATCCACGGAGAAGCGATCGAGAAGATCACGCATAGCCGCACAGGTTCCACCCTTGAAGAACAGGAGAGACATCAGCGTGCGATCGTCTGCAATAGCCGAGAGCAGACGGAGCATCCATGCGCGGTGGACGGCATCACGAGTGTTTGGAATCAGCATAGCGATGAGGAGTGAGAGGATAGCCGATGTCTTTTTGGATGGCAGAGACACGCTTCCAATCCACTGGACGATCGAAGTGGTACCACGGATCGAAGTACAGCATATCCGCAATCGCACGGTCTACTGTCGCTCGCAACATGCCTCCGGTTCGCTTGATGCCATGCAGATGCTGAAGAAATCGTGGATGCAGTTGACGACTGATGAAGCGATACCCCAGGATCTCAAATTTCCGCGATATGCTCGACGCGAACGTAATGACATCCATGTCCTGAAGAATGTATCCCTCATCTCGGAGGACGGACTCAGTTGTAAGATAGGAAGACCGATGCAAGCCGGCACTCCCGATGAGAATTGGATCG
>CAZLUK010000046.1:0-14171 GCA_964562735.1 uncultured Candidatus Peribacteria bacterium
GTGATATTTTATGTTGAGATATCGGTTACTTTTGCGGGACGCGGCGTCCCGTCTGCGGGAATTATTGAAATTGTGTCTCTCCCGCAGTTTTGCTGTGTTTCACGAAAATCAAACATTCCTACAGACTCAGTGCCTACTTACGAGCAAGCCGCTTCCACCAGGCTTTTCTTTGTGCTATACTACCCAGATGGAATCATTAAATATCTGGCAGGCGGCAATCAAACAAAATGCTTCGGATATCCACGTAGTGGTGGGTCAGTCGGTGATGTTTCGTTTGGATGGCATGCTCTCATTTTCGGATGCCGAAAAAATTACGTCCAAGCAGGTGACAGATTTTCTTCATGAATTCCTTACAGATACTCAGTACAAGCGCTTTATCGAAAATAAGGATCTGGATTGTTCGCACGTCCTCCCGGACGGTACGCGCTTCCGAATCAATTGCCATATGGTCGGCGGGGAACCGGCATTCGCGGCCCGTGTCATCCCCAGAGTCATTCCGACGCTTCAGGAGCTGGGGCTCCCCGACGTCGTCATGGACTTAGCTCGCAGCCGCGACGGTCTAGTTCTATTCACCGGACCTACGGGCTCCGGAAAATCTACATCACTCGCATCTATCATTGCGGCTCTGACAGCCGAAATCCCGCTCAATATCATCACGCTGGAAGATCCGATCGAATTCCAGCTCCCCTCCGGCAAGGGTCTGGTGCAGCAGCGTGAACTCGGTGTCGACTTCACGTCCTTCCCGGATGGCCTGAAGCATGTGCTCCGTCAGGACCCGGATGTCGTCATGGTTGGTGAAATGCGCGACCTCGAGAGTATCGCTCTGGCCCTCACCCTGGCCGAGACCGGACATTTGGTGTTCGCTACCCTCCACACTCCCAACACCGCCCAAACTATCGACCGCATAGTGGATGCTTTTCCGGCCCACCAGCAGACCCAGGTGCGTTCGCAGCTTGCCATGTCACTGAAGGCCGTGGTAGCCCAGCGTCTGCTGCCGAAGAAAGGTGGTGGCCGCATCGCCAACCGTGAGATCCTCATACATACATCGGCAGTGGCCAATATCATTCGCGAGAACCGCGTGCAGGAGCTGGCTAGCGTTCTCCAGACGAACGCTTCGGAAGGAATGATTACTTTTGAAAAAGATTTCAAGCGGCTTTTGAAAGAAGAACTGATCGATGCTGACGCTGAAAACATGTGATACCAAACATTACTCTTACCCCCCTCCAACGGAGCATCCCGTTCGCGGGTGCGATGTTCATGGCGTAGCACGGAATATCTCGGCCACCGCCACGTATCAATCGCGATCGACGTGGCACAGCCACGTATCAATCGCGATCGACGTGGCACAGCAAGCGCGAACACATTCGAAAACTCAGTGCAGGCGCCACGCTCTATTGGTGGTAGGGAAAATTCGCTTCACCGCTTTGGATCGCCGCATAGCGGGCATTGAAGGCTCGGCGCAGTTCCCGCTCGGTCAGTGCGGGGTCCAGCGTCACGGCCGGAGGCGGGACGTTCACACCGGCTGCCGCCTGTGCTTTACTGAGCTCCAAGGCCGCGACGATCTGGGGTGGCACTGCCTGCCCGATGTTGGCGAAGTAGGCGAGCGTTTCTAGTGCGAATCCTTTTCCGTTTCCGTACCGAAATAGCCAAGAAATTTCTGGAAAGGAGATGGGAGTTCGTTACTCCGAGGCTTAGGTGAGCTATGAGTCTCGATGATATCGATCATCTTTTCTAGCCAGATTCGCGTATCTTCTTCCGTTTTGATATCGTTGTAGTTTGCTAATGTTTTTATAGCCTCCCAAGGGAATTCCTTTCTCGATAAAATAGATCTCATGTCTGCTACCAATTCTTGAGGATACGGAGCAGGATACTGGGCACCTTTTATTGCAGCTTCTTCTGGGGGTCCATTTCTATCAAACATTGTACTAGCCATGAACCCCGTAAATCTCGGCTTATCATCGAATACATCAAGGGCATCAAAAAGGTGCATATTATAGTTCTACGTAAGAAGTAATGAGTGAAATTGTACCATCGATATCTTTTTGGAGTATTACCAAAGCTTTTTTCCCTTCTTGTAAAAAGGCATTCCCATTTTTTAAAACGTTCCCCAGAGTTGAGTCGCCTGTATATCTCAGGGCAAGTTGTTCCACTTTACCAGGAGTGCTTTTAGCAAATGCTAGAATCGCGGGAATATTTTTTTCAAGTGTGGAGTAGATCACATCTCTTGCTGTTGCGATATCTTTAAACGTGCTTGCTAATGCTATATTTCTTCCTTTCAAATATTCATACGATTTACCGACGTGCTCGGCAATTACATGTCCGATCTGTTTTTCTAGTTTCACAATATCAATGGCTGAAACAAGTTGTTTTTTTGCATACAGAGTGAACCGTTGCGCTTCTCTTCCGAGAATGCCTAGCATTTTCCCTTCTGTTTCCGGTAGCAAGGTCATGATTTTACTTGCCATAGCTCGTAGTAGAGCATGAGACGCCAGCACAATTTCACCCTGCGTCGCACCAGATTTTCCTAAAATAGAAGCAGCTGCGGGATACTTCGCGATGACTTCTTCCAGAACTTGTTTAAATGCGGCCCCTCCTGCGGAAGCCATGAATTTTGAAATTGCTTTCAGTTCATGGATTGGAATCAGTTTAATTGCCTTAAGTGACTGAGCACCTACTTGCACAACTTTCCCTCCTGTGAACGCCAGCACAATTTCAACCAATACAGCCTCAGGGGTACTCGGTCTGAGCATGTCAGCCAACTGCAATCCCATCTTTAGTGGCGAAAGAAGATTTGTTTCTAAAGCCAGCGCTGCCTTGCGGGCAATACTTGTGTTTGGATCCTTCAATTCTTTTTCCGCCTCACTTAGAATAAAACCGGTGGCATCAATGCTCGACTGTATTGTTGACCCCACAGTATCAAGCGCGGACTGTATGCCGTTATACATGCTCGCGAGAGTACTGAATTGCGAGGGATCTAGTGGGACACTGAGCCACTGAGCAGTATTTGGATTGGTCTCAAGCACGTTTCCACCCGGTCCGCTGAGTGGATTTAAAGTCATATAAACCATCTTGTTGAGTCTTGGACCATATATTGTATTTGTCGGGTCAGTTGTCACACGTTCGACTAGTGCGATCCATTCGTTTATCTGAGGATCATCCGGAGAGTCGAGTAGGCCACTTGCTGCATTAAACAGTTCGTCGAAAGAAGCACGTCTCTCCAAATCTCCTCTTGCGATGGCACTATCCCGTCCCTTCATCGCCAGATCTCGTATTCTTGTGAGCGACTCTACCGTCATTGGAGTTTTTATATTTCCGAATTCATCGACAATCTTTCCTTCTTTCTCTGGAATCCCAAGAATCGAATAGATGTTTCCTCGGACAGCGATCATCTCATACCTCATCCCCTCCACCTTCCCCGCCGGAGTCGCTTTCAACTTATCACTTTTCACGGTTTCCTCAGCCAAAATCACCGGAATCGAGGGAACTTGGACTACTGTCTGCACGCTGCCGAGGGAAGCGATGGCGCGATCATGATTGCCGGCTGCCACATTGAAAGCTCGGGTTTCCAGTTCTATCCGGGCCGGATCGCCGCTTTGGATCGCCGCATAGCGGGCCTTGAAGGCTCGGCGGAGCTCACGCTCGGTCAGTGCGGGATCCAGCGTCACGGCCGGAGGCGGGACGTTCACACCGGCTGCCGCCTGTGCTTTACTGAGCTCCAAAGCCGCGACGATCTGGGGTGGCACTGCCTGTCCGATGCTGGCGAAGTAGGCGAGAGTTTCCTGTCTGCGCACGGCAACCGCATCCTGTTGATCTTTGTATACATTCGCAGCATGCGCGGCCTGTTCATACCGAATACTTACTCCGTCCACCGGAACGTCTCAAAAATTTGCTTGGCGAGAGCAGGGTTATCGGTCTGCTGGCTGATGCAAATGACGACGGTTTTGCCAGCCTTTTCGGAGCAGAGGGCGTACGTTCTGGAACCGTCATCGCAAAACTGGAATGGCTCATGCCTATCTGCACATTTTTCGGATGGCGGAGGTCCATGACATAGTTGATCAGGATACGCATTTACAGCCATCATTTCTGCATCGGCAAAACGCCCCCACACCGTCTTGCCGCCAGTGCCTGGCAAGTCTGTAGTTTGGGAGACGCCGGTGAGGGATGGGGAGCAGGGGGAGGAATCAGCAATAAAACTAATGAGCACATCACCAGTAACAGATGTATCTGCATAACCGAAGTACATCTTTTCATCATTGCCTTTTTTGTCACCAAAGTCCGAGGGAATTTCTACTCCGTACTGAAACGTGTAATTATTGTAAATGTATGTTTTTTTGGTTGTAGAGGAGATGACTGATAAAGAGCTACTTGGTACGCCAACTGGCTGGCTGCTTCTAGAGCAACCAGCCAGAGAGAACAATGCCAGAATGATAATTAGCGTGGAATGAACTCGCGATTGATGGGATTCCATAGTTGAGAGTAGTTATCTTTTTGAAGCCAGCCGTTAATAATTGTTCCGTCAGTTAGTTTTGTGACATACACCACCCTCTCCATCTGCTCTGGCGCCTTATCAACCTCCCACGCAACCCAGTAGTTGTTGGCGGAGTTGGCGGGATTCGTGTGATCCCGGAAGAAGATAAGTTTGAGGCTATCGTTCGCCCAGAAGCCCTTCTGTCCGCCGTTTGCGGTCTGCAGATTGTTGTGCCATGTCGCAACGGCGGTGCCACCTTGCGCGTCCAATCCGACCACTGGTATCTTCCACTCCTGTTCCACGACGTTGGCGATATTTAGAGCATCGCCGCCCTCGATGTGGTTCTCTTCGTGAATGTGCGGAGCAAAGGCATTGGGAAACAAGATCACTTGCCCATCTACTTTATGCGTCTCGCCGTCATGATCAAATGGTCCACGTCCTCCGACGAAGGAGAAGGCGTCTCCGGCTTTCACGGTCATGCCCTCCCAGATATCGCGGATGCCGAGCACCTTGAACGATGCATCGAGCTGCGAGACCGTGTACACATTCACGGTTTTGGCCTTGCCGTTGGCATCGGTGATCTCTTTGGTTACGACGTTGCCGTTCGCATCCTGCTTGAGATCAAGGATGCTGTGCAGATACTCGCTCTGCCAGCGGACACCTTGGGTGACGTGATCGATCTTGATGGTGCCGTAGTTCATCGATTTGTCGGTGAATGGAGCGATGGTGCCGCCTGCGATGGCCAGGGTGTCCTTGCCCCAATCCGTATCCCGTCCGGGGAGGCCGATGTCCATGGCGTAGAACGAGCCGCTGTGGTGAGCGCCTGAACCGATAGTCACCGACCATCTCTCGCCCTGCGCCGGAGCGAACGGCTTTTGCCCACCGATTTCGGTGAGAACGATATTCTCTTTGTTTCTCTGCTTCTTATTCTCGTTCGTATTCGGCAGCGTCGACAAATCCTTCAGCTTGCCCCTCAGCTCCACTGAAAGCGTCTGCGACATCGTGAGTCCGTTGGACTGGAGCGTTGCTGAACCACTTACGGGGAGCGTGAACCACGCCGCGATCCTGAAGCTGATGGAACCGGAAAAGGCGGTGCCGGTCATGGCTTTGGCCTTCAGGAGCTGGTCATACACTTTGCCGAGCGGGACTGCGAGGGAGAGAGTAGGCACGTCGGCGATAGCCACGGGCTGGTCGGGGAAGATCTGCACGCCATTGTACACGAGGTATGCGGCGGCATGGTGCAAACTGTAGTTTTGAGGCACGGCCACATCGAACTGGAGCGGGAATACCGTGTCGGCCTGTCTGCCGCCTTCCGCAAAATCGCGATATGTCCCGTTGGGAGATGCTTTGACGGCAAGATTGGTGACTAGCGGAGAGGACGGGGACAGGGGAGCAGGGGCTAGCGCACCCTTGTCGACGAACAGATCTCCGTAACCCATCCGGTCGAAGTACAAACGCAGGCCGAGCCCGAGTACCGCGACGGGGCGGTTATGTGCCAGGCCGTACAGGAACCGGGCTTCAATGCCGGTTAGAAACTCTACTGCGGCGCAGAGGTTGATGAGGGCAGTGCGGTCGTCTTTCAGTGACGGTGCGGAGCCATAGAATGACCAGAAAAGCTTGGCGGCATTGCTGTCCTTGCGTACGCCGAAGGTTGCCCCGTATGGTGAGGAAATCGCTTGGCCGGAGTTTGGATCATGGAACTTGCCCAGCATGTCGGCGAGGATTCCCACCCGGCTGAGCCGGTCGATGGTGCCCAGCGCCTCTACCGCCGCATTAATCGCGACGGCATCCCCCCCGACCTCGTTGAGGCTCTCGAATATCTCCACCAACTCCCTCGTCATCCCCTGCATGGCATACCTCATCCCCTCCACCTTCCCCGCCGGAGTTGCTTTCAACTTGTCACTTTTCACGGTTTCCTCAGCCAAAATCACCGGAATCGAGGGAACTTGGACTACTGTCTGCGCGCTGCCGAGGGAAGCGATGGCGAGATCATGATTGCCGGCTGCCACATTGAAAGCTCGGGTTTCCAGTTCTATCCGCGCCGGATCGCCGCTTTGGATCGCCGCATAGCGGGCTTTGAAGGCTCGGCGGAGCTCGCGTTCGGTCAGCGCGGGATCCAGCGTCACGGCCGGAGGCGGGACGTTCACTCCGGCTGCCGCCTGTGCTTTACTGAGCTCCCAGGCCGCGACGATCTGGGGTGGCACTGCCTGCCCGATGCTGGCGAAGTAGGCGAGCGTTTCCTGTCTGCGCACGGCAACCGCATCCCGCTGGTCTTTGTAAACATTCGCAGCATGCGCGGCCTGTTCCGATGCACTCATGGACGCAGCTCCTACCGTCCGGCCGGCAGTAGTCAAAATCTTTCCGTCATCCGAGACCAGAACGATCCTCAGCATCCCCGCCCCGCTGGCGTTCGCATTCATCCCGATCGGAGCTGTCACCAGCGTCCTGGATTCTCCGGCACCCAGAGAGCCTTTGTATGACGCTTGCACGGTATTCCAGCCGGGCGTTCCTTCGTGACCGGAATACACGAAGGCCGTGAAACTTACGCCCTGAGTGCCGTTATTCGAGAATCGTGCCGCCATCTTCACGTTGCCGACAGCATTGGGAATTCTGTGCTGAGCTTCCTCTCCGGTCGCACCGGAACGCCAGCCCGGTTCTCCGCCCTGGTTCGGTATGTACAGCGTCGTATCGTCGACGGTGATGTGTACACCTCGGATTGGAATAACATCCGCGAGCGCTTCTCCGGTTTTGCAAATAATCTCAAAGTTGTACTGAATCCCGCTCGAACTCCGGTAGACGCCTGCTTCTTCCATCGATACATAGAGCCGCAGGTTCTGACCCGTGGGATAGATGACCAATGTTTCTCCATCAAAGGAATACAACTCGGGTGGCAGGCTGCCACCGTGGCCATTCGGCTGCTTGTAGCTTACACCGGTGATTCTTGGATTGTCCGCGTATTTTCTCACACTATATCCGTTATAGACATGCCCGCTGTATGGGAGCTGATACATCCGATACACATCCGGTTGCACCGTATCGATCCGCGGTGCGCTGATCTTCGCGATTTCCCGATTGGTCGCGGAGGAGAGCGGAGCGACTGCACCATGAATCACCGCCAAATCGCGGGTGATACTCAGACCAGAAATCGATAGTGGATGGCTCTGCTCCCCGCGGTAGGCCTGAGCGGTTATCTCGCCCTGCCTGGGTGCCAGATCCTTTCGTATAGATACAAAGAAATGCCACGCCGGTCCGGGATCTTGCCACGGGTATAAATACGGGGATTGATATGTCCGTCGGTAATCATCGAATGCCTTAACATCATCACTGAAAGCTTCGTAAACATTTTTTACGAGCACGCTGGTGATTCCCTCGCTATCTTCGTAACTCACTTCCGTCCCTGCTTCAACAATTTGTTCATTCAGTACCTGATTGCCGCGCATAAACAGCACCGTCACTTGGTCCGCTCCGACCGACGAGCGGGGGGTGAAACGCACCGCCAATACTTTATTTGCTTCTTGAGTCAGATCGATGGCGATGCCTCGCCCGTTTGCGGTAATGATCGGCTTCCCCTGCTGCACCGCGGAGCTGAGAGTCAGTGAGTTGGGAGACCTGCCGCGTATTCCCTGGATCTGCAATGTTCCCCCCTCATCCGGCAGTTCTACCGACCGAATGATCTGCATATCTTTCGCTGATGTTTCGGTCGACAACGCCAGATCGACCGCCGTCCGCAGTATTTTCAGTCCATCGATTCCCTGATTTTTTATAAGTTTTTCCTGGAGTGCCGGCGACACGCTTTTTAGACCTTCATCCCACACCTGCTTTTCGGCTGCTTGCCATTCCCCAATGGACGCCGCCAGCCGCAGGGCAGCTATCTGAATGCGCTCGGACAGACTCTGCAAATCAACCTGCGGTTCTTTGGTCACCATCATCAGCAATTTCGATACGTTGCCTCCGATAACCGTGAGCTCCTTCGCAGTTGTCTTGAGCAGTGCCGCCCGGTCATTTAGGAGCTTCAGGCGGTTGGCCTGACCTGAAATGTCCCACGGTTGAGTGAGAACATCGATGCGGTTCAGCTGGGAATCAGCGGTTTTCATCAGTTCCACCGCCCCGATTTTACGAGCAACCTCACGTTGCACCGTCACCTCCACCGTCAGTGATTTCAAAGCGACCGTGCCGTCCTTTTGTCCTTCACTGAGTTGGTTCGTCATTCTTCCTCCGAAATCCACCGTCTTTATCAACGGAAAGTCGATGATGCGTCCTCCCTCGCGAAGATAGTCCCCATTGTTCTGCAAACGAAGCATGCCTTGTGGATTCGTGCCCCTAAAATCAAGTTCCGCTGAGAAAAGTTTCACCGCACCGTTCTCAAAATTCATATACCAGCCGGTTCCTGCCCAAGGCTGACGAGCCGCAGAAATGCCATGAGCATCGACGATGATCCCTCCCTCAAACCACATCGTTACCTTGCCAATCCCCTCGATGGTTGTCGTCCACTTCTCGGTATGTGTGCCGTGCTCAAGCTTGCTAAAATCGATGGTCTTCTTTTCCGTCACGGTTTCCATCCGCATTACGGTAACCAGCTCATCCGGCGGCTTCGGCTCACCGTTCTTAGATTGGTTTGCCGAACCCTTTTCTGTCTCCGCCCCGACCTCACGCCGAACCTCTCGCGGCACCGTCAGTTGCACTGTCAGGCTTTCGAAGATCAAACGCAAACCATCCGGCGTCGATGCACTGAATTCCGTGATATTCTTCCGATTGACAGGGAATGTTCCGCCGGACCCGACATCGAGCCATTCATCACTCGTCAGAGTTTTCATATGGATTTTTCCTCCGCTTCCGCCGGTCACACGAATCGTGATGTTTGTCACATCGATAGGCTGCAGCGGCAAAAATGCCCAATCACCGCGGCCTCTTCCCTGGGCTAGAGAGGCAATTGAACCATTTTCCAACACTTCTATACCTCCATCCCCGACGAACCGAACCGATGGCATGCCAGTTTGAATATTTTTCGTCATATCATGTTCGGGATGCTGTCCGACACCGAATCCTCTGAAATTCACCGTGGTAGGAACTGTTTCCGTCACGGTTTCGGTCTGCGGTGCATACTCTCCCTCCGCATCCAGATATCGCACTTCAGCCCCCACCGGAGAGCCGGATAATGCAAGTCTCTCTTCCAGTCGCTCGATGCCGGTTGGTCGATAATTATTCTCACTCCTCCGTTGTGGCTTCCCGAATCCAAGTGCCTTTTTCGCGCCGGAGATTGTTCGTGCCATGATGCTTTGTGTTCCAAAAGAGGCAGTCTTGTTATCTGGTGACCGACCGGGAACATCCAGCACTGCGGACACTCGCTCGTCGGGAGCGGAAGATTCACGAGCTTTTTGCATGCCATTGCGGGGGAATAGTGACGATCACATTCCACTCCTCATCACAGTCCGCCGGCAGGCTTTTTCCTGCACAATTTTATGACAATCCTGCAGTTTGGCTTAAGTAAGGGCTCAAAGACGTTCTTGTGCCGGATAGAACAGCCGGTAAATAAGTCACAAGTCTTAAGTCTTAAGTAAAAATACTTGTGACTTTTTTCACTTATGACTTGTGACTCGAATGAACTCACGAATCGGCTGATGCCCATTTTACATTTCTGCAAACAGAAGGCAGAAAGGGCAGAAAAGTGAGAAAAGGCAGGAAGGTGTAGGCAAGAGAAACAAAACCTTTCTGCCTTTCCTGCCTTTCCTTACCTTCCTGCCCTCCCGCTTGGGAAACCTTTAAAAACATCGCCGATTCGTGAATAACTGCTGTGACTCCCGTTGACTCCCCAAAAAACTAGGGTAGAGTGCGAGTTTGAATGAACGCCATACTGCCTGCCGGCATTGAGTCCTATCTCAAGGAAGCCGGTTTTTCAGTGACTGAGATGCTCCTACTCCGAAAACTGGTAGAAGAAGATTCCCTCACCATCCGCGAGCTTGCCAGCAAAACCGGCAAATCCACCGGCATTCTGGCTCAAGCCATGAAGAAGCTGATGACCAAGCAGATCGCCCAAAAAAACATCATCAACGACCAGCCCCGTTACTCTATCAACTCCCTAGACGCTGTTCTGCGCTGGGTAAAATACGACATGAACGAACGAAAAACCATTCTCGATCGCCGACACCAAAACTTCGAATCCTTCATCGCCACCCTCAAAGTAGATAAGAAACGTCCCGACATCGAGTACTTCCACGGCTCGGATGGCATCAAACAGGCCTATCTCAAGCTCCTCGAATCCGGTCAGGAGCTCCTCACCTTCACTCCGGTCCTTACCATCACGGAAGCGGATCCTCTCAGACTCTTCCGAGTGGAATACTTCCGCAAACGCCAGGTTCGCAAAATCTTCCAGCGCATTCTCTCCCCGGATTCCACCCTTGCCGGCCGGTTTCAATCCAGAGACCCCTTCGAGTACCGAAAAACTCTCCTCGTTCCCCCAACCGACCTCCCACTCACCTTTGAAAAAACCATCGTCGGTGATACCATCGCCTGTTTTAACTTCACCGAGCAGTCCGCCTGCTTCCTCCGCTATCCGGATCTCGCTAAAGCCGAGCGTGCCGCCTTCGAATCCCTCTGGGCCAAACAGCTGCATCATTCCCGCTCCGGCCAGCCCGCAGCCCAAATCCCCACCCAGATTCCGCTCCAGACCCGGATTTTGTCGTATGTGCGCGAATTTGTGCTCTCACCGCGCAGCCTGGCTATTTTTGCAGTTCTAGCGCTTTTATCCGGAGCCATTACATTCGGGCTCTATAAGAACAGTGAATCCATTAATTTCCAACGAATGCAGGACAAAGTTGTCGCTATCGCGACAACCGGCGCCATGCAGATTGATTTCAAGGATCTCGATGCGTTACGGACGCTCGAAGATTACAAAAAGTCTGAGTGGGCCAAAGTCGTCAATATTCTTAAGGATATCCGCATCCGTAACACCGACATCATGTATGTGTATATTTTTAGAAAGTCGTTGACCGGCGACGGGCTGGAATTTGTTTCGGATTCTCATTCTTTAAATCCCTTCGCCAATACTGATAGTGACCAGACGAACGATGTGGATATGAACAATGACGGTAAAATCGATGGAAGTCCTACTGGAGGAGATTATGTAGGTTGGCCGGGACAATCGTATCCATCGACGTTACTTCCATCTGCCGCATTCGATAGTTTTAGCGGCATTACCGCAAGCAAATTCTACGAGGATCAGTGGGGTAAAGTTGTCACAGGCTATGCACCGATTAAGGATCCGCAGGGGAATACAGCTGCGATTCTGGCAGTAGATATAAAGGCGGACAAACTCGATGAACTGACACAGAAGACCTTTTTTCCGCTCTACTCATTCCTCATTCTTTTCGGTTGCTTCGTCTTCGTCAGAATTCTGGCGTGGGGGCAGGGTGTGATGAGCAGGGTGAAATAGTACCAATCTTGTAACTGCACACTGACCCTGCACCGAAAAAACTCATTATTCTTCAACGGGAGCGGGTTTCCTACCCGCGGTTGGAGAGTCTCAGCTCCGACCAACAAACGCAGGTAGGAAACCTGCTCCTGTATGTGGAAGTGATTTCTTGACTCAAACGCAGTCGTTCTGCAAGGTCAGTGACCACTTAACCCAATCTTAGATTGACATTTACTGCAATTCTTTTAACATATAAACATGTTTGATCCAAATTTACAGAAGGAGAAGGCACATGCGGATATCGCAGATCCAAATGCTGTAGTTTTAAAAACTTCAATGGAAAAAAGGATTATTGATTTATGCAGAAAGACAAGCGACGCACGAAATCATTGTTTTGCAAATGAAAGTAACTACCGTGAAAATTTTGCACGTTTCAAAGAACTACCCGCTAAATTAGTTAGAGAACTAGCAACCTTAGAGCCATTTAGATTTATACATAACAACTTTAGTGTCTATGCAAATGCAGGCGCATTACAGCGGCAATATGCAGATGCAGTATATTTTCTTTCCACCGAGTTTTTGGTGGAAATTCTGTCGAACTCAATGGCTGAAAGTGACAATGTAGAAACAACTCTGCATATTGCGCCCAAGGGAGTCTTAATTGATGTTGATCAAGGTTTGAGTGGTTTCGGTTCTGATTTCCTAGAAGACGTGCGAAGAAAATCTTCAAAGGTCTACGAATTAATGATTTAGGGTTTTTCAATTCAAGAAATGATCTCGCAAACAAAAAATTCTGCGAGGAGAGCCATAGGATTTGTACCCCAAGATTTAGAAGGTCCAATGAATGCTCTCCACTATAGGGGGAATGGTATTGCAAATATGCTGGTCAATGATTTGTTCCGGACAAATTTTATTGCCGATACTTCCGGTAATCACACCATTGCTTTCCATGATGTCGAACATCTAAAAAATGTTGTGAGATTTAAGACCGGTGACCCCAGTGCCATTAGAGCGGTTTACGGTCCAAGCGATGTTCCGATTGATAAGGCGGCTCTCGATGATCTGTTTAGTAGCGACTTCGACTTTTCGTAACATTTCGCCCCCTTTCGCGGGTCGGGAAATAAGTCATGGTTCGAGACGCTCTGATGAGCTCCTCACCATGACAGCAAGTCACAAGTTTTAAGTCACAAGTCTTAAGTAAAAAACTTATGACTTTTCACTTATGACTTCTCTGACTTGTGACTCCGCAAGTGCCACGCTCTATTGTAGAGTCGTTCTTGCCGCAGAAGAAGACATCGGGAAATACTGCAAGCAACGCTTGAGCTTCTGCCGTTTCGGAGTTCTGCACGAAGCAGGAATTTTCGGCGTGATCTTCTTCACTGCGGGAAGGCTTTTCGCGGACGAGGCCGCAGATGATTTTTTTTCAACGGGTTGAAATTCGTACGGCGGCACGATGGTTTTAATCATCGCATCGAAGGCTTTCCGAAATTCATCGAAACTCTTTTCTGGAGCCACGGCTTCTCCGCAAATGACGTAGTCATTTTTTAGGGCATACACTCCCTCGTACTTCAGTCGCTCGGTCGAACCGTTCAGGTAACCATCAAATACCATAGTCAGCTTCTTAGCTGGCAGGCCCATAAACTCGGCGTCTTTCACATCACTACTGTAGACACTCGGGATATAGCTATCACCACCGAACGTAACGCTGCTCGTCAAATTCAACGTGTTCTTCATCGTTGTTTCCAGTTCAGCGAGGTTCTTGATCATGACAATCTCAGAATTTCTATTGATACTTTTCAAGGGTTTAAAGCTGCAAAAATCGATGTAGGAAGTATTCAAAGGATTCGCTGCAAGTTTGAACGGCAGAATTGGCTTCAGGTAGATCGCCTGGAAGTCCTTGGCATTGTTCGAGAGAACCGGGTTGTATGCCAATGTGAAGTAGGGGGTGAGCGGTGCGCCGACATTGATCATTCCATTGGGATACTTGGTCGGCTTGTACAACATTGTCTTTATCAGGAGTGCGCTGAATTGTTTGGAGAACATAATGTTTGGATCCTTAAAAGTGCCATCAAAGTTGAATGCCCACGTGACGGGGTAGGACAGAGATTTAACGTGATAGAGCGGGAGCGATTTGACGTATTGATCCGTACTTTCGGTTTGCTCATTTTGTACTCTGAGCGTTCGAACCGCTTGCGAAGTAGTCTGATTCGCATCATCTTCGCGTTCTGCTCCAAATACTGCTTGTGTGGAGAGAAGTGAGCTTACGAGGATAATGCCGATGAAGTGGAGTGGAGA
>CAZLUK010000047.1:0-10687 GCA_964562735.1 uncultured Candidatus Peribacteria bacterium
AACGATGATCGATCCGCTCGATATGACCTCTAAATACGGCGCAGATGCACTGCGCCTTTCGATGATCGTTGGCCAGAGCCCGGGAGCTGATTCTCGGCTCTACGAAGAGAAGATCGCGGGGTACAGAAATTTCATCAACAAGCTCTGGAATGCGAGCCGGTTTGTGCTGATGCAGTGCGAGCAGGCAGGGGTGACTCCGTCACAAATTGAAAATGGAAAATTGAAAATGGAAAATTTGTCTTTGGCTGATAAAGCACTGTTATTTAAGCTTCATAATTTAATGCATTTAGTCAGTAACACTCTCAAAGCTGTTACTGAACCGACAGGTGATTTTTCGAATAAGAATAAGAATATAAGTTTTGCGGGAGATGAACTCTACAATGTGATTTGGAATTTTTATTGCGATTGGTACTTGGAATTATCAAAAGGGCAATCAAATCCAGAGATGTTGATTTATTCTTTACGCATTCTCTTGCAATTGCTGCATCCGTTCTGCCCCTTTATCACCGAAGAACTTTGGAGTGTTCTGAAATCCAGCAATAGTCCAATTCTCATATCTTCAAAATGGCCTCTAGCGCCTCAAAACTTGTCTATTGAATATAGTGAAGCAGACATGGATCTTTATATGGTTATTAGTGTTATTACGGCTGTCCGAAAACTTCGTACCGATCAGAACGTGGAGGCTGGTAAAGAAATCGACGTGGTTTTGGTGAGCAGGAAGTACTGTGCATTGCTGGAATCGCAGGAATCGCACATCCGGCGCATCGGAAAGGTCGGAAGTTTGACGATCGCGACGGATCCCGTGAAGCCGAAGAACGCCGCGAGCGCTTTTTTGAAGGACATCGAGGTTCATCTCTCACTTGAAGGCCTTTTTGATCCGAAGAAATTAAGAGAAAGCCTCACGAAAGAACAGGCGGAACTGCAGAAATATGTGTCGTCGCTTTCCGCGAAGATTGGTAACAAGAATTTCACGGAGAAAGCGCCGAAGGAGCTCGTTGATCAACAGAAAGCGCAACTATCTGAGGCGGAGGAGAAGCTACGGAAGATCGAGGAGAGGCTGGCGATGTTGAGCTAGCTCGTGGAAACATCGCAGCCGATTTGAGAGAGTTTCTCTTTTGACTTCTCGATTTCAACTTCTAGTTTTCTGAGTTTTGACTCATTGCCTGGTTCGTTTTTTTGAGTGTTTTCATGGTCAGACAGCTTCTTTGCAAATTTTTTGATCAATGTATCCAGTTGCTGAACAAGTCTTACATCCTCTGGACTAGGTTTGTAGGACGCACAATCTCCGGTCACTTTCTGGAGCTTTGCAACATATTTTCTTAGCTGTGTTTTCCCTATTTCTGCTGGAACATGTGGTTCTCTTCGGCAAAGCGCGGCAAAAAGCATCTTTTTCCTCATGTCAGCAAGGTGGTCTCTAATTTTTACTCGAATGCTCCTGTGTATGTCAGTCTTGAGTGCTATGTTTATTTCGTCTCCGCGAGCCGCAGTAATTTCTCGATGCAGATCACCCCCATCTTCGAGATTTATAGGAAAACCTTGCGATTGCAAGATACGACGTACGATATCCCAGGAATCGGATCCCGGTTCATTATGGTTTGTTTCTGCTTTTGGCATACTATTTACGTGAGAAGAGTAAGCTACTGTAGAGTATTAGGTGAATCTTTCACAACGTTTTCTTGAAGGTCGGCAATTGAGGACCTTCAGATCCTGTGTTACACCATCGGCAGTTCCAAACTCCGGCGTGTCCCGCTTCTCACCGTTAAAGCTGAAGCCCTCGTTACACTGTCCCGTCCGTATTTGCCGTGCAGATCGTCCATGGCTTCCTGCAAGCGTTCTCCGGCCAGCGCTTTTGTCGGATCTTCAAATAAAGATTGCTGCTGCGCGTCCGCAGACTTGAGTCCGTGGAGTGCAAGGCCGGTTTGCGTGTAGCGGTTTTTCTGCCCGGTCATCGCCCTGAACATCCCAAGAATTTTCGGGAGCATTTCATCCGCTGTCACTGCATTTCGACTGAGACGAGCGTGAATGCTCATGTGCCGGTACTCTGCTGTCCGCAGCCAGATACTGATTTCACGGCAGGCAGTTTTTTGGCGACGCATCTTCATCGTGCAGTATTCAAGGTGCTTCAGGAGATGGGCCTTCACGAATGTCATATCAGCCGTCGCGCGGAAGCTGCGGCAGCGCGAGATCGACTTTGGTGGACGAGTATCTTCCGCTACCGGGGACATTCGTTCACCAAGTAGTTCGCGCTTTAGATCCACCCCGGGTCGGCCGCAGATTCTGATCAGGTCGGCTGTCGGTGCAGTAGCTATGTCCCAGGCCGTTACCCAGCTTAGAGCATCCGTTTTGATGCTGCGTTGACGGCCGATACCGGGAATGGCTGCGGCGGGGCGGTCCCTCAGAAATTTTTCGATATTGTTTCCGGATACAGCTGTTACCCCCGCAGGTTTCCGGTATTCTCCGGCCATTTTGGCGAGCAGCTTGCTCGGCGCGAGGCCGACAGAAACAGAGAGTGCGGTCATCTGTAAAACTTCTTTTTGGATCATGCATCCCCAGGCGGGGCCGTCTTTTGGCGCACCTCCAACCAGGGTACTCAGATCCAGGTACCACTCGTCGATCGACATCTGTTCAATGACTGGGCAGTGTTTTTTGAGCACCGATTCGATTTGCTCGGAAGCGATGCCGGTTTCCCGGAAATCGGCTGCCATTTCGATTGCACCCGGACATAGTATTCGGGCGTCTCTTAATCGCATGCCGGTTTTTACGCCCTTCGCTTTCGCTTCATACGTCGCGGCAATTACGCAACTGCCACCCATGCCAAGGGCGAGGACCGGCTTTCCTCGGAGCGAAGGATTCAGCCGCACGATGACGGATGCAAAGAATGAATCGGCGTCGACGTGAGCGATCATAAAAAAGTAGTATGTAGTAAGAAGTAAGTAGTAAGGCTTTTTACAACATCACTGGATTTTTGTTGCTTTAATTAATCCATTGATTAATTTGCTCACAAGCACCGTTTGTTCTGCTGTTTCCTTGAATAAAACATCGTTCATGTAGCCTATATCACGTGCAGCAAGTAATTGGTTTTGCTTTTCTGTAAGCGATCCAAGAGCGATGTAGTAGAAATGAATTTTATCATTGGATGTTCGTCGGTTGAATCCCTCAGCGATATTCGACGTAATGGAAATCACAGCTCTACGCATTTGAGAAGTCAGACCAAATAATTCATCTTTTGGGAATCCTCGCGTGATTCTATATATCATGAGAACGAGACGATGTGCCTTTTGCCATGCAATAAGTTTTGTAAACGAGTCGATCTTGCCGATTTTTTTGGTCATGACATCCATAGACATGCATACTTACTACGTACTACTTACTTCTTACTACTTTCAAATTGTCATTTTCCGCATCAACCCCACCACCACGCCTGCTACTTTCAGTTCCTCCAGCGCGTGGAGATCCGGATAATCAGGGTTTTCGGCTTGCAGATAGAACTTGCCTTTATCTTTCTTGAGACGCTTTAGGGTAAATTCTCCGTCGAGCACGCCGACAACGATATCGCCGGGCTTGGGGTGCTTGCTACGATCCACTACTACAAGGTCGCCCTCGTGAATCAGGGCGCCGATCATGCTGTCGCCTTTTACGCGCAGCAGAAATGTAGAGGAACGGTCCTTCACGAGATAATTTTCGATCGTGATCTGCTCTTCGGCGTGCTCTTCCACGGGCGCCGCGAAACCGGCGGCAATCGGACCGAAGAGCGGAAGCGCCATTGGTGATGGAGCATCGTCACCGGGTAGGTTGATGATCTTGATCCGGCCCTTGGGGTCTTTTTCGATTTGTTTCTCAGCTACGAGCGTATTGACCACTTTGGCGATGGAGTTCTTGCTGCGGACTCCGAAGGCGATTGCGAGGTCTGCCAGTGACGGCGAGTAACCGCGCTTGGATTGGAACTCGCTGATGTAATTAAGCACGGTGCGCTGATGGGGGGTGAGGGACATAAAGGTGTTGGGGGATGGGTGTACACCATCGTAGGTGGACGTTTGTACACAGTCAAGCTTCATCCGATCTTATCCAGCTCTTTCTCTTTCGTAAGTTCCATATACATAATAGTCCAGACTGCTTGTCTGAAGACGTGCAGATACATGAAGAAGTATGCGGCTACGAGCGTGAGGATAAGTGCCACGATGCCTGCGATAGTGTAACTGAAGACGGGGGTGAGGATGTACGTGAGCACGATGCCAAGGCCCACTATCAGACCAGGAATGAGCACGAGGATTGCGAGGTTTATGAAGATGCGGATGGAGATGATTAGTAAAAGCAGTATCAGAAAGATGACGTGTCCCGGATAGCTGAAGGTAAGCTTCAGGCTCTGGCCGATGGCATCGAACACGCCGGCTTTTCTGATGACGATAGCCGGTTCTGCGAAGCTGGCGAGGAAGCTCATGACGCTGGAGATAAGCCACAGAATAGTAGCAACGACAATCATAAATCCGGTGAGTCCGCTGCCGTATCGGAGCAGGATTGAGATGGTCATAATGAGCAGGTTCACACCGCTGAAGATGAAGATTTGGTGGACGGCATAGATCGGGAAGAAGTTGTACATGCCCAAGATGAAGCCGCCGCTGACGCGTTCTTTGTTATGAGATTTGGCGGTTAGTCCGATGATTGCGCCGTCGCAGAAGATCGGCAGAAAAATTTCCGAGAGCACGAGGAGCGCGAAGCCGATGATGATGGCATAGAATACCGAGCGCGGCGCATGAGCGTAAAGCCAAAAGGCATCGTCAAACAGACCCACCTGCTTGCCGGACACGTACGAGTACAGGAAGTAGAACTGGTAGCCGACCAGTTTGATATCAAGCAGCAGTCGCAAAGCGCTGCCGGCAAATCCCCAGCGTTTGAGCGCCGGTTCCGTGGTGGTCACGGTCCAAGCCTGGGCGATGATCTCGCGAGGGGTGAGCATCAGGTCAGGAAGGCAGAAGGTCAGGAAGGCAGAGGGACTTTCCGTTCGTTTCCCTATCGATCTCACTCAATCAGTTCTTGGAGAGCAGAATATGTGTAATCTTTCCCCAGTACGATGATGATATCGGCGGAATCCTTCAAGAAAGGCATTGCATCGGGCTTCTGGCTGATTTTTATCTGTAAAATAGAGGAGAGGAGCGCGTTTGAGAATTTGGCGCGGTCGAGAGCTACTTGGGTTTCATCAGTATCGGTGGTGAGGGCGGGATTCACTGCAATAAAAGACGTATCGAAGATCGGGCTGCCTTTTGGTCCGTAGTTTCTGGTACTTATGACATTGAATCCGTAGCGGTACAGCTCGCCGCCGAGCTTACGGGCGAGCCCTTCCTTGGCTCCGGAATTCAGGATCGTGATGGTTGGCGGTTTTATAAATGCTTCGCGCTTAGTAAAGAACAGACCGGAGAACTTCTGGATCTGTTTCCACGTCACCGGGAATTCCGGCAACGACACCGGGAGCAGGATGGCCGCTCCGTCAAATTGCTCACGGGGAGGGGAGTAAAGAAATCCTCCCGGCTCGATAAGGCTGTCGTAGAGTCCGTTTTGGTCGTTCAGTTGCATTGAGACGATTTTATTGAGATCGATCATTTTGCCCATGTCGACGAGACCCAGAAGTTCGCGGGTACCGAACGTGCTCTCGACATTCTTCGAGATGATGTTGAGGAGCTCAGTGAGTTTGTTGGCATTCTTGACGATGCCGCCTTCCTTCATTTTCTTGGCTGCACTGGCGATGATTTGTTGTTGGCGTTCGGAACGCGAGAAGTCGCTCGTGGAGTGGCGTGAACGGGTGTACTTTAGCGCAGTGGCGCCGTCGAGGTGCTGCTGGCCTTTGACGATTTCGAACGTCTCGTACGTGTAGTTCGGTCCCGGGTACTGCGGGTCTACCAGATCGTAAGGAACAGCGATATCGATACCGCCCAAGGCATCGATAGCTTGTTCGAAGCCCGAGAAGTTTACTTTCACCGCACCGTGGATCTCCAGTCCGATGAGCGTGCCAATTTCTTTCGATAATTCTTTCAGGGACTCCAGAGAAGCCTCGGGTTCTTTCATGCCCTTCCGTACGAGCGAGATTTTGTAGTTGCGATATAGACTATTGATGCGGTCTTTACCCATTTTTCCGGTTGAGAGTATGTACGTATCCCGAGGAATGCTCAGGAGAACCGCGCTCTTGGTGTGCAGAGGATCCAGGCTTGCCACGATGAGAGTGTCCGTCAGATCCACGCCATCGTGATCGTTATTGCCTTCACCGAGCAGCAGAACATTTGTAAGTCCATTCTCGTCCGTCGGGAGTGCGACTCCAGCCATGCTGACCATACTGAGTGCTACAGTTTTCAGGCGAACCAATACTTTCAGTGTGCCGATCAAAAGTAGCAGTACCAGAAGTGCTGACAGCAGCACCGTTATAGTGCGTTTGAGGCTCCGCTCGCGTTTTGTCTTCGTCACTTCTTCTGCTTTGGCATGCTCGAAATGTTTGTAGCACTGCGTCACAGAACGGATCAGTGGCAGCGCGAACGCAGCATATCGCCGGAGCTCGCTCGGTTTCTTCTCTTCGCGGACACGTCGGATCATGAAAGACATCGGAGGGAGTCTACTGAAAAAGTCAGAAGTCAGAAAGTCATAAGTCACAAGTAAAAAATTACTTGTGACTTATGACTTATGAGACTTATGACTTCTTACGAATAGTACGTTACTGCCGTTTCCAGCGGATTACGCTGATGTTCTCCGCTCGCTTCTTGCTCGGCCTCTTTTTTATATCCCAGCATCACTCCGCCGATGACGATGTGGCGATCCGGAAGTTTCAGAAGATTGTGGGATGGACCGTGGTGCAGCGAGACCCAGCAGCTGCCGATACCGAGAGCGGTGGCCGTCAACATGATGCTGTGCATGGCGCCTGCGCAGGAGTACTCCATCTCGCGCGGATTCCAGATGGTCGATTGCACGGCCCCTTTGGCAGCTTTGTCGCAGCTGACGACTATGAATGTGGATGCTCCGGACACAAAATTTCCGTAACAGGAACATTCCATCAACTTTGCCTTCAGCTCCGGATTCTGAATTACATGGAAATGCCACGGTTGGGTGTTCTCTACGCTGGGCGTCAGTATTGCGGCATCCAGAATTTTTTCTAGTACCGGTTTTTTGATCGGCATTTCCTGGAAATATCGAATACTGCGGCGGTTTTGGAGCAGTTTTAACAATTCTTCGTAGGTCATGAGATGCGGGGGATCATTTGGATGATACCACTTCGCGTTTGAATTGATACGAATTCACTCATGGGTCGATGCTGAAATTCTTGGCCTGGGCAAACGCTACGCGGTACGAGATGAGGAAGGTTAAGATTCATCAGATCGGTATCAATTCAATTGCTACTTGGTATGATATCCCCGGATGCTTTTTCGTGCACGAAAAAGGCCCTGTGAGGGGCCTTCATCATTGTGACGCGTGCTTACGCAGCGGTGTCATGGGACGGAGCCTCGGACTCGCTTCCACCACCTTCACGGCGGCGAGGAGTTGGGGAATCGCCCTTTTCTGCCTTGAAGCAGGTCAGGCACAGGACCGGACGGCCGCCCTCGGACTCGGGGCGCGGCTTGAACGGTACCTCGCAGGCGTTTCCGCACTTTGCACAAGTGGCGGGAAACATCTGGCGGGTCTGCATGCGCTCATCCTTGCGCTTGTTTCTGCAGTCCTTGCAGCGCTGAGGAGCGGCCAGGCCGCGCTCGGCGTAGAAGGCTTGCTCTCCTTCGGAGAAGGCGAACGGTGCGCCGCAGTCGCGGCACGTTAGCTGTTGATCAGCCATACGAATAAAAAAAGGAAGTAAACTGCAACCTTCCTTGTTTTCTCGTACGTACTCGGGTTTGTCCGATCGACGGTAGACGAAGGCGTTTGCGTAAGCACTGTAAACTTGAAGTAGAATGTTAGTCAATGATTTTTTTGGTTACTGTTCACTGACCCTGAACGGGAAGCTACTGTTCTTTCCTCCGCCTCACCCCCGGCCTCTCTCCCGCTGCGGCTGGGAGAGGGGAGCTTCGTTTCAGCTCGAAAGAGCTTAGGCAAGGTGGCTCCGCAGAGCCGGAGTGAGGCGGACTGAGCGGATGCATGTGCAAACTAAGTGAGCAGTAACTTTTTTTGTCTTGCAACTCCGGATGGGCAGGGACGCTAGTTCATGATGTAAATGCCGACGAGCGTGATACAGGTACCAAACACGATTCCTCCCATCACTTCCTTCAGCGAATGTCCCAGTCGTTCGGATAGGTGTTCCCATTTCTGGAGTCGGTTTAAGAGTTTGGCCTGCTCCCCGATGGCTCGGCGAGAACTTAAGGCATCGTACCAAACGATGCAGGCGAGGGCGAACGCGATGGCGAATGATACCGAATCTAACCCCGTTTTATCAGCAACTACGATGAGGAGTGATGCCACAAACGCACTGTGGCTGCTCGGCATGCCGCCGGAGCGGAAAATTCCCTCATGCCAAGCACCGCTTTTTATACCCTCCATAAAGACTTTCAGTGCTTCGGACAGCAGTCCGACGATGAGCGGGATGGTGAAAATGTAAGTGCTGAGGAGGTCAGGCATGCCTCGTAGTCTAGTGGGAGTATTCCCGTGGATCAATCGAAGGCAGAAAAGGCAGGAAGGCTCTGTACCTTTCTGCCTTTTCTTGCTTTTCTTACTTCAGGTTCACTTTTCCCCCCGCGGCCTCGATCTTCTTCTTCATTTCGTCGGCTTCGGCCTTGGCTACACCCTTCTTGATGATAGCCGGGGCCTTGTCGACCAAGTCCTTGGCTTCTCCCAGACCCAGCTGGGTTAGTTCACGGACCACCTTGATGATGGCGATCTTCTGGGCGCCGGCTTCGGCGAGCTCCACGTCGTAGGCGGACTTCTCCTCGGCGGGAGCAGCGGCAGCGGCCGGGGCAACAGCGGCAGCCATGGGGGCAGCTGCGGAAATGCCGTACTGCTTCTCCATGAATTTGACGACGTTGTTAAGCTGAATGACATTGAGCTTTTCGAGTGCATCAATGACGGCTTGCTCTTCCTTTGAAAGAGTGACGGAATCTGACATGGGAATGGGGGAAAAAGAAGTGGAAAGTGAAAAGTGGAAAGTGTTTACGCAGTTGGGGTGACAGACTCTTTCTGTTTGGCGACTTCACTGAGCGCGCGGGCGAACCCGGTGAGCGGACTGCTGCACGCAGAGGCAAATTGTGTGAGTGGGGCAGAGCACATCGTTATGAAAATCCCGAGGAGCTGGATTTTGGAAGGGATGGTGGCCATTTCAAAGGCCTCGGCTGCGGAGAGGATTTTGCCGGAAAAGATGCCTCCCACGAGCTTGATCTGCGGATGGTCTTTGCCGAAGTTGTAGGTAACAGCGGCCCCGGCGGTGGGCTCCTTAAAACTGAAGACACAGGCGATGTCTCCTGGAATGACGCCATCAGTGACTTCCGGGACGTTCGCGTTCTTGGCGGCGATCTGAATCAGAGATTTCTTGGCAACTTGCATTTCGGCTTCTGCTTTACGAAGGTGAGAACGGAGTTTGGTGATGTCTGCGACTGTGAGACCGACAAAGTGGGTAAAGATCACCGAGGAGGCGTTCTTCATCTTTTCGGTCAGAACGGTAACTTGGGATTCTTTTTGGTGACGGGTGAGAGCCATGGCGAAGTGGAAAGTTAAAAGTGGAAAGTGGAAAGTGGAAAGTGGGTTGAGAACGTGTCCACTGATCTGCGAAACCATAAAAAAACTGGTCTCGTGCCCGGGAGACCAGCGAGGAACACGGCACGATTCACCAAGCCGGGGCCGGATGAGCGCTGCTGTATTCCTCGGGAGGGTTTAACGTAAGCCTGGGGCCTACTACCTCCGGTCTTCGGACACTGCAAAATATAATCGACTTGGCTCTCAATGTCAACAGATCTTATTGAACGACACAGCCGTCCAAAGACTTCGTCTATTCCGTCACCGATTCCTGTAGCGGCGACGGCGCGGCTAAGGCTTCTTCCTGAAGTGTTGCTACTTGCTGTTCGGCAGGCGGCTCGGATGTATTCGCTTTCCGCAACTCTGACAGAGGCTCGCTTGTCACAACCGTCGCGACGTATCCCTTCGGAAGATCTAGGTAGAGGGGCGTCCGTTCATCATTGAAGGTGAAGGTGATATGAAGATCCGGATGCTCCCAGCGGTGGTCGCCAAAGTACACGCGGCTGCAATCCACGGGGGATCCATCATCATTGACGTACGTTTTGTGGCGGATACAGGCGTTCCAGAGGGCATCGGAGGAGAGAGGGAAGCCGTTCTCATCCACGGGGAATTCGATGGACGTTTCCTCTTTGCTGTTTTCTTCGGGGTTTCCCGTGTCTTCGTCATCCGCCGCTTCTTTTGGCGGGTGTGTGACTTCTTGATTTGCGGCACTCGTGAAGTTCGACGCATCGACGGTCGTTATCGCTACATATACGAATGTCATGTTCTGCTCCAGTGGCTGCGACAACTTCACCGTGAAGCCGGTGGCCGTCGTATCGACTACGCCCCAGAATGCCGTCGGTACGCCCTGCGGCGTCAGCATGACATGAGGGACGGAGGCGAAGGCATTGGCATACGTGCCGGTGGCAGAGAGGGCACCGCTGCCGATCGTCACCGTGCCGATTTGCTTGGTGCTCAGCGAGAGAACGCCGCGGACGTTCACATTTCCCTCCACCGTCACGTC
>CAZLUK010000048.1:0-16349 GCA_964562735.1 uncultured Candidatus Peribacteria bacterium
ACATTTCTGCAAACAGAAGGCAGAAAGGGGCAGGAAGGTGAGGAAAGGCAGGAAAGGCAGAAAGGTAAAACGTTCCTGCCCTTCCTGCCCTCTCATCAACCTTCCTGCCCTCCCGCTTGAGAAACCTTTTAAAAACATCAGCCAATTCGTGAGTTCATTCAGGAAAGACTATTGACACATGTATCTGATATTGTATCATAGATTCCGTTATTAAGTCACTTCTTGCTCATGCTTCTGCCAGAAAATACTACATTGCTTTGCATCATCGATAAAGCGGCAGAAAAGAAAGTTTAACTTTATTTTCTGTCAACGTTCTGGTAAAACAAGATAGTTTAATTCCTCACCTCACGCTGCATGTCATCTTCCACCATCTCAACCGGAGCCACTCAGTCGGCAACCGCAAAGTCCCAGCTCAACCTGAATTTGCAGGTACTGCTCGGCGACCTTTTTCTGGTGCTGACTCAGAAGGAGACGGAGGTGATCAAACGTAGATTTGCTCTCGTCGGACAGACCAAGCAGACGCTGGAGAGAATCGGCAAGCACTTTAACGTGACTCGAGAGCGTATCCGCCAGATCGAGAGCATTGCGCTCTCAAAACTGAAGCGCACTGTCCGCACGACCGGCCTCAACGATGTGAATGAGATAGCCAAGGCAGTCCTGCGCACACACGGCGGTCTAATGCTCGCGATGGAACTCATTTCCGCCGTCATCAAACGTCTCCCAGAAAGTCAGATGTTGGATGGTTCAATCCTGAAACTTTCATTTTCAATCGACAGTGAGATGGCATCCAAAGACCGAAGCCAAACCTTCAAGCCATTCTGGAGGCTCTCTAACCTCTCCATGGAAGACATCACTATGATCATCGACATGAGTGTTAAATTCCTCAATAAGCGACATTCCTGCATGAAGGCTGCCGAACTCATCAGCGCAATCCAGGCAATGCCGGTCTTCCATGGCCGCACTCCGTCCCCGGAGCTCATCGTCAGCTGTCTCACGATCGATGAACGCCTGAAGGAGATTCCGGAAGGCTGGGGACTTACCGAGTGGAGATTTGTTCGTCCTCGCTCCATCCGCGACAAAGTTGAGATAATTCTGAAGAAGTCGGGCCGTCCGATGCATTTCATGGAGATAGCCAATGCCATCAAGGAGGCCGCCTTCGACCACAAAAACGTCACTGTTCAGGCCGTCCACAACGAGCTCATTCGCTACCCGCAGTTCGTCCTCGTCGGCCGCGGTCTTTACGCACTCCGCGAGTGGGGTTACGAGCCGGGTACAGTGGCCGACGTCATCGAAACTATTCTCAAACAGAAGGGAGCTCTCTCGAAAAAAAGGATCATCGAAGAAGTCGGCAAGCAGCGCACTGTAAAAGTTGGAACTATCTCACTGAATCTCCAAAAGATGCCGTACTTCATCCGCGTCGGCCGCGCGGTGTACGATTTCGATGCCAGTAAGAAGAAGTAAGGGATTCGCTGATTTTATTTACATAAAAACTTTCCCCGAGAGCTTCTCTGCTTCTTGTACGAAAAAATCTTGCCACACACTCTCATCAATTTTTTCTAGCATTCGCGGGTAATCTTTTATTTCTTTGACCCTAACATACTGCGCGCCAAGCTGAATGGGATCAATATGGGTATCAAATTTGCTGATGGCCATACTGATAAGAGAATCGAGAGATAATTCTGAATTTCTCTTGAGCATCAAATAGAGATCGATAAAGTCACGCGCCCGTGGATTTTGGTAAATAGTGAACACTTTATTGGTGGCAATATCGATAAGGCTATCGATGAACAAATTACCGATTTTCTGTTTCTGCTCTATGCGAGCAAATGGAAAAAACGTAAATTCCGTTTTTATCACATCGGTATCGATATACAAAAAGAAGAGGTTCCTATTGAAGCTCTGCTGATATTCTATTTTTGTGATGCCGGCAGTTTTTTGAATCTTTTTTAAGAGAACCGAAATGCTTTGCGGATCAAATTCCTGTTCAGAAAAAAAATCTAAATCTTCAGATAACCGGTGGTGCAGATAAAACTCAGCGAGTGCCGTGCCACCCGTAAGATAAAAACGGTTACAAATCGATTGCTCGCATGCGAGCAGCTGAAGCAGCTTTTTTTGATTCCCCGAAAGGATCGAGGATTCGTTCATATAAACAAGGACAAGAACTTTCTTTTATTTGGATCAATATGAACTTGATCCCAATATATTCGCAGCTGATTCAGGTCAATTTTTTCATCATCCAGTCCAAAATTAATCAGCTGTTCTAGACGCCAAATCGAGAACTTTTTCGGATTTTTTATTAATTCAGTAGTATCAACAGACCAATTTTTCATGCTTTCATTATACCATAAAAACGAGTGAAGTTGGCTACGAGATCAAGAATGAACTCAGGAATCGGTTGATGCTCATTTTACATTTCTGCAAACAGAAGGCAGAAAGGTGAGGAAAGGCAGAAAAGGCAGAAAGGTAAAACGTTCCTGCCCTTCCTGCCCTCCCGCTTGGGAAACCTTTAAAAACATCAGCCGATTCGTGAGTAACTACGAGATCAAAAGTCCCACGATCGATGAGGGCTATGGCGTACTCTCCGTCCTCGAAAAAATATCGGTGGTACTCACGCCTAACTCTAGGGAGAAATCGAACGGGCCGGTGACCAAGCAAGTGGCGATTTGAAAAACCCCATCGTGCGTCTCATTGGCTTGTATCCGAACGAGAAAACCCTGAAGCAGTTTTGTGTTCAGACTGCCAATGTTGATCAAAAAGACATTGACGGAAATGGTAGGGGAGATGTCTGTGATGACTATGACAGAGACGGACTGATCACTATCAAAGATAATTGCCCGAGTGACCCCAATAGGAATCAGATCGATACCGACGGAGACGGCCTCGGGGACGTCTGTGACAAAGAGGAAAGTCGCCTCACAGAGAAGAATCCGTGGTTGCCGTGGGCGGGAATGGGCTTTGCCGCCGTGGTGCTAGTGCTTTTGATCACGCTGATGCTGAGGCCCAAGGCGCAATCATGAAAAGGAAGTAGCTGGGGCAGAGTATACTTTGCTAATGAAGTACCTCCCGACATCCTTGATGATAGCAGCAGTAATTTTCTATACTGCGACTTTCTCCGCCTGCACCAAAGATGCCGGCGTTTCCGTCGTCTACGGCCCAGCCAGCGCCACCGGCACCCTCATTCCAGCTGAAAATTCACTCATTCGGAGGGGATCTCACATTCTGGTCATGGATGGGCAGAACAAATACTTTGTCGAGAGCCGCTCGCAAAACATGACCGAGTTTGAAGGCCAAACTGTATTTGTCCAGGGAACACTGGAAGCAAATACATCGAAAACCGATCTGCCAGTCATTATGGCAACTTCGGTGAAGCGTTCACACGGTGATGAAGATCTGCACCGGTTTGAGATTCCGGTTCTCAATATCCGCCTCGGCGTACCAAAGACGTGGGCGGGTTCCATAAAAAACAACGTTGCTTTGTTCATGCTGCCCGGCGAGACGAATCCGCTCCTCACAATTCGGCTTTTAAGCGGCTCTGCACTGCCCCCTGGCGGAAGTTCAATCTTCCTGAGGAACCGTCGTGGCACACGCCTGGACGGGCAGGGAAATTCAACGGATGTCTACATTCTGGAGAAAGACACTATTATCAAATTGCATTTCGACCCCGCGATGCAGGAACAACTGAAGTCCGAAAAAGACGGCGCGGTCGTAGCCGCTCAGTTCGAACACGCGCTATCCACGATCTCATTTCTGACAGACAAAGCAGTTATCACACAAGCTACCGGCAGCGGGGCAGGTATGCCGTGCGGCGGAGGAGCCGGTGTGCTCTGCTCGTCCGGATACTTTTGCAATATTACGGATATTACGAATCAGATCGGTCAGTGTAAGCAACGCTAGGGTGTACACTTGTACACTGCCATACTCCGGAGAGAATTCAAGGTAAACTATTTGACCGGTAAGAAATGAAAGGTAATAGTATAGGTGAACGTTCATACACCTTACTTCATTCCTTACTCCCATCATGACCAAGCCGACCCAAGACCCAGTAGCGCTTAAAGAACCGGTAGCGCCGACTAAAATCCCTAAAACCGACAAGCTGGAAACCATCCAGTCCGCCAAAAATCTGGCGCTCAAGGCGGCCATCGCCGATATCGAGAAGCAATTCGGAGCCGGATCCATCATGGATATGGGCAACGCCCAGAACACCCAAATCGAAACCTATCCGAGCGGCTCCATCAGCCTTGATCTCGCTCTCGGCGGCGGCATCCCCCAAGGTCGCATCATTGAAATTTTCGGACCCGAATCCTCCGGAAAAACGACCCTCGCTCTCCACGCCATCGCGCAGGTCCAGAAACGTGGCGGCAAAGCGGCTTTTATCGATGCCGAACACGCGCTTGATGTCCAGTACGCCAAGAAGATCGGCGTCGATGTCGACAGCCTCCTGGTTTCGCAGCCGGATGACGGCGAACAAGCGCTCGAGATCACCGAAACGCTGGTACGTTCCGGCGGTATCGATGTCATCGTCATCGACTCCGTTGCGGCTCTCACGCCCCGAGCCGAGATCGAAGGCATGATGGGTGATAGCCACATGGGCCTCCAGGCTCGTCTCATGAGCCAGGCACTCCGCAAGCTCACATCTATCGTAAGCAAGACAAACTGCTCGGTAATTTTCATCAACCAGATGCGCATAAAGATCGGCGTTATGTTCGGCAACCCCGAGACCACAACCGGCGGCAACGCGTTGAAGTTCTACGCTTCGCTCCGATTAGACGTTCGCAGGATCGACAAAATCATCGAAAAAGGCCCGGACGAGCAGATCATCGTCGGCAATCGCACCCGCGTGAAAGTAGTAAAAAACAAGATTGCCCCGCCGTTTCGGCAAGCTGAATTCGACATTCTCTATGCCCAAGGCATTTCGCGCGAGGGCGATATCATCGATCTGGGAATCAAGTATGGCTTCATCGAGAAATCCGGCGCCTACTTTCGGGTCGGCGAAGAGACGATCGGGCAGGGGAGGGAACAGGCTAGGTCCTACCTCAAACAAAACCCAAAACTCGCAGACCGACTCGAGCAAGATATTCGCAACGCCTTCAAGAAACTGAACGTCTAAAAAAAGTAGAGACGCGCGGAGCACGCGTCTCTACCCTGGATTGGTGCGTCTCTACCCTGGATTCGGATCACATCATTCTTTGCTGGAGCAGGAATGAACGGCATGAACGCAGCAGTTTCTCTTCCCCCGCCTCACCCCCGACCCCTCTCCTGCCTGCGGGTCGGAGAGGGGAGCACTTCTGTTTCAGTGCAAGCTCTGTTTTTTCTCTATAGAACCTTGGTAATCTTCCCACACAGCTCCCCGATCCTCCGTTCCGGTATCCCGGCAATATTCACCCGACCATCCAGTGGAAAAAAGACCTTGTGCTCTTCTTTTAGACGAATAACTTGTGCTTCCGAAAGAGGAAGGATCGCGAACATGCCATGACCCTCAAGTGTTGCTTGGAAGGCATCAGGCAGATTGCTCTTCATCATTTGCCGTTTCTTCTTTAAGACCTCTCGAGCGCTCTTCAAATCCTCACGCCACGCCTGCTGATACTTCTCTTGTACAAGCGCCACAATCGCTTGGCCGAATGTCGGTGCTGCGGAATGCAGTCCTCGGACAATCGTACAGTAGGTTCCCTCCACAGTGTTCTTTTCTTCTGTGGAGTTCACAAATGCGCCGGAAAGTCCCGTTCGGAGCCCGTAGATGGAATGGTTTTTTGATGCTGACCACGTGACGAGTGTGATAAGTCCGGCGTCTCGGCATAAGCGAATAGGCTCCGCATCCTTCTCCGGCTCGTTTCTGAATCCTTGGTATGCGGAATCGAGGAGAACGATGCAATCCAGTTTTTTTAACTCCACAACAATTTCTTTCCACTGGTCATCCGAAAAATCGAGTCCCGTGGGATTATGGCAACCGACTTGAAGCAGCACGCCAAACGGCTCCTTGATTTTTTTTGCGGTACTCACGATGCCGTCGATCGACGCTTTCCCGTTCTGTATGTATGGAGCCTCGATGATCTGAAGCCCCGCCCACTTGCACACCGGCAGATGATTCGCCCATGCCGGAGTAGAAACGATGATCGAAACATTCCCGTCGCCGAGGAGCATCTTGAGGAGCCGCAGATTGATGGCCAAGGCACCGGTGCCGCCGGTAGCCGCGATGGAAGCGACGATCCCTTCACCCGAGGGCGAAAGAAGTTTTCCGACCGCGCCGGTAAATGATGGGAGCCCCGTGAGGAGCGGATAGGAATAATTGAATCCCTGCAGATTTTTCTCGAGTTCGAGGAGCGCTTTTTTGACACTCGGAAAAAGAAGGGGTTTCCCTTCTTCATCCATATAGATGCCGAGCGTTCCGTTGATGGCATCGGGCCCCGCAGCTTGCGCTTCGGCCGCGATGGCAAAGAGCGGGTCGGGCTTGGGAGTGGGGAGGGAAGAGAAAGAAGGATGCATGAGCGAATAGTAGCCGAAGGAAACGTTGCTCGTTAGCTCGCTGGCTCGAACGAGTAAACAAACGCCATTACCATTCACCCAAAATTCTAATCTCAGCGAGTCGCGACAATTCTTCCAGCACTTTTTTCGTACGCGGCTCATCGGGGCCGCCGATGAAATCGACGAAGAAATTGTAGTCCCCGATTCGTTTGCCGGTCGGACGGTTTTCGATGCGCGTGAGGTTGACGTCGTAGACTTTGAACGGGGTAAGGAGCATATGCAGGAGACCGGGATGATCGTTCTTCGGCGGATGGATAACGATACTCATGTGCGTCTTCGGAATGTTCGGGAAAGGATCAGTTTTGGAAATGACGGCGAAACGCGTTGTGTTTCCCAGGCGATGAACATCAGTTTGAATGATCGGAAGTCCACGTTGCCGCATGGTGCTCTCGCGCGCGATGACACCCATCGTCTCGTCTTTCAAACCGAGTTCGATAGCGTACGCGGTGCTGCTCACCGGAAAACGCTCCGTGTGCGGAAAATTCTCATGGAGATATTCGCGGCAATGCGCCAACGCCTGGCTATGGCTTGCGATCTTCGAGATCTTTTTCTCGTTCAATCCTCCAAATGCGTAATGAATGGCGACATCGTAGGCTCTCCATATTTTGAGATCTGTGGCGATCAGAAGATCAACAACTTCATCAACCGATCCGTGGAGACTATTCTCGACCGGAACGAACCCGATACCGCCGCTCTTTTGCAACGTCTCAAAAAGCACGTCGAAATTTGCGGCGAGCGTGATCACCGCATCAGGAAACAGTTCGATTGCGGCATCGTGCGAGTGTGTGCCGGCGGGTCCGAGGGTAAGGACAGTCATCGGAGAGTGAGGAGAGCACGGATACAGGCTTCGCTATGACTGCGAGCGCGCTTGAGGTGCGGCCGGAAGACGGTTTGACATTCTTGGTAACGCTTTTCCGCAGCCGGAATATCCCCGGACTCAGCGATCCGCAGATACTCACTTATGGCTGACTGAAGGGCTCGGAGTACTATCGGTGTTCCGGGATTCCTAAAAATAATCGGCATGTAGAGATCCGGATGATCGTCTAAGAACCGCGCGATGACGTTGAATTCCATTTCGTACGTCGGTGTGCAGGTTTTGAGAACGGTTCCAAGATCTTTTTTCATCGTACGCAGCACGTCGGCCATGAGCAGGCTCTTAAGATGCGGAATGACCTGCACCATCAGCATGAGTTCATCATGAGCCTCCGGTGACATGATTTCGGTCCTAAGTTTCATTTTTTTGAACACCGAACGAAGCGTTGTCACAGTCTGCCTTGAAGCACGGATCGGACAGAGAATAACACGCTCGCCCGCAGCCTCCGTTCCGGGACCGAATAGCGGATGCATGCCGACGACTTCGCCGCGAGCCGAGAGCATTGCCTCCGTTTCACGAGCTTTAAGCGACGAGACATCGAGAATGAGCTGATTTTTGCGAGTCGCGGTCTTCAGTTCTTGCTGCATGATTTCCGCCGCGCAGGATAATGGCAGCGCAAAGAGAAGAATGTCACAATCTCTGATGAGGCTCGCATTCTTCGCTCTCGTAGCTTCGCCCGTGACACGGACACGGAAGCCGGCTGAACGGAACAAGCGCGCGAACTGAGAACCGGTTTTTCCGGTTCCTCCGATGATGCCGATGGAGAGCTTCGGGGATACGATCATGCGGACTGAATGCGCTTACTTTCGGCCAGAACGAAATCAAGTATGAGAAGTGCCAGTTCTGGCAGAATATCGAGTTCCTGCGCCTTGGCCTTCCAGCGCGCTTTGAGCTCCGCCTCACGTGATGGACTTTCGATCTGCATCTCGGTTTCGTTCTTGATAATCTTGAGGTGCCGAATTGCTCTAAACCTCGCGGCAAGTGCCTTGAGGAGAATGTCATCGGCCTCATCGATGGCTTGGCGGATGAGCGGGATCGTGAGGTGTTCGTTTTCTAGGTTCATAGGGGAAGGGTAAGAATTTTCAATAATCAATTTCCAGTGAATTTTCAATGTTGCAATGATCAAGCACTGTCGTTCTCCTGAGTGGTTTGGAAATTGATCATTGAACATTGATTGAAAGTTGATCATTGATCATTGTGCTCGCTCATACACCCGCTGCAGCAGCAAACAATCCGCAAGTACCAGCGCAACCATCGCTTCGGCCACCGGAATGACCCGCGGGACGATGCACGGATCGTGACGGCCATCCTTGGCCACTTGTCCGATGGACGATGCCGGCTTGATGCTGATCTGGAGGATGAGATCATCGCCTGTTGAAATCCCCCCGAGCATGCCGCCGAAGTTCTCGGTGTTCTGCACGTACTCACTGCCGCGCATCGAAGCCGTACGGAAACCGGCACCGTAGCTAACGCCAGTGACCGCCCCGATCGTCATGAGAGCGTTTGCGAGCCTCGATTTCAGTTTGTCGAATACCGGATCGCCCAGATCTTTCGGCGAGTGTTTGACCCGAATTTCGATGAGACCGCCGGTGGAATCAGCCTCACTTTTTAGCTTTAAGATATACTGCTCCATTTTCTTGGCAACAGCCGGATCGGCGCAGCGTACGGGGTTTCTTTCGATCTCCGCCGGCCGGAACGCCTGTGCCACATGTGGTCCGATCTGCACGGTGTGACCGATAATCTTCGTGCTCTTCGGAAGAATCTTGCGGGCAATCACTCCCGCGATGACCCGCGCCACGGTCTCTCGTCCGGATTGCCTGCCGCCGCCGCGATGATCGCGGTGGCCATACTTGCTCTTGAAGGTGCCATCAGCATGGCCAACCCGCAGATCGTTTCTGAGCTTCTCGTAAGCCTCCGGTTGCTGGTTCGTGTTCCACACCGTGATTGCAATCGGCATTCCCGTCGTCTGGCCCTCGAAGACGCCCGAAAGAATCGTCGGCAGGTCGTCCTCTTTACGCGCGCTTGTCACGGCGCTTTGGCCCGGGCGTCTACGCGCAAGCTCGGGGAGGAAATCCTGTTCAGAGAGCACGATGCCAGCCGGGCAACCGTCAATGATGACGCCGAGTGCTAGTCCGTGGGATTCACCGAAGGTGGTGATCGTGAGGAGAGAACCGAAAGAATTGGACATGGGCGAGCGGGAAGCGGTTAGCGGGAAGCTAGTAAGTATGGTTGCAGGATGGAGGAAAGATACTCCAGATCGTCTTTCTTCGGAGACTTTCCCGTGAAATAGTAAAATTGCTTGAGCGCCTGGCGGATGAGCATTGGCATTCCGTCCTGTACGTGATATTTCTTCTTCTCTGCTACTTTCATGAACTGCGTAATTTTGCCGTACCGCAAATCGATCGCAAAAGACTTCGACAATGCAGGCGAGGGCAGCGGAAGTTTGACGTCCTCAGATATGGCGCAGATGACGATGTCTGCTTCTGATTTTTGAGCATGATCCAGTGGCAGAATTTTAAAAGAACTGTCTGATAGTTCTTGTTTAGCTTTCTTTGGATTACGAGCAAAGACAGTAATTTCAGCCCTAGAATTAGCCATTTTTACCGCTGCAATGATGGCAGGAACTGCGCCACCCGCACCGAGGATGGCTATTTTTTTGGCTTGCTTGAGCTCTGGGTAGCCATACAGTATCCCGAATACATCGGTATTGTAGGCATGCCACTTGCCTTGTTTCTTGACGAGCGTATTCGCAACGCCCAGCTTCTGAGAAATAAGATCACGCACGTCAGCAAACATGAAAGCATCCCGCTTGAACGGTGCGGTCACAGACAAGCCCTGAATACCAAGTTTTTCGAATATCTTCATCGTCGACAGGGAATTTTTTTTAGAAACTTCTACGATACTCTTTTTGCTCGCAGCTGCGATTCTCAAATCGCAGTTCTGGAGAAATTTCCCAGCGGTTTGCGAACCGCTGCTACGGGATGAGGAATATTTTTCGACCATTTCCGTTGGAAAACACGAATACAGCGCATCGATATTATGGCGCAGAAAAAGTGCGTTATGAACTACAGGACTAAGAGATGCGGTGATGTGCGGACCCCCCAGTATTCCAAAGAGCTTGGGGTTTTTCCGTCCTTCCGTCAGCCGATAGAACGATATCGGAAGCTGCCCAAATGCCGAGGCATCTTTTGAATCTATCGTTGCATACGTCCACGTACTGCGAAGCGGTGAAAGAATGCGAGTCAGATGAGCCTTCGGCCCCATGCCAAGCACCGTAGACCGTATACTTTTTTTGTTCATATAAGACTGTAGATCGTAGAGAACTACAATGTCGCTATACGAGGTAATTTCAGTCGCCAGCTTCAGCATCCATGGTTTTAATGAATACATTTTTTGTACTACTTTCCTGAGAACAACTAGGGACGGAGTCTTAGAATAATCATGAAAACTTAGGATGAGTTTCACATCCTTTGGTATGACGAGTGAATAAATAACAGAATTGTTGACATCAATATCGATGTACGCAGGCTCGAGTGAACGCAAAAGTGAAGTATCCGAGGTTTTAAGGGCTACCAAGAGCGGCAGTGGCGAATGGAAGGGCTGAACCATCGGTGTGAGGTCCGAACGAATTTCAAGGATGTCCACACCAGCGCGCTTGGCCATGAGGGCAAACTTCCGTGGATTTTTTTGGGCCGACGGAGGAAGTGTGACTATGAACATCAGCGTCGGGATTTGGAATGAGCACCGAGAAAAATTTTCCGAAGTGCCTGGAGTACGAAGGTAACCTGCTCCCCGAACCGTAGCTGCGGCGACACTTCGATCGCCGCGACTTCGCGATAGTGCGGGCCGCGCTCCAAGAGAAATTTGCGGACTTCTTCGTGGATGGGCAAATCGGTGAGTGGCGGTCGCTTCCCTTTCTGGAGGCGTTTGACGAGCTCCGACTCCCGGGCTTGCAGCCATACGGCGATCGTTTTTTCTTTGATGAGCTTACGAGTCTTGGCTGAGGTCAGGGCTCCGCCGCCGAGCGAGAGGACGATGCCGGGCCTAACCGCAGCAACGATGATCTCCTCTTCTTTTTTCCGGAACTCGTCCCAGCCCTTGGCGGCAATGAAATCCTTAATCGGACCGTGCGCGTCCTGAAAAAGATGATCGCTGTCGACGTGCCTGAGGCCGATTTTGGAAGCGAGCTTGCGGCCGAGAGCGGATTTGCCGACGCCACGCATGCCGACGACCGTGATTGTGCGGGTTTCGCTGATAATTTTTTCCAAATCCATGAAAAAAGTCGGATAGCTTTTCCAGACGCAATCCGGATTCTTGATCGAGACATTGCCGCGAATGATCCCTAGAATCACGAAGCACATCGCCATGCGGTGATCGTCGTGCGGATCGAGAATCACTGCTTTGGCGTTTATAGAAATTTTCTCAAGACTTCCGGCTCCGCGGATCACGAGATTATCGCCTTGCTCGGTGATATCGACCCCTGCTTTTCTGAATTCAGTCGCTGTGACGCGAATGCGATCACACTCTTTTTTCCTCAGATTCTTGATACCGGTGAGAGTTGTTTTTCCTCTACGGAAAGCGGAAAATACCGCTATATTCATCGTTTGATCTGGAACCTCTGAGCAATCGATCGTCTGATCGCCAGCGGCCTGTAAACGTGTGATTATGCCTAGAAGCAATCGATCCGACTGAACTGAATCGGTTCGAAGACTGCGCATGACGATACGGCTGCCGGTGAGCGCACTGAGAACAAGCCAAGCACCTGCGGCGCTCCAGTCGCCTTCGACATAGTAGGGGCTGCGGTTCAGAAGACCCGCTCTGGTATGTACCGGGGAATCATCGGAAGTTTTTTGCACGAAGAACGTATTCTTTTCTTGCTTCACGTGAACACCAAAATCCTGCATGACCTTCTTCGTTAGCTCAATGTAACCAGACGACGTAATCTCGCCCGCAACTTCGATCATCAAACCTTCCGGACATAACGGAGCAACGAGTAAGAGAGAGGTCAAAAACTGACTACTCTGATCAGCTTTCAGGAGGACATGTGAGCCACGAATAGTCCCACCGACGATCCGGAGTGGCGGACACCCGTTCGTATCTTGAATATCAACGCCAAGCGCCCTCAGGGCTTGCACAAGGTCTCCGATGGGACGCTGCTTCATATGGACGTCACCCGTGAGCGTCCACTCCCCAGGAATAAGTGATGCAATGGACGCGAGAAACCTGAGTGTGGTGCCCGCATTGTGGCAATCGAGCGTCGCTTTACCACGCTGCTTCGGCATACCTCCAACAATCTTTAATTCTCCTTTCTGCTCATGTACCCACTCAATGTTGAAACCTAACTTCTTCAAGTTCTCGACCATCACCAAAACATCGTCGCACGGCGTCGAATTCCGGATCATCGTGCGGACAGCGCAAAGACACGCGCAGACAATTGCCCTATTCGCGTAAGACTTGGAACCCGGAAGCAGAAGCTCGCAGTCGGCGGGTAGCCGCATCGCCGGCACACGGAAAACCTGATTCATCGGAACAGTGTAAGAAACGTTTCCTGCGTGAGCACCTGTACCGATCCCTCACCCAGACGCTTCGGTACCACGATGCGCACAGCCCCGGCTTCATTCTTCTTATCAGACTGCATGACGCGCCACAGATTCTCAGGTTTCATAGAAACGGGAATTACGAGTGGAAGTCCGGCAATGCCAAGCAGCTTAATGACCCGATCTGATTCACTGAAATTCGCAAGCTTCATTTCGGCTGCGATGCCGATACTGACGCAGTTGCCGTGAGAAATCTTGTACATGGAAAGCGCTTCTACCGCATGACCGATTGTATGGCCAAAATTAAGGAGCAGACGCTCCTCGCGGTCGTGCTCGTCAGCTTGGATGATGTTTACCTTAGCCGTGACGGCACGCAGGACGCATTCCTCCAGTATTTCAGGTGTCCGTTTCAGGATATCCGGCATTATGTCCTCCAGCCACTCGAAGAACGGACGATCAATGATTGCGGCGATTTTAATAACCTCGGCGAGCCCTTCTGCAAGCTGTGAAGCAGGCAATGTCTGCAACAGATCAGTATCTATGAAAACTGATGACGGATGTGAGATTGTACCGATCATATTTTTCTTTTGGCCCGCATTCACGGCTGTTTTTCCGCCAATCGCAGCGTCCACCATGCCAAGCAACGTTGTCGGGGCTAGGACGCAGGGAATACCGCGCATGAAGACGCTCGCGATGAAGCCGCCGAGATCGGATATCATCCCTCCACCGATACAGAAGAGAAGTGTTTTACGGCTGCAATCGGCCTCAAGCAGCACCGAAATAATCCGATCAACCTCGGTAAATGACTTTGAGGCATCACCGCTTTTGACAGGAATCCGGACGCAGTCGCCAATCGAATCGATTATTTTTTCTGCAACCGATGTTATTCCTGTATCATAAAGAATGACGATCCGGTCATGGCCTTTCGCGACATTCTTCGCAATTCCCAGGGCTCCGGAGCCGATATAGATTTCTGTTCCTAGATTATTACGTGCCGGTGGGGTGAGAGTCATACGATGCAAGACGTTACGTGTTTGCTCGTTCGCTTGTTGCTCGTTATCGACAATCATGAGTATGAGGAGAAGATGCAGCAGGATACAAGATATCGAACAAGAAAACGACGATCAAACGATGCCTTTCCCAATTGCTTTCGCAACGGCAACCACGAAATCCATACACTCATTCCAATGCTCGCGATCCAGAAGTTGCGCGCTGTCGCAGCTGGATTCATGTGGACGCGGATGGATCTCGATCATGAGTCCGTCGGCGCCGACGGCGACTGCGCCCAGCGCGGCGTCTTTCACCCAGCGGGTTTTGCCCATCGCGTGGCTGGGATCGACGATGATCGGCAGATGGGTGAGCTCGCGGAGAGCCGGCACGGATCCCAAGCACAGCGTGAAACGGACTTCTTCCTCAAATGTGCGGATTCCGCGTTCGCAGAGCATGAGGTTTTGGTTACCTCCAGAGAGGATGTATTCCGCAGCCAGAAGCCATTCTTCCAGTGTTGCAGCCAGTCCGCGTTTTAGCATCACCGGTTTCTTCGATTTTCCAACGGCTTTCAGAAGCTCATAGTTCTGCATGTTACGGGCACCGATTTGGAGTATGTCCGTCATTTCCTCAAATGCTGGCAAATCTTCAGCCTTCATGATTTCGGAAATAATCTTCATACCGTACTTGTCACCAGCTTTCCGGAGCATCCTCAAACCTTCCAAGCCCTTGCCCTGAAACGAGTACGGACCGGTGCGCGGCTTAAATGCACCACCGCGGAGGATCTTCACGCCGCGCTCTTTCGCCATCGCGACTGACTCATCGAGCTGGCCTTCTGAATCGATGGAACACGGACCTGCAATGATGACGACACTCTTCGGATCCCCGATGACGCAGTTTTTAGAGACTTCAATGAGTGTCCGGTTCTTGCGCTCACGAGAAGCGAGCTTGTACGGTCTTTCGACACGATCGACCGAACGGACGCCTTCCAGACTCCGCAGTAACTCAAGCTCAACCGCCGAAGTATCCCCAGTGACGGCTAGCACGCGCTGGTTCTCGCCGATGACATGCGAGGCACAGCCATACTTGGACGCGAGAAGATCCTGGATTTCTTGCAGGAGCGGCTTATTATTCTTGGCTTTGAGTACGATGAGCATGGTATGAGTGGTAAGTGGTTAGTAGGTATAAACAGGAGCATTCGGAAAGCACCCGCTCTCTCTTCTTAGGGGAGCGACGGCTCAGAGTCCTGGAAGAGAGTTAGGCGATCGTAAAAAAATACCAAGCGCAGGCAAAAGCGCCGAGAGCCGCAAAAGCGACCGCGAACGGGATGACTGACTGCTGCCTGAGAACGGCGACACGGGAATGCACTGCGGTCAGGATAGAACGGAGCGTTTTTAAGTCAAGCGAATCAGCGGTTTTTTGCGAAGATTTTCTATCTGTATACATCCTTCCTATGCCCTATCTTCACCACGGTCACTGTGATAATGCTGTGATCAATGGCATAGAGAATGCGGTACGGCCACACCCGTAGCGAGCGCAAACCTTTGTACTTTCCCTCTAATTGATTTCCAGCCGTCGGATTCTCTTTAAGAACTTCAAACGCCATCAGTACTCGCCGCTGATCTTTCTTTGGAAAAAATTCCAACTGCTTCTGCGCCTTCGTTTTTACTTCAAGCGCGTACATACTCACAGTTTTAGTCTCTTTTTCACCTCATCAAGGCTAATGGTGTTCTTATGTAAATTTCCCGCCTTCATGTCCTTTACCGCCTCTTCAAGCTCTTGATCCAACTCAGGGTCAGACATGATTTCCATTGTATCCTTCCAGCCCTTATGTTCCTCAAAGGACATAACGACCACCTTAGGGATACCTTCATGAGTAATAACCACAGCAACCCCCGGGTGCTCGGCTTGATCAATAACAGTATAGAAATTCTTGCTGGCCTCGGTGGCGGTCATGAATTTGTTCATACGTACATTGTAACGTACGTTAGCATGGGTTACAAGACCTTGTGTAGAATGAACTCACGAATCGGCTGATGCCCATTTTACATTTCTGCAAACAGAAGGCAGAAAGGGCAGAAAAGTGAGAAAAGGCAGAAAGGTGTAGCAAAGAGCAACAAAACCTTTCTGCCTTTCCTGCCTTTCCTTACCTTCCTGCCCTCCCGCTTGGGAAACCTTTAAAAACATCAGCCGATTCGTGATTAACTACCTTGTGTATCAGTCCACCAGCAATCATGTGAATTTTTACTTGCGGCTTGTGACTGAAGGACTTATGACTTTTGTGAGTGCGCCGTAAGTGGTCACTGACCTTGCAGAACGACTGCATTTAAGTCAAGAAATCACTTCCACATACAGGAGCAGGTTTCCTACCTGCGTTTGTTGATCATAGCTGAGACTCTCCAACCGCGGGTAGGAAACCCGCTCCCGTTGAA
>CAZLUK010000049.1:0-2652 GCA_964562735.1 uncultured Candidatus Peribacteria bacterium
GCGGTCGAGTGCCGTGAACACGAGAAAAAATTTCTACAGGGGTACCATTCACTCGATATGAATTCCAGCAACGAATAGATTCATCCATGCAGAGAAGGCTTGAAGTTCCTCGCAAGCATGCTGTATCCGACGCATCGACGATTACAGAAGCGCGTCTGGCATCGCGTGCTCGCACGAACAAATAGGTGCAATATTTCGAGCTATTCTGGTCTCGTTCATGCCCACGGTGACGCTGAGGCCGTGAGAATTTTCCAATGGACTACGCTGCGGGTCGATCGACGATTTTGAGAATTTTCCGTCGTACGTTACAAAAAGTGACTCTCATTGATGTGGAATCCCTGGTTCGCATCCTCGAAGTCGATACGGTTGAGACGTGCGGGAACGAAATGTCTCTTTATTTCTCCTCAGCCTGCTCCTGCGCCCTAGCCTTCTCGTCAGCCTTCTTTTTCATGACTTCCTCCGGTTTTGTCGTGATGATCGTGTGTTCGGTCGGGCTCGCTACTACCTGGATGGCAACGTGCGTGTTTCCGGCGAACAGGAGTCCTTGTCCGACACCGGAATTCAAAAGCAGATACTTCTCGCCTTCGGTCAGATAGAAAAGTTTGGCGAGGTTATCGACGCTTGCGGCCGATTGCCTTAGAAGTAGTTGTAGCGACGTATTTGAAATTATCGGTTTTCCGTACGGTGAGTTGATGAAGTCATCGATGTCCTGGGTGATCGTGGTGACGCCGAGGTAGTATTTGCGGGCGCGCTTGATGAGTCCGTAAAGGAAGAGCGCGGAGTCCTCGTACTGCATGAGATTCCACGCTTCATCGATAACCAGGAGGCGCTTGCGCATTTCTGAGCGGATGCGGTTCCACAGGTACGTGAGCACGACGTAGATCGCGATCGGTCGTAAAATATCTTCCAGGTCGCGGATCTGGAATACCACCATCTCTTTGTCTAGTTCGATGTTCGTCGGCCTATCAAAGAGACCCGAGAAACTTCCAGTCGTGTATTTTTGCAGCGTCTGGGCCATGCCTTCGCCGCCCTGACTAGTCATTAACACATCAATTAGGTCATGTAGTGTCGGAGGTTCCATCTTGCCTGGTTCCAGTGATTGGAGTGTGATGCCCTTGAGCGCGTAGGTATCCAGAATCGCCTTATCGAGGATGCCTTCCTCAGCCGGTGTGATGCTACCCAACATGAGTTTAAAGAGTCCGTGGAGGCTGATGACGGCACTGCGGAGCACTTCACCGACTTCAGCATCTTCTCCGCGGACAGCGAGCGGCAGATCGAACGGGTTAATGCGGTGTGAGCTTTGGAGTGAAATCGGAATCGTGGCTCCGCCGACGGTGCGGCAGAGATCCACGTATTCATTCTCCGGATCGATCACAAAGGCCTGTACGCCATAGATCAAAGAACGCAGGATTTCGAGCTTCACGACGTACGATTTACCAGCTCCGGAGGCGGCGAACACATTGGCGTTGGCGTTCGGCAGATCGAAGCGGTCGAAGATGATGAGGGAATCATTATGGCGATTGATGCCGTAGAGAATGCCGTGATCGTCTGTGAGATCCGAAGAGCTAAATGGAAAACTCGTGGCAAGTGCTTGAGTGTTCATGTTGCGATTGAAGTCGAGTTCGTCCAGACAGTACGGCAGGCAGCTGTTCCAGCCGTGTTCCATCTGGAACGCGGTGGGCTTAGTGAGGATTAGCTTGCCGCCGAGAATCGCTTCTACGTCGGTTTGAACTTTCTTGAGTTTGGCTTCGTTCTCGGCGTAGATCGTGAAGTAGAAGCCGAGCTGGAAGAGTTTCTCCGATCCGCGAGCAAGTAAGTCACGGAGTTCTTCGGCATCTTGCAGGGCAGCTTCCAGTGTTGGATCGCGTACGATACCGCGTTGCTGGAGCATGCGGATACTGGAGCGCATTTCAGCGACTTTTTTGCGGAGCATTTTCAGAATAACTTTGTTCGATGCCGGATAGATGAACATCGAGAGATCAATCTGAATGTCGAAGTTGATGAGCTGGCTCATCCAGTTAGGATAGATCTGGCTCGGCCAGTTGTAGGTGTAGAAGCTGCGAGCCACAAGTTGTTCATTGATTTGGATTGTTGCACGGTCGAATTTCAGTGCAGCCGGTGCGATAACGTCCAAAAGTTTCTGTAGTCCTTCCTCGTAGCGGTGCACGATGTCTTTTTCGTTCTTCGTCAGCTCGGAATCCTGTTCATCGCTCTTCTTCAGTACTTCCTCCACGTTGGCATGGAGACCGAGGAGTTCGTCGAGCACACCGAGCAATTTCCCTGCAACGGGGGAAATTGGTTTTACTTTGATCTCTGCGGGTTTTGTCGGGTTTTCAGCCATCGGAACATTATAGCAGAAAACCCATGTTTCTCCAAGAGTTACTGGTGAGTAATTCCCCATTCCCCACCTGGATTAATTGGATCAAAAGCAAAGCTGCGGGAGAAACACAATTTCAATAATTCCCGCAGACGGGACGCCGCGTCCCGCAAAAGTAACCGATACCCCTGCACAAGATTCACATTCGCCGTTTGTTAACCAGCGATTTAAATCGCTGGTTAACAAACGGACAGAACAATGTCCGAGAAGTGCCATGTTTTTGTGAGAACGAGGAAACTTATACTTCTTCCTCGGGACGCGGCGTCCCGTCTGCG
>CAZLUK010000050.1:0-2655 GCA_964562735.1 uncultured Candidatus Peribacteria bacterium
AGACAGCGTCAAACAAGCGCTCGAACAGCGCGTTGAATCCCTTGGCATGCAGGATTACATTTTTGCCGTACAGGTGCCCAAAGAGAAACAACTCGTCTTCAAGAAGGGCGAACCCGTGGAGGAGGAGCGCAAACTTTTCCCTGGTTATGTGCTGGTGGACATGATGGTCACCGATGACAGCTGGTACGTGGTCCGCAATACCCCGAACGTCACCGGTTTCGTCGGCTCGGGCAATATCCCCGTGCCGGTGAGCCCCGAGGAATACGGCGTGATCGAGCGCAGAGTGGGCGAGTTGGAAGCGAAGTTCAAGAGCGATTTCCAGATCGGCGATCTGGTGGTGATCGTTGACGGACCGTTCAAGAACTACGAGGGCGGCATTCAGGGAGTGGACGTGAACAAGGGCAAGCTGACGGTGGCAGTCCTGATCTTCGATCGCGAGACGCCGGTCGAGCTGGATTTTACGCAGGTGAAGAAGAAATAATTTTCCGCATACATATGACTTCTATTTCATCTGAGAGGGAAACAGCCGCAGTGGCAGCATTTGCTGCGACAGCCGATATGCAAGGACTACAGCATCGTACTTCATGTGAAGTAAGACTTGAGGTTGCAGATACAAAAAGTCTTAGGGGTATTACAGCGGATTTTTTATGTAAATTAGCCGATCTGGCTCAATCAGGCGGACATGTCATAGGTTTCAGACAAACCACACAAGAACAACAAAAAGCTATTTTTCGAGTGGATTTTGCTGCACCAAATGCAAATGCTTCTCAGGGAATTGCAGACAACATTTCAGAAATTGTCAGCAGCATACAGGCGACGACTGCGATCAGTTTCGATTGACGCCTGAATAGCCATCAGAAGATCATGGTGAGCATGTCTGCTTGCAATTTAATAATAACTGGCTTTGTGCAGGGCGTCTTTTTCCGCGCCGAGACAAAACGCGTGGCTAATGAACTTGGAATCAAGGGCTGGGTCGGCAACAATCCCGACGGCTCGGTCGAAATCCACGCTGAGGGTATTGGGGATCAATTGAGCAAACTGGAAGCGTGGTGCAGGCAGGGGCCGCCAAATGCTCAGGTCGAAGCTGTAACGAAGACGGCAGCTCCGAACGAGCAGTGCACGTCTTTCGAAATTCACCGCTGATCGCTCTTTTCTCTCACTCGTTTCAGCGCGTGTGGCAGCATCAATCCAAGCGCGAGGAGTTGGACGACATGGCCGGACGTGAAACCAAGACCGATCGCATAAATGCCGAATTGCTGCGAGAACCAGAAAGCAACGCCGACGGCCGCAATGGCATTCAGGACAGCAGCTATCGCGGGGATCAGTGTGTGCTTGGTGGCATAGAAAGCCCGTAGGAGCAGGTGATTCATGCTCTCGAATGGGATGCTAAAAGCGTACACGAAGAGCGCCATTGAGAAGATTTTGATCGCTTCGATTCCGAGAACTGTTGCGACGATCGGCGCAAACAAGACGAGCAAAATGCTCCCCGGAATTGTGATCACGAGCAGCGCACCGATACCCCAGAGGAGATATTTACGGAAAAGTTTTGCATTGCCCCATGCGGCGGACTGGCCCAGGAGCGAGTAGGCCGATTGCGCGAGCGCGATGCCTGTGACACCAACCAGCACCGACTGAAAGTTGCGCGCGTATGCGTTAATCGAAACGGATCCATCTCCCAACCCCGATGCGACTTTGTCGAACATCAGGAGCTGAAATTGCATTGCGCCGAGTGACAGTACGCGTGGCAGCATCAGCTTTCCCATCGAGGGAAAATCGGGATGCCAGAAACTCATCGAAATTTTCAATCCCAGACGAAGCGCAACGAGCAGTCTGAGAATCACGTATACCGCCGTCCCACAGACCGTGCCGACAATCGGTCCATACACGCCAATATACGGCGTCAGCAACAGGGCTCCCAGTATCGTGCCCGCGGTATACACAATCGGCGTGATGCCGTAGATCCAATAGCGCTGCGATGTGATCAGGTACTGGCCCAGCGTATTGCCGAACACGAAGAGAAAGTTACTGAGCAGCGCGATGCGTCCGAACTGAACGTAGTAGTTGAGCTTCTCGCCTTCGAAGTCCACAAGAAGCGGCGCAAGAATTGGCAGGAAAATTCCCATCAGCAGAGCGATCACTCCAAACACGACTCCTGCCAGTAGCATGCTGCCGCTGAGTACTTTGGAGATTTCGCCGGATTTTTTATGAGCCTTGTATCCGGCAAGAACAGGGACGAGCACCGTGCCCATTGCCGCCATGATGCAGGTCTGAAAGAGAAAATCACTTGGTCGGAATGCGGCAAAGTAAACGTCGGTGATGTCGGGACTGAGTGCGCGGTTAAAGACGCCATCGCGTACGAATCCTGCAAGCGACGCACCAAACTGTGTAAGCGCTAAAATAACCGTACCACCGATAATATGGTCCTGCCGGAAAATGCGTGGCAACTGCATATGCATACGGTACTGGAAAACCGAGTGTATTGTCATATCGAGTGATTTTCCGTATCATCCACGCATGGAAGCCCCCTCACTCCCCTTTTCGTCGATGACGGACGACGATGTGTGCGCTTCCCTCAAAAAATATTCCATCGGACTCACGGTCGAAGAGGCTCGGAAGATCGAATCTCTGCTTGGTCGTGCGCCGACTGTGGTCGAA
>CAZLUK010000051.1:0-4978 GCA_964562735.1 uncultured Candidatus Peribacteria bacterium
GAATCAATAGAACTTGAAGCTTAGTCTGGTTGCGCTACGATCATTCCATGTCCGCCCTGCTCCTCTCCGGCAAACCTGTTGCGGAAAAAATTCTTGAGGAATTAAAGGCTGATATTAAAAAATTGGATCCCAAGCTTGTCATAGTACAAGTGGGCGACGATCCGGCGAGCACGAGTTACATCAAACAAAAGCTGAAGAGCTGTGAATCGGTGAAACTGCGGCATGAGCATAAGCACTTGAGTGAGAAAACGTCACTCGTAGAACTGATGAAACTGATTGGTGAACTCAATGAAAATTCCGACGTCACGGGCTTCATCGTCCAGCTGCCGCTTCCGAAGCATCTGCAACCACATGTCCCAGAAGTGATCCGAGCGATTGATCCAAAAAAAGACATCGACGGATTCGGGGCTTATAATCTAGGCAAAATGTTTCTTTCGACCGAGTTTGAACATCTGCCGCCCGCTACTCCGTCAGGCATCATCGAGATACTGAAGTTTTATAATATCGCAATCGAAGGCAAACACGCCGTGATCGTCGGCCGCAGTAACATTGTGGGCAAACCGCTGGCGATTATGCTCCTCAACCGCGGGGCCACAGTCACAATCTGCCACAGCAAAACCAAAAGCCTCGCCGAACTCACGCGTCAGGCCGATATTCTTTGTGCTGCGGTAGGTTCTCCAAAGATGATCACGAAAGAGATGGTAAAGCCGGGTGTGGTCGTCATCGATATCGGCGTATCACGAGTAGATGGCTTGCTCTGCGGGGATGTCGATTTTGATGCCGTCAGCTCGGTTGCATCCGCCATAACGCCTGTTCCGGGAGGTGTCGGTCCGCTCACCGTTGCAAGTTTAATCAGAAATTGTGTGAACGCGAAGAAGAGACAGGAAAAAGTAGTAGGTAGTAAGAAATAAGTAGTAAGAACGAAAAAACACTCTGTAGTAAATTAGTTACTTACTACTTACTACTTTCTTCTTACTACTTCTTTGCCCTCTTCCGATCCGTTTCATTGAGAAGCTTCTTCCGGAGACGAATGCTCGTCGGTGTGACTTCCACAAGCTCGTCATCCTGGATGTACTCGAGCGCGCCATCGAGCGTCATGATGCGCGGCGGAACGAGACGAATGGCCTCATCGGCGCCGGACGAACGCATATTGCTGAGTTTCTTCTCCTTGCCGACGTTCACCATGATGTCCATGCCATTGGGGGATTCACCGATGATCATGCCTTCGTAGACCGGAACACCGGAACCAATGAAGAATGTGCCGCGTTCCTGGAGCTGGAAGATCGCAAACGCCACGGACTGCCCGGTAATCGCCGATATAATGGAACCGGTGCTTCGGCTGGGCATATCGCCGGCGTACGGGGCGAATTTGCTGAACGCGTGCGTCAGAATACCGTTGCCGCGGGTATCAATGATGAAATCGTTTCTAAAACCGAGCAGGCCGCGGGTCGGGATCTCGTACGTTAGACGTGCAATGCCGCTTTTCGTCTCCATGTTCTGCATGAGTCCTTTGCGCAGTCCAAGCTTTTGGATGACAGTGCCGGATACTTCTTCAGGGACATCGATGTAGGCCATTTCGAACGGTTCCATCTTCACGCCGCTTTCCATGTGGGTGATGACTTCCGGACGAGACACCGCAAGCTCAAATCCCTCACGGCGCATGGATTCGATGAGCACACCGAGATGCATTTCTCCACGACCGGAGACGCGGAAAGCGTCCGTACGATCCCCCACCTCGATCTTGAGCCCCACGTTAGTCTCGAGTTCTTTTTCAAGGCGCTCGCGGATATGACGCGTCGTCACGAGCGTGCCTTCCTTACCGGCAAACGGCGAGTTGTTAACTATGAAATCCATGGAGACCGTCGGCGGGTCAATTTTGATGACCGGCAACGGCTCTGCGTCCGGCTGCGTCGTGATGGTGTCGCCGACGTACACCTCCGGCAAACCGGAGAGCATGATGACATCACCGGCGGCGGCTTCTTTTACTTCAGCGCGATTCACTCCTTGGTACACCTGAATTTTGGTGATGCGGCCCGGTTTGCAGGTGCCATCCGGTTTGATGACGAAGACGTTCTGGTTCTGCATCGCCGTACCGTCCGTGATACGTCCGATTGCAGTGCGTCCGGAGAAAGCGTCGTACTCCAGATTCACCGGCTGGACTCTGAGCGGCTTACTCGCATCGTTCGCTCCGGGCTTCACTTCACGCAGAATGAGATCGAAAAGCGGGTTTAAGTTTTTGGATTCATCCGTGAGCTTGAGCTTGGCAACTCCGTCACGGCCAATGGCGAAGACGTAGGGAAAATCGAGCTGCGTGTCGTTGGCGCCGAGCTGAATGAAGAGATCGAAAACTTGCGAAAGCGCCTTCTCCGGATCAGACCCCGGACGATCAATTTTATTGATGATGACAATCGGACGAATGCCCATCTCCAGAGATTTCTTGAGCACGAACCTAGTCTGCGGCATCGGGCCATCGAACGCGTCTACCAGCAGCAGCACACAATCGCACATCCGGAGCACGCGTTCCACTTCGGATCCGAAGTCGGCATGACCGGGAGTATCGACGATGTTGATCTTCGTCGCTTTATAGAGGATAGAACAGTTCTTGGCGTAAATCGTAATACCGCGTTCTTTCTCCTGATCGTTACTATCCATGATGCGCTCTTCCACCTGCTGATGCGCCAAGAAAGCACCGCCCTGTTTCAGGATTTGGTCCACAAGCGTGGTTTTGCCATGGTCGATATGCGCGATAATAGCGATGGTTCTGAATTCCATGAGGATGAATGAGATGGCCTAGTGTAGCGCCTGAAAGCCCTCTTCACAATGCCTCCCCATCACTGTACCATGCACCTATGGTGGGTACACCCCTTCCCCACAGCCTTTCCCTTTTCTGGGACAAGGCGAGCCTTAACAGTCACGAGACTCGAGACATGAGACATGAGAAAGTCGCCTCACTCGTTTCTGCTTTCGCTCCTACAAACTCAAGTCTCGAGTCTCGAGTCTCGAGTCTCAAGTCTCAAGTCTCTTAACTCCTATGTGCGGGATCATTGCAGTCTCCGGCTACCGCGACGTCATCCAGGATCTGTATGACGGACTGATTGTGCTGCAACACCGCGGCCAGGATGCTGCGGGAATCGTGACGTACGATAGCCAGTTTCATTTAAAGAAATCCACGGGCATGGTAAGCGAAATCTTCCACACAAGCTCACTCCAGCGACTGAAGGGCCCCATGGGCATCGGACACGTCCGCTATCCAACTGCTGGTTGCAGCAGTGAATTCGAGGCGCAACCGTTCTTTGTAAATTCGCCCTTCGGGATGGCACTCGCCCACAACGGAAATCTTACAAATGCCGTTCGGCTTGCGAAAGAAATAAAAGAACAAGACTACCGTCACTTCAATACAAACTCGGACTGCGAAGTACTGCTCAATGTTTTTTCGCTCGCTCTTAGGAAACAGCGCCCCAGAAACTTAAATCCCGAACATGTCTTCCGCTCCGTGAAGACCGTGATGCGGAGATGCAAAGGCGCCTACTCGGCGGTTGCTTTGATTGGTGGCCACGGCATCGTCGGCTTCCGTGATCCGTACGGCATCCGCCCGCTTCAGCTCGGCCGCAAGCGCTACGGGATGAAGTACGAGTACATGCTTGCGTCCGAGAATACGGTATTTAAGGCGATGGATTACGAATTCATGCGCGACGTTCAGCCGGGCGAAGTCGTATTCATCGACAAACAGAACCGGCTACACTCGCGGGTGGTGAAGAAGGGTGAATTAAACCCGTGCATCTTCGAGTGGGTCTATCTGGCCGCTCCGGATTCCACCATCGACGGCGTCAACGTCTATAAGGCGAGAGTCCGCATGGGCGAAATGCTCGCGAAGCAGATCAAAGCTGCCGGAATCCACATTGATTCCGTTATCCCGATTCCGGATACCGGCCGACCGTCAGCGGCCGGCCTAGCCGACAAGCTGAAGGTGCGTTATCGCGAAGGTTTCGTAAAAAACCGCTATATCGGCCGCACATTTATCATGCCCGGGCAGGAACTCCGCAAGCGCAGCCTAAACTTCAAACTGCACCCGATCGATCTGGAGTTTAAGGGCAACTGTGTGCTGCTTGTCGACGATTCCATTGTCCGTGGAAACACGAGCCGCAAAATCGTCGAGATGGCCCGAAAAGCCGGTGCCAAGAAAGTCTACTTCGCCTCAGCGTCGCCGCCGATCATCGGCCCGGATCCGTACGGCATTGATCTCCCGACGACCACCGAGCTAATCGCGTCCAACCACACGATCCCCGAGATCCAGAAGATGATCGGTTGCGATGGTCTTTTCTACAACACCGTTGATGACATGCGCCGGGCAATCAGAGTTGGCAATCCGAAAATCAGGCACTTCTCGGACGGCTGCTTCACCGGCAAATATCCGACACCTGAGGTAACACCAAAAATGCTTAGGGAACTCGGCTGTGGCAGAAACGAAACTCGAGAGTCTTTCGATAAGGAACAGGCGAACAATCCGGATCAGACGAAGATGATGACGCTGGTATGAGACGTGAGACTACAGTCGTGAGACATGAGTAGTTTGCTTGTGATATGATCAGAATATGATTGGAATGTCATACAAGGAGCTCAAGATTTGGCAGAAAGGAATGGAAATTGTTGATGATGTTTATAAATTGTCTGCTGTTTTTCCAAAAGAAGAAGTATATGGTCTTACATCACAAATGAGACGGAGTGCTGTTTCTATTCCTTCGAATATTGCAGAAGGAAGTCAAAGAACTTCTGAAAAAGAGTTTGCAAACTTCATTTTGATAGCGAAAGGGTCGCTTGCAGAACTTGAAACACAGCTTCATATTTCGATGAGACAAAAATTTTCTGAAGAGAGCAAAGTAAAACCGATTCTAACAAAAGCTGACGAACTGCATAGGATGCTCTACAGTTTCTATCATTCCATTTTTACTCAAGTCTCAGGTCTCAAGTCTCAGGTCTT
>CAZLUK010000052.1:0-2202 GCA_964562735.1 uncultured Candidatus Peribacteria bacterium
GAACAACAAGCTTAGCACACAAGCAAGAGATGCACTCTGCAGCAAGTGTCGTGCAATGACATCGGACTCTTCCCGCGCGAGACGGAAGAAGAGCATTAGAAAACTCACAATCAGAACGAGTACGAGCGTGACATGCGGCGGACTCCAGATGATGAGCGGGCTGTTCGCCGGTTCTATGCCGAAGATCCGGTGCCAGAGTTCATCGAACGGCGCTGAGGCGGGAATCAGCATGAGCATTGTTGCAAGCCACTTCCATGACCGATCTCGCGTACGCCGCCATCCCCAGTATCCCGCCCCGACCGCGACAATCACCGAGGAGTACAGCAGGAGGTGCGGCGGCGACCAGAAACTCTCCCGTCCAAGGGCTCCGTGCCACCACACGTCCCACGTTCCCGCGAGGACTGCGGTGAAGAGAGATGCGGTGATCAGCCGAAGGGGGGAGGTGCGACCAGTCATGGTAGAACGAGTATTCATAATTATGAAGACAGACGCGCTTCGAGCGCGATTGTTGAATAGTTTGCGTATCGGTATGGCCCAGAAAAGAGTTTACGTACGATAGTGCGGAAGCCAATCTGACGAAGTAGAGTATCCATCTCACCTTCCACAAAAAGGTTGGCTTTCCAGCATTTCCCTACAAGATACTGTGTTATCAGGTTCTTCTTGGTGATGAAGAGAAGCAGTGAACCGTCTTTGTTCAGACGTCCTGCCAAATTTCCCAGTGCAATGGGAAGTTGATCTTTGGGAATGTATTCCAGCATCGATGCTGACACGATGAGATCATAGTCCTTCCAGTCTTCTGGAAGTACCTGCAAATCGAGCACATTGGCTCTCATAACTTCAATAGCATTCTGAAGATTGTTCTCAACGATCCATGTTTGAAATCTCGCGAGCATAGCAGGAGTCAGATCAAAGCCGTGGAAAGTCATATCAGTACAATGCTTCTCTTCTGTCATGCCATGTAACTTCTTCGTCACAAGACCCGAACCACATCCAGCATCGAGAACGCGCATCCCCGATCTCACGTACGCTCCTTTCTGGAGAAAATTCTCTATCTGTCGATGATATCGATAGAGGGTCATGAAGATGAAGTGATAGAGAGATGTCCGTTCCGAATAGAGATTCTCGACGGCAAAGCATGCTTCTGGCTGGAGATGGCCGGTGTGGGAGGAGTGTGTAGACATGGCTAATAGTCAGTAAGAAGAATGCCATTGAGATGGTCGATTTCTTGCTGCATTGTTGCTGCCTTCGGGCCTCGAAACACTATTTCACTTTTGTTTCCGTCGAGATCCTGGAAACGAACTTTCATCCAGAAATATCTCTTCAAGAAATGAACGCCTTTAAGGCTGAAACATCTCGAAGGTGAAAAGAAAGACCATTTTTGCTCTATGACTTCAGGATTAGCCATAAGCAAATAGTTACCGTACGACTCTTTGAGCGCTACAAGTCGTCTGTTGTAGCCGATCTGTGGAGCTGCCATGCCGAGGCTAAATGACCAAGACGTGTCTACTTTTCGAATGACATTTGTGAGTTCTTCGGCAATTTGTTTTATCTCGGTGTCAAAATCCACTACAGGTTCACTTTTTCTATGCAATCGATCATCTGGAGCTTGCAAAATTTCCGAGGGAGTTTCGCTCGCAGGAAAACTCGTGATGCCAATAGCAGCAATTACAACTATTCCAACGGGCCAAATGATTCTTGAAAATCGTCTCATCAAATAATAAGGGGAAATCAGAGGCGCTGCATAGCGCCCTTCGAGGCTTCGTCAATGGCTGCGCTGAGTGCTTCTAACGTGGATGCAACATTTTTGCCGTTCACGAAGAAGGTCGGCGTCCCTTGGACGTCTCTCTTCCGGCCTTCGTCGTAATCGTCCATAACCACGTTCTTCTTGATACTCGAACCCGTGCAACGCTTGAAGAGATCCATATCGAGACCAAGGCTCTTCGCCCACGCGGTCGGCGCGTTCTTATTGAGCTCCGGCTGTTTTTCATAGGCAAGTTCCTCGAATTCCCAGAACTTTCCCTGATCGGCGGCGCACTCGGCGGCTTCCGCTGCGACTATCGCATACTGATGGATGCTGCGAATCGGGAAGTGCTTGAAGTCGAAGCGGATCTGCCGACCATACTTCTCCATGATGGCATTGACGAGAGGCTTTGCCCCCCTGCAGGCGGGACACTGCAGATCGGCGAACTCCTCCACGGTGAC
>CAZLUK010000053.1:0-14923 GCA_964562735.1 uncultured Candidatus Peribacteria bacterium
GATCGAATTACGGAGAAAGTGCCATGTTTTTAGTGATGAATTTTAGAACGAGGAAACTTATGCCTATCCCTCGGGACGCGGCGTCCCGTCTGCGGGGAAAAAACGGTCTTCATTTTATCCCGCACTAATGCTCTTGTCTCATTTTCGTTGCGTAGCACGAGGGGCTTCCAGCCCGTGTGCATTTAACACGGCCACGATGGCCGTGCTACTGCCTCTCCCGCAGGGTCAGTGACCACTTACAAAAATTTCTGATTCGGGGGGTGCAGTACAGTGTGTTAGTTTGATCTGCTATACTATGAGCATGACCAAGGAAGATACGATTGCGCACTGGAGACGTGGTTCTCGGGCTTCTCTCAAGCTTGCAGAGCTTGCACATCAAGCGGGCGAATATGCTCTTGCGCTCTTCCACTGCCATCTTGCGGTCGAGAAGTCGCTGAAAGCTGTTTATATTCTCCAGAAAGAGGACAATCCGCCACCTACACATGATCTTTTGGCACTCGCATCGCGGTTGGATTTTCAGTGGAACGATGAGCAGGAGGCAGCCTTGGCGAGTCTTACGGAGTATGCCGTCACCGCGAGATACGATGATATCGAGTGGGCAGAGGCGGAAGCCACAAAGAAGAACAGTGCATTTTGGATCGGCCAAGTACAAACAATGCTTTCCCTACTCTCCACATGAAAACGCTAGAAGGATTGCGTGCGGCTAGGTCTCTCCGTGACAGGCTCAAGAGTAAAGGCGTTCCGGTCAGGCAGGTCTACCTCTTTGGTTCCGTTGCTCGCGGATCATCACACGAGCAGAGCGATATTGATATTGCTATTTTATGTGATCCCTTTAAAGCGACTAAACATCAGGAAAATATCCAGTTTCTCCTTGAAGGAAAAAAAGTCGACATGCGCATCCAAACAGTTTGCCTTCATCCCAAAGATTTCGATAACCCGTACTTCACTCTGGCAAGTGAAGTACAGAAATACGGAATTGCGGTGTAGGAATAGCAAAAGATGAGAGCCAAGCGGCAATAAAATCTCTCAGATTGTCAGTCGAGAACATCTAATCCAGACTTCTGGAAGTAGTTTCTGACCTCCGCTTGTCTAACTTCAACGACTCCTTCCACTTGGACTCGGTACGCATTGAATAAACGGGTAAACCAAGTTCTTTGCGCGATGAGATTACAAAACTGTGCATATCAAATCCTGCTTCTTTCAATTTGGCTGGTGCATCTGCTCGTAAATTATACATGGATACGGGGGAGGGGGGGGATAATTTTATCCCATCCTTATCTCAATATCCACCCCGCTCGGCAAGCTCAAATTTTGTAGCGAATCAACCGTCTTGAATGTTGTCTCGGAGAGATCAATCAGGCGCCGGTGGATGCGCATTTCAAATTGATCGCGGGCGTCTTTGTGGACGAAGGTCGAACGGTTGACCGTGAACTTCTTGATCTTAGTCGGCAGCGGAATCGGGCCGTGAACAACGGCACCCGTGCGAACAGCGGTATCGATGATTTTGATGGCAGTTTCGTCAAGAACCGTGTGGTCGAATGCCGAGAGACGGATGCGAATGCCTTTGATTTTCGGCGGGGCAGCGGGCGCATCTTTCTTCGCCGAAACAGACTGGGCCGCCGGGGAGGGAGCCTTGTTCACCTCCTTTTTCTGCTTCACCGGCTGAGTAGCGATTTTCGGAGCCGGTTTCGGTTTGGCCTTCGGCACCGGTTTCTTGGCAGGCTTGCCAGACATAGCTTCAGCAGAGGCGGGCTTGGGCGCCATAGCTTTACCTGCCGACCGAAGCCTTGGCGTAGGTATGGCCGAAGCGGGAGCCTTCTTTGTCAGGGGCTTCTGCTTGGCAGGTTTAGCCTTATTTTTGGGAGCAGCCATGGGAGGCGATGGGAAAGAGCGAGGAAACTAATTCTCGTACTCTACTTGATGATCTTCGTGACGACACCGGAACCGACCGTACGGCCGCCTTCGCGGATGGCGAAACGGGTACCGATTTCGATAGCGACCGGAGCCCCGAGGACGACGACGAATTTGAGGTTATCGCCCGGCATGACCATTTCAACGCCCTTCGGGAGCTCGACTGCACCCGTCACGTCAGTCGTGCGGATGTAGAACTGCGGCTTATAACCCTTGAAGAACGGAGTGTGGCGGCCGCCTTCCTCCTTTGTGAGAATATAGACCTCGGCCTCGAATTCCGTATGCGGCTTGATAGAACCCGGCTTGGCCAAAACCTGGCCACGCTCGATGTCCGTGCGCTCGATACCGCGGAGCAGCAAACCGACGTTGTCGCCGGCCATACCGGAATCTAGGAGCTTGTGGAACATTTCCACGCCAGTGACGACGGTCTTCTTGGTATCCTTGATACCGACGATTTCAACTTCATCATTGATGTTTATCTTGCCAGTATCGATGCGGCCTGTGGCTACGGTGCCGCGGCCTTTGATCGAGAAGACATCTTCTACGGACATGAGGAACGGTTTGTCGATCTCGCGTTTGGGCTCAGGTATGTACGTGTCGAGCGTGTCGAGCAGCTCTTTGAGTTTGGCGATGTTCTCGGGATCACCTTCGACGGCCTTGAGAGCGGATCCCTTGATGATCGGGGTCTTGTCTCCCGGATAGCCGTACTTCGTGAGTAGTTCGCGGATTTCCATTTCGACGAGGTCGATGAGTTCCTTGTCTTTCACCATGTCGATTTTGTTCATAAAGACTACGATGTACGGAACGTTCACCTGGCGGGCCAGCAGAATGTGCTCACGCGTCTGTGGCATTGGACCGTCGGCGGCGGAAACTACCAGAATGGCGGCATCCATTTGGGCGGCACCCGTGATCATGTTCTTGACGTAGTCGGCGTGGCCAGGACAGTCCACGTGCGCGTAGTGCCGCTTGGCGGACTCGTATTCGACGTGAGTCGTGTTAATGGTGATACCGCGAGCCTTCTCCTCGGGGGCGTTATCGATCTGGTCGTAGGTCTTTTTCTCATCCGGAGGAGAGAAATTAATGGATAGAGCGGCAGTCAGCGTCGTTTTACCGTGATCGACGTGACCAATGGTACCGACGTTTAAATGCGGCTTGGAGCGATCGAATTTTTTTTGTTCGGCCATGGGAAGGGAAGGGAAGGAAAATTAGGTGAGAGCGATGACTGAAACTCTCTCATTATAGAGAGATCATATCGTCTAAAGCCGAGCTAGTCTAGAGGAGCAGATGAGGCAGGTCAAATGCGCAGCTGCCCTTCCTGCCATTTCTTACTTTTCTGCCCTCTACTTAGCCGTCTCCTCCACCCGTCTCTCCCGAATCACATTCACTTTGATGACGCCGGGATACGTGAGCTCGGCTTCGATTTTTTTCGCGATGTCTTTCGCAAGCTTCTGCTGCGTAAGATCGTCGACTTTGGCGGCATCGACGAAGACGCGGATCTCGCGACCGGCGGAAATGGCATACGCCTTCGATACTCCCTCAAAACTGCGGGCTGTATTTTCTAGTTCCGTCAGGCGCTTGATGTAGGCTTCCATACTTTCCCGACGGGCGCCCGGGCGCGAACCCGAAATGGCATCCGCAGCAGCCACGATGAACGCCTCGGCGCTCTCGATCGGCGTGTCCTCATGGTGAGCGGCAATGCAGTGGATGACTTCGGGACGGACTTTGAATCTTTTCGCGATCTCAACTCCGATCTGCACGTGCGTGCCGGCAACCTCGTGATCAAGCGCTTTGCCGATATCGTGGAGCAGACAGCCCTCGACGACGATCTGTACGTCGGCACCGATTTCTTCGGCCATGATGCGCGCCATGTGCGCCATCTCCACCGAGTGTTTGAGAATGTTCTGGCCGTAGCTCGTGCGGAAGCGCAGGCGTCCGATGATCTTGAGGAGATCCGGCGGGTAACCGGTGATTCCAAGCTCTTCAACGGCTCGCTTACCAAACTCAAGCATCATTTTTGCCACGTCCTCCTTCACCTTGTTCACCACTTCCTCGATTCTAGCCGGCTGGATACGTCCGTCCTCTACCAGTTTTTCAAGTGCTAGTTTGGCTACGTAGCGCCGTACCAGATCATAACCGGAGATCACAACGGCTCCGGGGGTGTCATCAATTATGACATCGATACCGGTAGCGGATTCGAACGCGACGATATTACGACCCTCTTTCCCGATAATTCGTCCTTTGACATCGTCACTCGGTAGCTGCACGACGGTCGTCGTCGATTCAGTGGCGACTTCGGACGCGTAGCGATGGATCGCCTCGGCAAGGAGATTCTTGGAGACCGTCTCGACATCTTCTGCGGCGTGCTTTTTAATCTCCTTCACTTGGTCTGCAAAGTATCCCGAGAATTCTTTCTCCAGTTCGTGGCTCAGTTGTTTCTTAGCTTCTTCGGTTGAGAGGTTCGAAACTTTCTCGAGTGCTTCGCGGTGCTTGCGGGTCGACTCACGCAGCTCTTCCTGCATCTGCTTGTTCTCTTCTTCCTGCTTCTCGATGCGTTTTCTCTGCACCTCTATTTCACTGACATTCTTATCGAGGTTCTTTTCTTTTTCTTCAATGCGAGCGGATTCTCGCTCGAGCTTGTTCGCCATTTCCTGCGCTTCCAGGCGGGCCTGTGAAATGATCTCTTTGGTCTGAGCCTTGGCTTCGGCTTCCTGCGTCTTGATCGAGCTCCTCGATTCGATAACTTTGACGTTGATGGTGCCAAGTTCACGTTCTTTCTGATCAATCTGCGCTTGGAGTGCGCCGCTGATCTTCTTTCCCTGGCTGAACCAGAACCAGCCGGCCAGGAGCCCAAGGAGCAGTCCGCCGATTAGAGCTAAAAAAACGATGGGGTAATCCATAACGGTGGGAGGCAACGGATGAAAGTGGCCACCGTTCAGAGCAGTGCTAGATCAATGACTCTGTCTCGGGCAAAAGGGCGGTTTCCTTAGGGAAACGATGTGAAAACGCTCGGTTTTGACGGGATAGAAGATGCATTGAAGGGTAGCATTGCTGGCAAACAAGTGGTCTTAAATCCAGTTTAGTCGCTCTTCCCTCCGGATGCGAGGCCAAGATTTTGGCTTATAGAAGGGTTCTTGGTGGCATGAAGCCAAAAACAGGTATTGCACTTAAATATAAATAGTATTAAGTAATCATTCTGTGCGGCACTGGACCAGTACGCCGTTCTTTTGACCAATCCTTAAAGAACTACTGGTCACGTCTGTGGGGTACTCAGGAAGGCATAGTTTGTCGGTAACTCCTCGTCTTTTATGAGGCTATGCGCCCGCTTTTGTTTTTCATTGTGACACTGGTAGTTCTCGGTTTCCCGTCTCTCCTCTCCGCCCATCCGGTCATCAGTGAGGTCATGTGGATGGGGACCGATCTCAGTACCGCCGACGAATGGATCGAGATCACTAATCCAGATTCCGAGGACATAGAACTCTCCGGCTGGACCATTACGTCCGTCAATTCAAGTGCCAAAGAAATCGTCTCACTTAGATTTGCGACCGGTAGCTTGATTCACCCGGGAGAATATCTCGTGATTGCGTCCAGGTCGGCTGCAAACTCACGTCTGCTTGCCGAACCGTTCGCCGTTTCCGCTGCTCTCAGTCTGCCAAATACCAAGCTGCTGCTTCGGCTTCGCGATGTCCAAAACTCGGTGATCGATGAAGTGGATGATGGCATCGGCGCGCCATTTGCCGGAGACAATCCGTCCGGTACTGGCGCCAAGGCCAGCATGGAAAGAATTGATGCACTATCGGCAGGGAATCTCAAAGAAAACTGGAGAACAGCAAGTGTATCTTCCGGGTTCGATATTGGATCAAACCTCCTCGGCACTCCCGGCTCTAATCCTACCCAACCTTCCTCACCTTCCTCACCACCCTGCTCCGACCCGCTGGAGATCGCGATTGCCGTCCAATCAGGACCACTTTTTGCCATCGGAAAAGCGACGATCAACTTTCAGGCTGTGGCGACCGTCGGCAGCCTCACCGGAGTGAACTGCACATGGTCGTACGGGGACGGATTTACTAGTACAAGCTGCAATCCGCCGGTACATTCATTCACGGTGGCTGGGACATATACTGTCAGATTGGAAGCCAAAAATCAGTGTGGTATCACGCTGATACAAGAGCAGATTGTGCAGGTGCAGCCGGATCCTGCTTCACCAGTTAATTCTTCTATCCAACCGACGTGGTACGACGGATCTAAACTCATCCTTACCGGCGCCCTCCCAAACCCCGTCGGAACTGACACTGGAAAAGAGTGGGTAGAGATCAAAAATTTGGAGGATCGGGCGGTGGAATTACGAGGCTGGAAACTTGCTGTCGGCGAGACGTCCATTCAGTCATATCTTCTCAAACATTTCATAGGTCCCCGAGGGACGATTCGAGTCTACGATAGCGAGCTCAAATTCAAGCTCCCGAATACTGCGTCGAGACTCCAGTTGATCACCCCATCCGGTATCGCTCTTTCCACGGTGCCTTGGAAATCCACCGAAGAAGGCAGAGTGTATTTCCCCGACGATATTCGGTCTATCACCGTCCGGGGACGGGTTCTGAGGGTCACCGGCCCCGTCACATTCATCCTCGGGGTTGAACCGGACGCCGCTTCTGTCCTTGGTGACGACACGGTGAATGTCCGGATCCTTGGGGTTGATTCGAATTCTGATGCGGTAATCAAGAATAATGAAGGTCAGTTCGAAACATTGCGAGCCCTGATAGAAAACAAAAACATCGAACTACAATTTGATACAGAGACGTGGGATGATATGGGACGGCTCCTTGCGCATGTTTACTACGATAACGGTGTCCTTGCCCAGCATCAGATGATGATTTCCAAATTGTGGATAGCTGATAATAATCTACAGTATGCGAAAAAGCAGGAATTCAAGGAATTTCAAAAGAGCGTGCAGGACTCCCCGTCGCAGAGTTCAGTTTCTCCGGGTGTTCTTGATGAATCAGCTCTGAGACTTACGATTTCAGAGGTGTATCCAGCGCCTTTTCCAGCGTCATCAGTTACTTCTGGTGAGGATTGGAAGAGTAAAGAATGGCTTGAAATAGAGAACTCTGCCCAGCGAGCGGTTGATCTTTCCGGCTGGAAGCTTAAGACTGCTAGATCAGAAAAAACTCTTCCAGGAGGGCTGAAAGTAGCCTCGGGTTCCAGACTGGTCATTCGAGTTGCATCGATCGGACTTGGCCTGCGCAATGCCGGGGACACTGTGAGCTTGGTTTCACCGCTAGGTGCTGTGATTGCGTCTTTAGTCTATCCAGCACTTAAAAACGGGACGGCCTATGCATTCGGCGATAGCGATTTTTGTACGACAATTCAGCCGACTCCGGGGGAGGTGAATGCGTGTGTAAGCCCGGCGAGTAAGGCTAAGAAGCCAAAGGCAGTTACCAGGAAAATAAGTCCTGCCAAAAAAGTAAGCCCACAAGTACGGTCGTACAGCGCTGCGTATAGGGCTCAAACGCCAGCTGGTTCCGAAATGAAGGATGTATTGGTACTCGGCGAGCGTCAGAGGCAGTCGCCCTGGATAAGCGTTTTGGTGGCATTTGGGGCGGGGATTGCCGGGTCAGGGGTTGGGATCGTGATTCTGGTCCGTGCCGGATTATTGAGTCTGCGAAAAATGGGTGGATGAGCAGGATTATTGTTCCCTCCACTGTCATGGTTGGAGACGCTCAGCTGAGCTCCTCACCATCAGTTTAGACCTAGGCGGAAGTCCCTATTTTGTGGTATAATGATCTGATTCCTCTTCCTCCACCAACTTTAGGAGGCAACTCACACAAACAATGACAACCGAAAACACACCAAAACCAATAGCGGCCGAAAATCCTAAAATCGATCTGGACGAAGGCCAGAAAGTTTCGAAGCGCGCTGCTGATATCTCTGTGTTGATCCACTCTCAATTACAACAACATTTCCCAGTGGCAGCGCTCGCGGAAGAGCAGATGCCATTGACTGAGCGGGAGGAAGCGGCATTTACATTGGCTAGGCGTGAAGTGGACATTGAGCATGCTAAACAAATCTTTGCATCGTTGCAGCTCACGGCACCCCAAGATTTTGTAGCAATTCAGGAGGCCAAAGACAAATATCACATTGCTCGTGAGAAGTTTCAAAAACAAGCTGAGTTTATCGCTCGTCGCACAGGACATTCCCATGCGGATGCCTTGCGCAACATGCGGGACTGGATTCACCGCGTGTACAAGCAAGGCATGAGTGCCCTTCGGCAACACCCAGTGGTGGCATTCGGAGCTGCAGGAGCAAGTGTGTATGCCCTGAGTGGCTTGTTTGCGAGGCCAGGCGTAACCAATGCGGGCACATCACTTGTGGCGGCTGTTGGCAAAATTGGTTTTTTGCCTTGGATTGTCAACGGAGGACTCGTTACGGGCGCCGCCGCCGTAGGGTATGGGTTGGGAAAATTACTCGGCAAAGCCATTGGCGCAGAGCGGGCGGGAAAATATGTCGGAATGCTTGGCGGCGGCTTAGGTACCGCTGCTGCACTCGGGCTTACGGCCAGTAGCGTCGCATGGTCGGCGGGAATTCCTCTTGGGGTGTACGGTGGTTGGAAACTGGGCAAAGAGATCTACAGGTACCTGCGGCCAGCGCAAAAATTCGATGTGAAGGAAATGGACAAAGAGGCCGAACGTCGGCGCGAAGGAGCGATGATCGTTCGGACCATTGAGCGTTTAAGGGATACCAATACTGCCGTCGGTGGAGATCCTGCAAATCCGATTATGGCGCGTCTTGTCAGTCTTCAATTATGGGCCGAAGAATTGTCGACACCAGATCCGGCACACACACTTGTTGAAGTACAGACGGAGTGGGGGACTTTGAAACCGGAAGCCGAAGAAACGATCAAAGCAGCGCAGAAACGCACGAATGATCGTGCCCCAGAAGTGCGCTCCGCAGAATCTGTACGTGCGCAATGTTTAGAACTGCGTGACCGTTGGGCACGCTTGCCCGGAGTGCCTGCACCTTCGATGTCGGCAGACCTTAGGGCTGCGCTTACCGGCATCGAAGCAATGATCACGGATTTCGTATCGGCTACCCCGAGTCACTCACTAAAGGTGATTGAAGACGCACACAAAGTCGCCGAAGCCAAATTCGAGAAAGCCTGGGAGAAGCAATTGCAGCGTACCGATGATGTGCGGAAAATCAATATGCTTACGGCGCAGTGCAATGAGTTGAGGAATCGATGGAACACCGCATTGCCGGTTTCAGTCCCTCGTCCGTCTTTGCCGGCTGCGGTCGTTGGCGCATTGGAAGGGATCGACAGAATGGTGATCGATTTTGCCACAACGAATCCAAACTACTCTCCGAAAGCGGTTGAAGATGCTTTTGCAGCGGCTGAAGAAAAATTCAATAAGGCATGGGAAAAAGCAGTGCAACGCTCGGAAGACATGCGCAAAGTTGGCACGTACTCGGCTCGCTGTGACGAGATGCGCAACCGATGGGCAGCACTGCCTACTACACCAACGACGACCAGCAGATCGCGCATGCCGGATGAGGTTACTGCAGCTCTGATGGATCTAGAACTATGTATATCCGATTTTACGTCACCTACACCGCGTTACCTGGCAAAAGATGTGGAAGATGCATTCAAGATTTCCGATGAGAAGTTCAAAGTGGCATGGGAGAAAGCACTGCAGCGTACGGATGCAGAAATTCCAGAACTCGGTCTGCTGGGCGCTGTAATACTTGCCGATATCAATAATATCTATGGTGCATTTCCTGCTCTCAATGCAAATCATCCGGCAGCACAGCAAGCCTATGGACTGGCAAGGACGGCGCGCTCTACAGCGCAGCTTGCGAATACTCGCTTGCAAGGCGCACGCACTCCGGATGACGCACGCAAGCAATTCGACATCCTGCGTGCGCAAGAAGATATCGTGATTCTGAAAATTGAGGAGGCACAGGTCAACGTGCGGAAAGCTGACACGATCGCACGTCAAGCAATACTTGCGGTGGGACAAATCCTTCCTGCCGATATTGCTGCAATGAGCGAACTCCCGAGACGCTTTCAAGATATGCGTCGGTATATGAACCATCAGTTGAGCGAAGAAACGACAGCTAAACAGCGTGGTGCAAACAACACCGAATTGGACCAAATCTGGGTGAGGAATAGAACCGATATAGGACGCACCAGAGGTGAAATCGATCAGCTGCTTAATATTCTTAAAAATTCCACTTCGTGGCCAAAAGCAGATGTGCTTCGGTTGTCGACGGATTTCGCTGGTGCATTTGCTGCCATAACTGGACCGGATTTTCAGCCAGTTGCACTGAAAGGTATGCTCGACGACGCAGAAGGGAAACTGAAACGTAGTACGCAAGAAGCCATGGAGCCTCTCGTCGGCGATCTTACGGCGCTCCGTCTTGTGGCAGGGGAAGGCGCGGTTATGATTGACCGCGTGATTACTCAGTGTGGAAACATCTCGGGACTTCCATCGCCGAATTCCGTTGTACAGCTATTGATACTATACAGAGATCAAACCACCCCCTGAATTTGGGTTTCCAGAAATTTGCATAAATAGCTAATATAGCCTATAGTAATCATTAGAAATTCATACACACACTCATCAATGTCGTACTTCCACATCCATCTCTGGTCTGAGCAAAGGCTTCTCGCGTTTGCATCCAATGACCGTGAACAGCGTCTAGAGCAAGCGCTTGATAGTGCTGCAACTTTCACGGTTCGTCCCGTGTCTGCTACCAATCTCAGTCAAGAACTTGAAAGATTGAATACGTGGGGTTCCACGGAGGTCTTGAATGTCAGGCCGTCAATCAAAAGTAGAATGTATCGCTCCATCTTGGGTGCATCCGCCTCTGTTATCGGTAAAGAAGGTGCTGTGTATGATGCTACGACGGCAGAGGTCGTGAATGCCATTGATAGGCAAGCGTACCAGCGCATGACAATTGCGGAGAAACAGATGAACGATGCCGAGTACAATTCCTTGGATCAAATCCGCAAGCTTTCAAGAATAACAAAGATGAGTGCAGGTTTTTTGAAGCACAAAGTGGAAATTTGTGATCGACTGAAGACTGACCTTGAAAAAGAACTAGCGAACAGCCAGCAGAGTTTGAATGCTGCAGTCAGCATTCGTTCCTTTGACAGATCTCAGCTCAAGAGATCCGTAGAGGCTCTCAAAGTGAAGCTCAATGCGGTTAAGCACATTGGTGGCGATACGAACAAGAAACTTGAAGGTTCCATGGTCGGCCAGATGCATCACGATATCGATACTGCTGTGAAGTATTTTACAGATACCTGTAGCGCGTATTTGCCCGAGACAGCTGGGAACGTACAAATGATGATTCAATCCTACGTCGAGGGTGGTACCATCGATCTAGAACGTCTGATACACGACATTGCAGTGAAGATGTATCCCGATGATGAAAATCTTCAGAAAGCTCAAGAAGCGTCCATGCGACGCATTGCTCAGAAGATGACGGGGGATCAGAGTATGTGGCGGAAGCTACGGCGTCGTTTTGTAGAGCTTGTGCCCGGCACTATCGCCGGTGTTGGTACCGGATTCGTCACGGGCGGCATTGGGTGGGGTGTTGCAGTTGCGTCACTGACCGCAGGAGGTGCTAGTGCTCTCCGTGGAGCAAATAATCAGCTTCGGTACGGAACCCCAAACAAGTTGACATTTGAAAGGAGTCAGGCAGCCAGTTACTTTAACTCAGTAGCACTGGAGAATGTGAAGAAGATCAACGAAATAAAGGCTGCAAAGGATATATCCGAAAAATTTAACATCATCAAGGCTCTGCCGAGTGGCACCAAGATCAAGGTGGATGTGCTTGGAGTGCAGGAAGAGGTCACTCTCACTACGATTACAGGTAACATTCGTCTTGCGACAAGTGCATCCGGTGATCGTTATGCTATTGAGCTCGAAGGAGGCGCCTATACTTCCGGAGGTGTGAAAGAATATTTGGTAGCTATTCAGAAACGTGGCGGCACAGTAAAAGAAATAAAGAAAATCGTTGCCAATGACGCTCCCGGAACTGACAGTATCCTTTCCTTCAACTAATTCTCTTTCACTTCTCCCATGTCTATCACAACAGACACTACTCCGGCAGAGCAACTCCTCGCACTCGTTGCGGACAGTGATGTGCTTACTGACAATCAGAAAGAAATGTACATTGCAGAGCTGACTGAAGGTCGTATCCATCCAGAACTTGAAGCAAAGTTAGATGAAATTTGTGACCGGCAGACTATTGTCTCCACTGCCGATATCCAGAGCCTCACTGCAGAAATAGCTGCGCAGGATTTTCTGAAGCACAAGGCTCAGGCGGAGGATGATGCTGAAAGCTCTCAGCTTGTTGCAACTCATGAGAAAGACGTGACGGCCGCTATCGCTGATCATAAGGTTGCATCCGTGAGGATTGAACGTGATCTTGATCGTGATGTCCAAGGCATGATCGAGACTCAAAAGGAGCAGCCGGAAGCCGACGCTATCCGTACAATGCTCAAGCAGAAGCCGGACGGAAGCGCGTAAGAAATAGTATGTCTGTGTTCAAATTAAGGCTTTCCTCCAAGGAGTGTCGAGATTTTGTGAAATACTCCGCTCATGACAGTTTTCACTTTTGGGGCGTAGGTTGAGAACAATGTACCGATTTTGTCTCCGGTTATTGCGATATGGCTTCCGACAATTCCCAAGTGTTTCCCAAGAAGCGCAGTGCCGGAGTATACATCGCCGGTTGCAATCGAATATCCGCCGATGGCGGCGAGCGACCCCAGACTTCCATACAGAGCTCCAGCCTTGAAAAGTTGCTTCATGTTATCCTTGAGTTGGCGCCACTTTACGGTGAACCAGTACGGTATATCTTCCACAATGAATCCGGTAAGTTTACGGATGGTTCGTGTTCCAATAAGTGAGTTGAAGTCCGTATTGAGATTGCGGACTTCAGCAAGAAGTTTGCGAAGTTCATCATCGATGAAAACGTTATCGTATGATCCGTCTTCCAGATCCAGCTGGCGAATGGAACCCATTTTTTCCAGATGAGAAATTAGTAGCTGCTTCAGCTTTCCCTTGAGTTCCGGAAGTAGCTTCTTATTTTTTAGGAGTTCTTTTTTTGAAAGTCCACGTTGCCTACACTTCGCAATCACCTCATGTGCCGAGTCCATCGTTTCTTTGAGGACTCTCGTGTGTGCTGAGATATCATCGAAGGCAGAGAGGCCTAAGTCCGCATCGTTTGTGCCGTTGCCGTGTGAATCGTGTGACATAGTTTTAGATGGATGCTTCGAGTGCTTCGATTTCCTTGATTTGTTCCCAGAGTTTCATGCAGATCACAAGATTCTCTACTTTCGGGAGTATTTTTTTTCGGTATTCCCCTTCGTTCCGGATGGCCTCTTTTTCCGTGAGATCGAGGAGTGCGGAAAGTGCCTTCTTGACGTTTCCATCCATGTCCATCCCAAAAAGCAGTTTCTTGGACTCTCGCACTTGTTCTGGGTTTAAAGAGGCCAAGTAAGTCGCCAGTGTCTCTGGAGACTTTAGGATGGCCATCATCTCCTGCTCGGAGAGATTTTTCCCTGTCATTGGATTGGCGTTTTTGATCATAGATAAGAGGTAAATCTGACTATTATATCATGAAATCATGCAAGGAACGTTTGACATAATAGTACTAATTGTGTACTATAGCAATAATGTACCAAACACATCTCTTTGCCTGAAGCCGCCACTACCACTACAGCATCTGCACCCTCTGGTGAAATTCCTCCACATACTCCAAACAAGAGAAAATCATTTCTTCAGAGGTATGGTCGTATTGCTGCATTACTTTCAGCAGGTGCGGTTGCTCAGGAAGGATGTGAGAAGACGGGGTTTAAATCTTATGTGAATGTGCCTGGCGGAGTCTGTCAGGTAATAAAGGCTTCAGTTAGTTCGGTATTTTCCCCGAGTGGTGGTTCCAACCAGCTCGATCGGAGAATTTCTCCTCCTGCTGCAGACAAGTACACTTTTGACGCAGCTACTGGAGTTCTTGACCTTCAAGAACCTCCTCAGGGCTACGATACCGTTCTTTATTGGAAAGATGGAACAAATCCACCCGATCCGAATATCGGGCACGTCGTCGTGCGAGGAACGCCGAAATATGACCTCGGAATTGGGGCAACGGGAATCGAAGTGATGTGGCAGTCGCAGGATCGAAAAAATCCAACGGGAACCAAGAGTGTTTCGATTAAATGACCATGCCTCCGCTAACTGGTGGAGCCGCCATGCCTCCGCTAGCGGGTGGAACGCTTTTCGGAGGTCGTATCGAATCAGGGACCATCCAATCAGGAGCCCAATCAGGGATGTGTTTCGCCATAAATTTCTTATAATCCTCATAGGTCGGGAGCTTGTCCCAGTCGATCGCGGGCCCGCGATCGAAGTCCTGCGGGACATCTTTAAGCCGGTCCGTGTATATTTACATCAGTGTCGGAACCGGATCAACGGTTCCCTCAAGGATCTTGATGATATCGTTGATTTCGAGAAAAGACCCCTCCTTATACGAAGGTAAGTTTTCGATAAGCTGCACCTGATACAGGTTTTTCAGCTGCAATTCCTTTCGGTCCTTCTCCAGTATGCTCGGAGGAACATTGGTGATCTTGGCGTCCATGTCTTTCTTCTTCTGCTCCGCGATCTTGTCATGGATCATCTGCACCCGCTCCAAAAGCTTACCCCGCAACACATCATCTGTCCGTCCTCCCATGCGGAAAAGCGTATACAGAACCCCCAGTTCCCGCGCGTATTGCACGGCCTCCAGTCGTTTCACGTCTGTCGAGTAATCAAAGGTCTCCAGTGTCGCGAGATCAAACTTCCCGAACACATCGATATCCTCCACTGCCTGCCACATGCCGCCGCCTTTCAGTGGATCACCCATGATATCGACGAAGAGGACATCGAATTCACCTGCGAGGTTCTTCTGCTCGGTCGGCGTAATGCCGAGGTCATCGAAGCGGCCGAAGCCGTCCGATTCATGCGTGAGACGCATCGTGCGC
>CAZLUK010000054.1:0-6026 GCA_964562735.1 uncultured Candidatus Peribacteria bacterium
GGTGTGCTCTTCACGATATTTTGTTGGTTCAATTTTGCGCTGCCGTTTGCGGAGTTAGGTTTTTGATGGCGGGTCTGTAAGCAATTCGTTACCACCCCAGCCACGGCGGTCGTGACCGCCCGTGACGTAGCCGAGACGTCGCAATTGTATTTCCGCAGCAGGGACGTCGCGTCCCTGTGATGATAGAATGGCAACCGCATGCCACAAATTCATCGTCAGCAATTCGACCTTTTTCACATCACAATTAAATCACCAATTGGCCATGGACATCACTCCATTTTCCGTCGGTAGTTGATCCTTTGGAGCTTTGGTGACGGAAACAGGGACGCGGCGTCCCTGCTGCGGGCTGAGGGACGGCGTTCCAATACGCAGCAATGTAGGTCATCTGATTGTGTGCTAAAAAAAACTTTATCCACCAAGGAATCATGTGATCCCCAGCAGGGCAACTCCTGTTTATGATGGGTTTTATTTCCTATCTTTCTACCAGCTCTTTTCTTCTGCCCCGGACTCCTTATTTGCATATCTTGCCGCAGTGAACAGGTAATCGCTTAAACGATTTACAACGATAATCACACTGCCACTCACCGGTTCTTGTTCACTCAGTTCCACAATCCAGCGCTCCGCGCGACGGCAGATGGTGCGAGCAAGGTGCAGTCGTGCGCCGGTCTCCGATCCGCCGGGAAGAATGAAACGGGTGAGTGATTCCAGCGCCTGATCAAATGTATCGATCCAGCGCTCCAGTTTCTCGGCGTAGATGGCGTCAGTACGGACGATGTTGGCTTTGCTTTCGAGCGGGGTTGCGAGATCGGCACCGATCGTAAACAGCAGCGATTGGATCTCGAGGAGCTGTCCGCGGAGAACTTGGTCCAGTTCGGGAGTTGCGACGGTCATTCCGAGGACTGCGTTCAGTTCATCCAGCGTGCCGTAGGCGTGCAGCCGCACTGCGGATTTGGAAACGCGCTGGCCGCCGAAGAGGCTCGTTTTGCCTTTGTCGCCGGCGCGGGTGTAGATTTTCATGAGCGGAAAGCGGCTAGCGGAAAGCGGCGGATTGTCTCATATCTTTTTCAGCTCCTCAAGAATCTTCGCATGGATTTTTTCCACTTCTTCCTGTGTCAGCGTTCGGTTGTCGGCGCGGTACGTGAACCGGAGTGTCATCGTTTTTCCACCTTCGCCATCATAGAGATCCACCACGACGATACTTCTAAGCAGCGAGTCGATTTTCAGGAGATTTCCGACAATTGTGACAAAAGCGATTTTGGGGATTATGAGCGTTTCGTCGAATTCGATTGCGGGGAATGCCGGAAGAGGGGAGGGAAGGAGGACATCGGGTTTGATCTTCATTAGTGCATCCAGATCGATGATCGCTGTCGCTGCGCGGCCCGGGAGATCGAACGCCTGGCGGATATTGGGCAAAACTTCAGTGAGCAGTCCGACAGTTTTTCCCTTGCAACCGATCACCGCACTGCGACCAGTGTGGGCGTACGCAGGGAGATCTTCTTTTATCTGTGAGAACGTGAGGTTGTAGCCTGCTTTTTTCAGTGCGTTTGTGAGATCAGCTTTGGTAAGCAGGAGTGGATCGTTCTTCAGGGTTGTTTTTGCTTTGGCAGCCGTGAGCGTTGTGAGTTCAGCTCGCTCTTGGTCGGGCGCAAACACCTGTCCGAACTCAAACACTTTCAGAAGCGACGATTCACCGCGCGTGAGTTCCCGACCGGCGGTCTCCAGCAACGCCGGTAGCAAACTCGTGCGCATGCGTGAGAGTTCCTCGCCGATCGGATTCTCGATTATCACACTTTTACTTGGATCAAGTCCGGCTCTTTTAATCATAACAGGACTCGTGAACGCGAGGTGTAATAGCTCGGTACAGCACTCTTCTTTCAAGCTGTCTCGAATCACATTCATGCGGTGATCGCGATTCGGCGGCATGATGAAAGCCTCCGGCATCACGGGGACCACGTTTTCGTACCCGTAGATGCGTGCCACTTCCTCGGTAAGGTCCTGCACGTGAGTGATATCGCGGCGCCAGGCAGGAGGATTCACGGTCAGTGTCGCTCCGTCACCTTTTACTTCACAACCGAGGTCGGTGAGGATTTTTTTAACTGTTTTTGCGTTGATCGAAGCACCGATGTAACCGAGGATTTTCGTCAGATTAGCTTTCACAGGCTTTTGTGTTTCGGATTTGCCCCACGTCACTAATTTTGAGGTAGTGGTGCAGTTCGGTGCATGTTCTGTCAGTAGTTCGATTGCGCGACGGAGACCGAAAGAAGCTGTGATTGGCAAAATGCCTTTCTCATAAACCGTTGCCGCATCTGTGCGGTGGCCCACCCCGGTCACTGTGCGGCGGACGGAGACCGGGTCTATGATTCCGGCTTGCAGAAACACATTACGGGTAGTCAGCTTATTGGATGTTCTGAGTCCTCCCATAACGCCGAAGAGATCGAAGATGCCGTCATCGTCGCTGATGATGAGTGAGCCTTCCGGCAGTTCGTGGGTGGTTTTATCCAGCGTTGTGATCGGCTCACCCTTTTTTGCCTTGCGGATATGCAGGTCGCCGCGGAAGTCATTGGCATCGAAGGCATGCAGCGGCATACCGATTTCCATGAGTACATAGTTAGTGACGTCCACGATGAGGTTGATTGGCCGCCACCCGGTGGCGGTTAATCTGCGCTGCATCCATTCCGGTGACTTGCCTGATCCGTCCACATGCAGGAGTGCGGCTTCGTAGTAGGGGATAAGATCCGGCACTTCATTCGTCAGTTTGAATGGTAAGTTTGCGGTTGGGAATTCCACTGCCGGAATCTGCGGTTTTTTTTTCCAGGTCGCAAGGCCCAGCGCGACGAGTTCCCGGGCGACTCCGATGTGTGAAAATAGATCAGGACGGTTCGTGATGGCGTGGTTATCGATATTAAAGATGACATCGGTGAGGCTCTTCATCAGAGCTCCCGGTTTTTCTATCTCGTCGACTTCACCCATGCCTCGCGTGATGCGGTCGGCCATGACCTCCGGATCAGTTTCGATCCAGTCTAGAAAATCCGAAAGCCAATCTCGGGAGATCTTCATAGTCCTAGGATACGGGAGGGCATGAAGGGTGTACACTGTGGTCCACTTACCTCTTCTTCCCTTCTTAATTTATGTCTCTCTTGGGCAAAAAGAACTCAGACACGTGTTCCGCCGGGTGTATGTTCACCAAGTGGGTTCTGTGTCTTCTGCTTCTCATCGTCGCGATTGCGGCACTCGTCGGCGTGTACCAGACACATGTGATCACCGGTACGGACCCGGCTCGTTTTGCGGTTCAGTTCGGTTCGACATCCGGTTCATTGTCGATCATCGCGTTCGTTCTGGCATCGGTTGCTTGGATGAAGCATATGATTTGTTGCATGTCGCCGTGCGAGGTTTGTTCAAAATAATGCACGAAAATTGACTTTTGACAGTTAACCGTTAAAAGTTAGCTGTCAATTGTCGTAAAGAGAGGTTGCGCAAATGACGCCGTGGAGAGGTCGCATAGTGGCCTAGTGCGCGCGCTTGGAAAGCGCGTAGACCTGAAAAGGTCTCGGGAGTTCGAATCTCCCCCTCTCCGCCATAAACCAAGCCGGCAATAAGTTTAAGAAGAATCCACGATTTACCTCGTTCTTTTTTAATGTGGAGCCGGCTGGTTTATGGCGAGCCGTGATACCCGAACGAGCCGTAGTGAGTGATTGGTTGCTGTCCTACCATAGGTTAGGAGTTTCGCACGTGTGAGTGTGAGCCTGTTTCCATATACTCGCGGTATAATTCGTTTCAATTCTTTCACGTGCTTGCAACACTCATACAGACCGTTCAGAGCTACCTGCCGGGTCACCGACATGTTCCACCGCGGTCGTGGATTGATGAAATAGTCTTAAGCGCGTTACTCATTCTCTTGCTAATCTTCTGGTACCAGCTCACGCTCACCGTGAGCCGGGTACGTTACCAGTTTAACGATGGCTTCACATTAGATGGTGAGTTGCCATTGTCGTTCGAGTCGCAGGATCCGGGTGTCACTCTTACTGTTACGTTCCATGTCCACGGCGGTGCGTTGCTTCGGCCGTCGACTTACACCATTCGTGCCGATGATTGTTTGAGCAAACTGACGATCAACAGTCAGGTATTGGACGACAGGTTTTTCAGTCCGTGTGACATTGATCGTTCCAAAGAGTTGCGGCTGGGTAAATTCATCAAAGCTGGCGATAACACCATTGTCGCCGTGGTACCCGATTCGGGAGGACGTCAGGGAATTAGCTTTGAGTCGTCGAAGTACGATCCACTCGTTCTGATAGTGAGGATCCTGATCATCGCCACTATGGCTCTGATCGGGGCTCTCATCGCCTGGCGTACCGAAAGCAAGACGAGGCGTATGTTCTTTCTCATCGTTGTTCTCGGCGTTCTGCTCAGGTTACTGTACTTCGATGCGACAGAGTTCAATGTGCGGGCCAACGATGCTGATGGCCATCTGGATTATATCCACGAGGTCAGTAAACACTGGCGTGTGCCGGCTTTGCATGGCGGATGGGAGTTCTACCAGCCGCCGTTGTACTACTTCGTTGCGGCTGTTCCATACGCTGTGTTTCAGTCGCTCGGCTTTCCGACTGCGGTCATCCTGCGTTTGATCCAGGGACTCAGTGTTCTATTTTCGCTCGGGATACTTGGTATTTCTGCCTGGATGGCGGATCGTCTGTTCTCTGATCGGCAGAACATCGAACGGTTACTGTGGATTGCGACATTTGCGGTCTTTCCGGGTTTGCTTCTGTTGGCTCCCAAGATCAACAATGACGTACTGGTTCAGCTGCTGTGTTTTGCAGCTGCGGCTCTTACAATTCAGTTTTGGCAGACTGCCAGTACCCGATGGTGGTATGCGCTGCTCGTCACGGTTTCACTCGGCATACTCACCAAGGTCAATGCAGTTCCTTTGCTGGGGGTCGCGTTCCTCACGCTCTGTGTCCATCCTCAGATCGAGTGGCGTCGCAAGCTCACACTTGGTCTGGTCGGAACGCTGCTCATACTCGCACTCAATGAATGGTTGATTGTGTGGCGCATCCTAGAAGATACTCAAGCGGGAATCGTCGGTAATGTTGGCAATTTGCACGGCGGTCTCCTCGTCGCCAATAGCCTGCGTGACTATGTCACATTCAATCCACTCGGTATTCTACAGTATCCATTTAACAATGCGTGGGAAGACATAACGAGGCGGGAGTTCTTCTTCGAATATTTCTTCCGATCAGCGTTCTTCGGAGAATACGATGGCGGTCCGACACTGCGTCACTTCGCCCAGATGGTGCTTACAAGCGGATTTGTGTGTGGCATCCTTGCCATCGGTGGCATGGTTATGGGGCGCGTTCAGGAGTGGACGCGTGCGCTACCACTGTGGTTCATTTTCTTTCTCGTGCTTTTCACACATATCTTATTCCGTATACAGTATCCGTACGCGCCATCGCAAGATTTTCGGTATTCGGCCGTTGTGCTCATTCCGGTGGCCTACTTCATTATTCTTGTGCCGGGCAAACTGCCCTCTCGGTTGCGTATGTGCGCATACGGATTGATCGTGATGACTCTCATTTTTTGTGTCGTTTACACCGTGGCTATCTCGGTTATCAATCCTCACTAAACTATAACACTCACACAAAAACCCGACCAAAACATGCCGCCGTGCTGCAGCAGCACTTAGTTTTTTCACGGTCTAGGAATTTCAATCTTTCTGTACATTCGCTGGTTAGATCATGATTTTGGGGATGTACTATGTAGCATGGTTTTGTGAAGAAACTACAACCTGGGAAAAGTAATCCCCCCACCAACGGAGCATCCCGTTCGCGGGTGCGGTCCTACCAGTAATCCAGCGGAGTGATGTCCCATTTGCCTGAAGCCGAAGACCATGGATAGTCCTTCTAGAGATTGTGCAAGTCCCTCAAGAACAGGATTTCTGTGGATGTACTCTAAAACCTTTGCACTATTTTTCACAATCTTCAGATCAAATCTCGTCTGCCAGATTGAACCGAACCCCAGATTGTGGCTCACTC
>CAZLUK010000055.1:0-32069 GCA_964562735.1 uncultured Candidatus Peribacteria bacterium
CCTGAGATGTAATCAAGATCGAAGTCACTGTCGATGTCGCCGATCGCAACCATCCGTGTATCATCGGTTACTTCCGTCGGAGTGCCAGACTGGCTAAACACAGCTGCGCCATTATTCAACCAAGTTTGAGTTCCACCATTACTAGCCCCCGACGTGATAATCGCATCCAAGTCTCCATCATTATCTATGTCTCCTAGCGAATTTTTGTATGGACCAGCAGCTGATATTGTTCCAAATGCAGTGCCTTCAGTAAAACTATCTCCTACCCCACCTTCATTAAAATAAGGACTGTTGGTGTGTGCACCCCAGTTCACGAGCAGATCAATATCACCATCGGAATCAAGATCACCAGTGGTAATATCACGGACACCAATAGCTGCAAGATTGTTGTATAGACGCACAAATGCACCAGTGCCACTATTTTTGTAGATATTAATGTTATCGCTACCATCGATCATCACCAGATCCATATCCCCATCGCTCTCAAAATCAGCCGATGCAATGGATTTTGCGATCGGGAGTGACGATATGGCAACCGTGAATACTCCGTGGCCATTGTTTGTGTACACGCCATTCGTGGCAGCCGTATCCCCTCCCGTCACCAGGTCCAGGTCGCCGTCGCCGTCGATGTCCAGGAGTTCCAGGTCTCTCTTATCAGAGAGACTGGAAGCGACCGTGTACTCGGCAAATGCAGCCGATCCGTTATTGATGTATTTTCTGATCAGCGCTCCATTGTCGATGAGCGTTACGACGTCCAGGTCTCCATCACCATCAATGTCTCCGGCTCGTCCGTTACGGAGGTTTGTGGAAGAACCAAACGTTGCATTGGTGAATATTCCAGCTCCATTATTTGTATAGATATCAAGCAGGCTTGCACCGGCATCTGTGTTCAGTGCGACATAGTCAAGATCAGCGTCGCTGTCGAAGTCTCCGAGGAATACTTGGCGAGTGGGTTTCGTCTCCGCAGTGGAACTGGAAAGTGTATAAGCGACTGCATACACAGTAGCGATGAGCTGGATGAAGAGAACAGAAAATAGAACGACAAAAACGTTCGCGAACACTCTCTGCCTAAAACGCATATTTTCAGGTGCGAACCCGTTAGAGGATGTGTGTGTAAACAATCCTAGAATTATAGCACATTCGCAGTGTTTTTCATATATCGGATCTTTCTAATCCAAGGATCTCAACTCTCCCTTGGTCTAGAGACGAACATTTGAGGGACTATCGTTTTCTTGTTCTGTTTCAAGCTCCGTCTCAACCTTGCTCAAGGCGATTCGGGCGATCTTCGTGACCATTTCAGGCCAATTTTTCGCACTGCTCAGAGTGTCCACTGCCCCTGCTCGATTCAGGGATTCATCAATCGTACTCATGTCGTCATTTCGTGTGTCTCCTGAGTTTTTCTCTATTTTTTCACGAAGCATTCCTGCGGCTACTTCCGTTGTATCGGGCCTCTGAAGAGTGGAATAGTTTGAATAAACTTCTGTTTTCGAATTTTCTCCGAGCCACCGACGCACCATAATAGTTCGCTCGCTACCGTCTGCATGCGGAGAAAATCCCTTGAAAACCATGGTGAGCACAGGCGCAAATTTCTTTTTTCCGTTCGCGTCGACCCCTTCACATCTTGATTGTATGAATGCTTCGCATGTAAGTCCCTGAGCAATCTCTACGATCCCAAGATCGATTACCTGTTCTGTAGATGGCCCTATAGGCATTTGGGGGGAAAGTTCTCTTCCGTCCCCCTCGCCGAGTATTTCAGCAGCCTGCGCGTTTGTAACTTTTGTTTCCGGTTCGAGAGATGCCAACTTCCTTGCAATTTCATCACGAAAATACGTTCCAAAGATTCCGCAAGCCCCCAGTAATATTGTTGCCACCTTCCTAAAAACACTTCGGGTCTGCAATTCTACCCTATTTTTTTCAGCTGGATTATTTTGATAGGAATATCCAAGAAAATCTGACGATGACGTCCCACCCAAACGAGAATGCGGAGGAGCGTCGGTTCCCATAAGACATATAGTAAAGAATCCTTCACTTGTTTGCAAGAGAAAATTGACAATTTTTATTTGGCCTGAGTAGCGCCTCCCTTGTTTGAGTCCCTGACTGAATATTTGCAGCATCCGAGAGGATTTGTACCAACGACGGTGAATGAGCGAGAACATGAACAAGCAACTGAAAGACCGCTTGAAGCCGATGTGCATGTTCCAATCAATTTCATCAGCCGAAAACTATGTGAAGCTCTGGTGTCTCAAAAGAAGATTCCAGAAATTCACCGACTGCAAAAACCCGTTCAAGCACCTCAACGGCAGAGCACCACTGGAGCTTGCAGGATGCAGAATCAATGGTCTTGATTACTTAAACCTATGCCGAAAGCTCACGAAATTGGTACACTGTGCAAGACATTTTCATCGGTCTTTCAGGTTATTCCTGTAGGAAATGTGTTCCCGTAAGAGGCTCTGTACCCTCAGTAGTTATTTTATTCGCAAAAGCCTTTTTTCTCCCAGCAAACCAATGTTTAAATGCGCTTGAAACAAGCTCTTCTTTTCTATCTCGATTAACCACTCCTCCGTTGATTAAGTCAACTATTTGTTCGATAGTTAAGGGTGGAGTCGAACTTTCTAAGTGAGGATATTTTCCAACAAGTTCTTCTATCTCAGGAGGGACTGCAAAGTTAGTGTATTTGTAATTATTCTTCGGATTGGCCGATATTTCACCCAATGAAATTCGGTCTTTATTACTTTTTTTGCGATCAACATAGTCCAACCCGATAGTGAATGCAGGTGATGGATCAAATCGCCTTGGTGGAACTGGCATAATTACTGTTTCTAAATCGTGCCTTCCGGGGAAAGGTTGTCTTAAAGAACTTTTCCCAAGCGTCAACGGAGTTTCATTTACCTCTTCGCCCGGCAGACTGGCAGCATTTGCACCTGCATTTACAATGGTTGATAGATACTTTCTTATCTCACTCTCAATTAAATATGCTACGATGCTTATACTTGTAACCTTGCCTGCAACACTCAGCAGAGCTTCTCTTCGGTTTAATCTAGGTTCCGCCGAAGATTTGAGGATGGCAGACATCAATCAGCAGTTGTTTTATTAGAAAGAGCCCCTTTTTTTCCAGCAGACCATTGTCTCAATGCGCTTGAAACAATCTCTGCTTTTCTATTTTGTAAATCTTCTTTTCTACCTAGATTAACCGCTCCTGCTTTGATTAAGTCAGCCATTTCGTTGATTAAGTCAACTATTTCTTGGACACTTAAAGGTGGAATATTATCTTCTGGATGAGGATATTTTTCAACCAGTTCTTCTATCCTACTGGGGACGTCAAAGTTCGCGTGTGTGAATTTACGCTCTTCATCGGCCGATATTTCACCTAATGGAATCGGATCGTGTTTACTACCCATATCATCAATTGGGCGTAATCCGAGAGTGAATGCAGGTGAATTAGGATGCATTGTTGTTGGAACAGGAGTAATTTCTATTTGTAAATCGGACCTTCCGGGGAAAGGTTGTCTTAAAGAAATTCTTCCAACCGTCAATGGAATAGCTTCGGTTGATAGATCTCTTATCCTACTTGTAATTAATGCTACGGCACTTATACCTATGCTACTTACACATGCGCGTGCAACACGCATTAGAGCTTCTCTTCGGTTTAGTTCAGGCGTCGCCGAAGATTTGGGGACGTTAGACATCAATTGTAAACGATACTACACGTTCAATATCCTTTACGCAAGTATTCTTCACACAAGCAGCCTTAACACGGTATAAAGCCAGATGAATCAACAGCAAAACTGGGGAGAAACACAATTTCAATAATTCCCGCACTAATGCTCTTGTCCCCTCAATCTATAGTGCTCGTTTCCTGCAAAGATGTCTGTGTAAGGGGTTCTGTATTCCCATTACTTATAACACCTGTAGAACCCATTCTTTTATCATATGCAAGAAGCCAATTCTGTAGTGCCGCTATAATAATTGCATTTTTTTTATCCGGATTATTTCCTCCACTTTCACTAATAATGAAGTCGTATATTTCTTGAATCGATGAATGCTCCTTTCCCCCTGCGGAGACAACCAATGTTCTAATAAGTTCTACTTTATCGGGATCGACTCTATCGTCCACGTCTCTGTGCTCCGTATTCAAGTCGGATGTTATTAGCCCCAATCCAACTACATGCTTTCTTTTAGGATCAATATTATCAAGTCTGATAGTGATTGCAGGTGATGGATCAAACCGCCGTGGCGGAATAGCCGCAACTGTTACCCGCCAACCGGGCATTTGGTGAAAATCTCCACTGAAACCGATAGGTTCATCGTTCAAAGGAGAGTTATCCGCCCCTCCGCCGGGACCAATAGCATTTGCACCTTTTACTATGGTTGATAGATAATTCCTTATCTGAATCGCAATAACAGCCGCTCCAGCAACTATACCTCCACACAGCTTCAGAGCTGTTCTTCGGTCTATTTCAGGTGTCGCCGGAGATTTGAGGACGGCAGACATCGATTGGAAACGATTCTACACGTCCAAAATACTTTACGCAAGTATTCTTTACACAAGCAGCCTTAACATGGCATAAAGCCTTTTCAGTGCCCCAAATACTTCGCCCGGTTGGCGTTGTGTTCATCGTTCGACACAGCATAGCGGATCAGTCCTTTGCGGTCATGGAGGTAGTACCAATATGGAGATGTCTTCGGATTGAGCGTAGCGATGATAGACGACTCGCCAGGATTCGCGATGGGCGAGGGCGGCAGGCCATGTCTGCGCCGCGTGTTGTACGGAGAATCACTCTCGACATCTGATTTCGTCAGCGCCGCTGACGGCTTGCCGAGGACGTACCGCGTGGTGGCATCTACACCGAGGACAACCTTGTGCTCCAGGCGCTTCCACAGAATTCCAGCCACCTCGGCACGTTCGTCATCAAAACGTGATTCTTCTTCGACCAGCGAAGCCATAGTAACGATCTGATGGAGTGTTTTTCCGGATGCAATGATAGCGCCCGAATGACCGTTCACGATTTTTTTCCTGAACGTCCCGAGCATCCGCTCTAGGAAGAACTTCGGTTTGTACTCAGACGGCGAGACTGCGTACGTCTCCGGAAATAAGTAGCCTTCGAGCCTGGAACCAATCGCCTGCTCACGGGTACCGGCGGCTTTTGTCGGCAGAAAATCAAATGACTCAAAATCACAATGAAATGCGCAATCGATAATATCTCCGGGATTTCCAAGGCCTTTCGATGCCATAAGTTTATCGATATCGACGATGGTGAAGCCTTCGGGAATCGTCACGAGAAATTCCTGGGATTTACCGGAATGCAACATTGCAATGATATCTGATGACGATTGTGACGGACTCATGGCGAATGATCCGGCCTGTAGTTTGCCTGCGACACCAATCCAACGAGCATACCATTTGAATACCCAAGGCGATCGAATGAGTTCACGGTCCCCAAGATGCGCGGCGATGACACCGATGGATTCGCCGGACTGGACCGTAAACGATGCGTTTTTTTTGTCCGAGACATCCACTGGTGAAAGCGCATGATAAAACCACAGTCCGAAGACGATAAGGGCTGCCGCAAGAATAAGAAAAAGACGACGCATGATGCTCTACGAGCCTTTGATGCCGATACCGAGATCGCCCATTACTCCCTGCATGCGCTCGGCAGAGACGATATGAGCTTTTTTAATGGCGCGGTTGAGGGCATCTTTCAGCAGGTCACCAATCCGCTCGCGCGGAACCTCAAGTGCGACAGAGACAGAGATGATTTCCATTCCTGCAGAGACAACTACATGCACTCCGGAAGCCTCAGCTTCTACGTGGATATTCTTAAGCTCACTCTGGACTTTTTTGGCTTGGCGCTGGAACTTGAATGATTTCTTGAGATCAGAAAATGAAGGCATAAATTAAGTGTAAAGTGGAAAGTGGAAAGATGCAAAATTTTTAGTTTTTAATCAATTATCAGGAAAACTTACACGGTATTGGTCCTTTTCCCAACCAACATTTCCTCCTATAATCCTATCCATGCAAAGAGGAGGAGATAAAAAACACAAGACAAGTTTTATCTTTTATGGTAAAAAAAATCGCCGGGGTTTCACCCGTCTACGCTCTTCGAAGCTTCGCCGAGGCTTCACCCTCATCGAGCTGCTCGTCTCCATTGGAATCATAGCCGTACTTGCTGGGATAGTAATCGCTGCAATCAATCCTACCCTGCAACTTGGTAAATCACACGATACAGTACGCAAAAACGCAGTCAGACAATTGGAGAATGCTCTGTACCAGTACCTCATTGACAAGGGAAGTTTTCCGGTAGGTATTCCGGATGATTTATCCAACGCGAAGGCCATCTGTCGGGCGGAGGGAGTATCAAATCCTACGTGTGTGGATTTTGATGTACTCACTCCTGATTTTCTGCCTTCACTCCCGGTAGATGAAGCCGAGACTAATCCAGTCGTAACGGGATACACGGTTTATCAGAAAGTAGGCAGATCGTATGCGATTGCAACTCACTTTGGGAAGGTTGGAACGACGGGAGGAACTACGGGGGGAACTACGGGGGGAACTACGGGAGGAAGCGCTCCGGAAGTATGTACTAACAATATTGATGATGATATCGACACGTTTACTGATTGCTTGGATACGACGGACTGTCCAATCAACACGAATTGCGGCGCGAACGGCATGCGGTGCTCCTCAGGTGGTACATGCGTATGTCCCGGCGGCCAAGCAAGTGAAACAACCTGCAATGATTTACAAGATAATGATTGCGATGGCTCTATCGATTGCGCGGATAGTACCTGCAATGCGCAGACATGCTCGGTGGGCAGTACATGTCAGAGCGGAAGTTGCCAGCCGTTCGGTGGTGCTGCACTCGTGGGATACTGGAAATTCGATGAGACCAGCGGAACAAGCGCACTGGACTCCAGTGGTAATGGGCACGCGGGTACTCATAGCGGCGGTCCCACGATCTCAAGCGATGTTCCACCCACGAATTTTGCCAATTTGAGAAGCCTGAGTTTTGATGGAGTGAATGATAATGTACAGATTGGGTCCCATGCGCTGCATATGTCGAGCCCGCTCACTATCTCGTTTTGGGTGAAGGCGAACGCATGGCCTACATGGTCAGTGCCGGTGGGGAAAATTATTAATGGCAGTTGGGCGAATGGATGGGGCTTCTATAGCAATGGAGCTAATTTATTTTTCTTCGTTGGAAATTACAGCAGCAATTCCGCATCCATAGGTGTTCCCACCCTCAGCCAATGGGTTCATATGGCAGGCACATGGGATGGTACGACAGTGAGAATCTACAAAAATGGTATTGCGGGTGCATCAGGGACTTCAAGCGTCGCTACGACGAACGCCCCCTTAGTCGTCGGAGAGGGCAGCGGAGGGTATTTTGCCAATGGACTGCTGGACGACGTCCGCATCTATAGCCGGGCACTCTCGCCGGCTGAGATCACTGAGATTGCAAGCGGAAATTGATAAAATCGGTCACTTGACTAGGTGCTACACTTTAGCTACACTAGTGTCACACTTTCCTATCACTACTATGTCAACGATAAAACCGCGATTTAATATCACCCTAAAGAAAGAGACGGCTGTGTTTCTTAAAAAATTGGCTTTGCAAGATGAGATCCCAGTTTCTACCAAAATATCGCAGCTTGTTGAATTCGCTCTGGAAATTGAAGAAGATTTTTACCTGAGTAAAATTGCAGACGAAAGAGCTGCAAAAATGACGGGGACGATTTCTCATAAGGAATTCTGGTCCAAAGTTCGTTCATGATGTACACAATTGAATACGCCAATAGCTTCAATCCGGTTGCGATCACATCGATGCCAGCCAACCAACGGGATGCACTCAAGCTTGCGATTGAAACAAAACTCACGTTGGCACCAGAAACATTCGGAAAACCATTGCGCTATGCACGGAAGGGGCAGCGCAGTTTGCGGATTGGCGATTACCGAGTGATTTTCATGCTTCGTAAACGTACCGTGATTGTCCTCGACATCAATCATCGATCAAAAATTTATCGGAATCGATAGAGATCATCTCTGCGTAATCTCAATCCTATCCTCTATTTACTGATCGACCCATTCGACTCGCCTGCGGGCTCGCTCAGGGTCTATGAGTCACATCAACTCGCTCTGGTGATTCCGATGCGATCCTCAATCTCCTGATCGACAAACGCCTTTTTGCGGCCGTACTTCATGCGGCTGTATTCCTTAATCAGCGCACCCAGTTTCTCGTTTCTTTCGGACTCGTCGTAGATCGTAGCGAGTGAGAACGGCCTAGAGGTCGTGTTGTTTACGTTCAGCTTCACGTAACAATTGAAGTTAGGAATACCGATTACGTCCTGCTCGCTCAAGACCGGAGCGAATTCTTTGGCCATGTACTCGGCGTCTTCGGCGCCGATCTTAAAACTCATGATAGTTCCGACGTTACCGAAAACCGCATCGCGCATCTTCGTGCTCGCCTGGCCGTAGCTTTCGGTCTTGCCGACGAGCTGTCCGATGTACTGGTGGGCCATGATGAGACCGAGTTCGTATTTGCGGGCTTCGGAGAGGATCGTCGCAAACGCGTCAGTGATAAAGTTCTGGAATTCGTCGACGTAAAGGTAGAACCGCTTGCGGTCGCGCTGGGGCACGTCAGCGCGGCTCAATGCCGCCATGTTCACTTTATTGACGAAAATGAGCCCGAGGAGCTGCGCATTCACGTCACCGATTTTTCCCTTGCTCAGGTTCACCAAAAGCACTTTACCGGTGTCCATGATTTCACGAATATTAAACGCCGACTTCGGCTGGCCGATGATGTTGCGCATCGTCGTATTCGTCACGAAAGGACCGAACTTGGCCGAGAAGTACGGAATCATTTCCTCTTTTTCACGCGCACCCGTCTTCGCAATTTCATTCTCCCAAAAGCTACGGACGACAACGTTCTTGCACTTAGACACTTTGTACCGCTGAAACTCGTCATCCACAAACAGACGTGGAACGTCCAAGAGTGTTGCGCCCTCCGCTTCATCGTCCATGAGAGTTAAGCAGCCGTTACGAAAGTAGTGCTGGATGCGCGGACCAAAGATCTCGTTGCCGAACAGCTTGATGAATATTTCCATCGCGTCGAGCGAGGCGCGGTCTTTCTCCTCCGGCGTCCTGGCTTCCAGAAGGTTTAAGCCCATCGGGCGTTCGCCGTCCGACGGATCAAACACGACAACGTCCTTCGCACGCTCTTTGACAGTGTGAGCCAGCGCATCTTCGATGAGGTCTCCGTGCGGATCGATGATACAGATGCCTTCACCCCGGGCAATGTCTTGCCGGGATTGCCAGTTTAAGAGCGCGGATTTACCCGAACCGGATTTACCGATGATGTACTGGTGGCGGGTGCGGTCATTGTCGAGAAACCGGATTTTAGTCTCCACCGCGCGATGGCGGTTGATTCCGAGAATGATGCCTTCGGTCGGCGCGTTCGGCGGCGGGGGAAGGATCTTGTATAGAATCCACTGGATGTTGGAGATCGTGTTGTAGCGGCTATCCGGGAAATGGAAAATCGAGGCCAGCTCTTTTTCTACAAGCAGATTCCGACGGTGAGCGAAACCGTTGACCCGGCGTTTCCAGAGCGGGTAGATCAGGTACTGGTTTATGAACATCGGCAGGAAATCGATAATCATGCGGCGGTTTTTAAGATAGTTGCCGTACAGATCCTTGAAGACGTTGAACGAGACCTGAAGGTTATTGGTAATGTCGTTCGCGCGTTCCCAGGTCTTGGCGGCGGCCATGATGCGAATCGTCGTGTGGAACCCGCTCATGCCGGCCTTCTCGCCCATACGCTTGTAGAGCTCTTCCTCGGGTTGGATCATGCGAATGAACGAATCACCGGATTTGGCGCCAGGGGCCATCGTCGCGGAATCCGACGAACCGACCATGCCGAGGATGGCGCCGAGGAATGTGAGCCCGGGGATCTTGTCGAAGATCGTCTCTTTCTTGCCTTTGAATCTTGAGGACGCAAAGGCCTTGGTCTTCTTTGCCCATCCCTCGGAGAACACCGGTGTGGTAATGACCTGCACCGAAGCCTTCTCATCGGGTTGCAGTTTACTGAGCGCATTCGTAATATCATTAAGCGGATCATCCTGCATGTGGTCGAAGAACCTGAGCGGATAAACATAGGACTTCTTCGTGATCATGTTGTAGATCGAGAGTTTATAGCCTTTGGGCCAAATATCCGGCGTCGGCATCAGGGCGACATCGGCGTTGGGGTAGTACGACGTTATCTGTTTCTCTATGATGGAAATAAGTTTGTGCGGACAGAGAACGTAGAATGCGATCTGTCCTTCCTCGACGAAGAGCTCAAAACTGATCGTGATGTACCGGAAGATCCAGAAGTGAATCACCTGCCAAAAAGTGAGATCCTTCACTTCGTTGATCGCCCGAAAGAGCTGCTCCATGATCGCGATCTTCTCTTTGAAGTCCTTCTCCGTGCGCTTCTCTTGATCCATCTTGCTGTCGCTCCTTGGGAGAATAACCTTCATCGATACGAGCTTCCTGCCCGCGATATAGGCGTACCAGAAGCGCATCGTGAAGACCGCGTAGTAGAGGAGCGTACAGACGAGCAACACAATGAATGTGTTTTCCGCAGGACTCTGAATGAACCAGTGTCCAAAGCTGCCCCAAATATTAAGGTGGAGCAGGAAAGCACCCATGGAAATTATCCCGAGCAGAATGGGCCAAAAAAGGATGCGAATGAGTGTGAACATTTTTGTTCGGTAGTACTGTACAGACAGAATCGGTTTATTATATCAGAAAAACGGCTTAAGATACAGCCTTTCCTCAAGTCAGAAAGATTGAAATACAAGACCGATCGGGAAGACTGTTTTGAATCATTCATGTCAAGAGCGCAATTCAATGTACAACCAAACAGCGTAGAGTACTTTTTAAATCTGATTTTCCCATAATTTTCCCCCATGTTTTGTATGGTGTCTCCAATTTCCTTAAGCAAGCGGTTGCTCCAGCGATCAGTACTCCTATTATTAGTAGCAGCCGGGCTGCTCTTTATTCTTGCCCCGAAGTCAGAGGCTGCAATACTGTTCTGGCGCGGCACGGCAAACACCGTCGCAGTTGATCGGACCCGCTGGGAGGACAAGAACAACTGGTCATCGCATCCGCGCGGATCTGCGAACGTCGCAGCCGCCCCGGGCGCAAGTGACACGGCGGTCTTTAACTTCAGCGGCACTTCGCTGCAACTCCGAAGCATTGTGACTATCGGAGGTCTGGTGATGACAAACGCCTGGACGGGATCCATCCTCCAGGGAACAGGAACTTTGAACATCGGTACGAGCGGCCTAAGAATGGGAAGCGGAACGTTCGTGGGCGGTGTCAGCGGCGTCATCAATAATACCGGCTCTTTCACGATGACGGGAGGCGTCGTCCGCAGTCTCCAGGGAATAATGAACATGTCCGGAAATCTGGCAATCAACTCGGTGAGCGCCTCACGGCCCCAGTTCACGCTGACAGGGACGCTCGTCATGAGCGGCAACGCGAGTCAGACCTATAACATCGGCCAGAACCGCGTCACCGCAGTCGTCAACAATCTCACGATCAGGAACAGCGGTGCGGCGGGCAGCAACCTGGTCCGTTCCACCGGCTCGGGTATGAGCTTCTCCGGTGCCGTGACGGTGAACCTGGGTGTCCTTGACCTCACACAGACATCGCAGGCGCAGAATCTTATCGCTAAAGGCGGAATGACCATTGCCAGTGCAACCACTGCCGGCTTCCAATCGGCGAACAACGTCACGCTCTCCGGGAGTCTTATCGCGCGCGCCACCTCCGTATGGTCGCATACCGGCGGTACGTTTACCTTCAATGGCGATAACCCTCAGAGAATCGTTCTCTATGGCGGCGGCCGGAGGTTCAATAACCTTACTATTAACAACTCCGGTAACGCAGGAACTCAGAACCGCGTTTATATGAGCGGCGCGAACCTTTTCGCTTCCGGCGCTCTCACGGTCACGGCAGGAACGTTGGATCTTATGACAAACTCCCAGACCCTCTCTGCAAAAGGAGGCATCACGCTTGCCAACGCCGCCGCTGCCGTTCTAAAAACCAACCAAAATATCACGATGTCTGGATCGCTGACTCTTGGCGCTGCGTCGCTCTTCACGCAGACGGGGGGTACGTTAAATTTTAACGCGGACAATCCGCAGACCGCTACCATCAATACTTCTAACCAGCGCTTCAACAACATCACGATCAATAACTCGGCCACAACTATCGCCCGCAATAAAGTCATCTTCGCAGGTAACACGTTCTCGCTCTCGGGTTCGGTTACGGTCACCGTCGGTTCGTGGGATGGCACGACCAACAGCATCAGCACGGCAGTTGCAGGCAACGTCACAGTTGCTGACTCGGCGCTTGCGCGATTCATCACTGCGGGGAATCTGACACTCTCAGGAAACATCATCGTCAAACCGGCCGCCACATTTACGCAATCCGCCGGTACCACGTATCCGGACGGCACGAGCCAGACACTTTCGGGCTCGATGACACTCTTTAATTTGGAAAAGCTTGTCGGCGGCACTACGTTGCTCTTCTACCCGAGCGCCACCTACACCTACACCATCTCAAACTCACTCAATACGCAAGGTGGTGGTACCAGTAACAAGCTTATCATGAAGTCTGCCATTGCCGGCTCGCGCTGGAGGATTTCCCCCACGGTCAGGCAAACCATCACGTATGTCGCTTTGACGGACAGCAGCAACGTAGGCATCTTAAATGAGACCTGTCTGGATTGTACCAATGGCGGTAATAACCAAGATTGGACGTTTGAAGTTACACCAACCGTAAATTCTACCGCCTCCAGTGGAAGCTCCGGCGGGGGTGGTGGCAGGGGACGCAGCAACAGTGCGTCGTCTCCGTCAACTGTCGTTACTCCGGCTGCCGTGAGCGCTCCGGCTGCCGCCGTCAAATCAGCTACCGCTGCGTTACAGCAAAATAAAGCGCTGCAACGCCGCGCCGACTTGCTTCAGAAACGCATCGATTCCACCAAGAAACCCGCCCTAAAAAAGGCTCTCCAGAAAGTCTTGGATCGGCTCAACAAATCGATCACGAAGATGAAGAAATAATCTCTGGAATTTGTAAAAAGACCCGCACCGTGCGGGTCTTTTTTATTGATCGGAGCAATCCAGCACCTCCATCCGCAGTTCCCGGACACGACCGGACTTGGTCCCCATCATAAAGCGATACAAGCCAACCACACTCGGTTCCAGATCGAACGTTTCGCCGTCCGTAACCCACGTCTGAACACCCGTGTGCGTACCGTCCGGATAGATGACATCCCGCACGACGAACGGGCTTGTGGAACTGAACTGTAGTTTCTCGCCGAGGGCTAAGTTATGCGGAATTCCGGGATTAAGAACGATGTCTTTCACGATCCTGCGCTGGTAGCGGTCATCATGGCACCGGAGCACCCGTAGAGCGTCCCCGAGCCGCTGAAAAGTCACCATAATTTTGCCTTTGCTGCGATCGGCGATCGTAGTGAAGGCTCCAAGACTTAGGTCCATGTCCCGACCTTGGACGTATGGCCCGCGATCGTTGATCCGCACCGTGACCGTCTTGCCGTTATCAATATTCGTCACTTTCACAAGCGTGTTCCCTGGAAAAGTTCTATGCGCAGCCGTCAACGCATACATATCGAACGTCTCACCGAAGGCTGTGCCCTTCCCGTGGAATTTTTCGGAGTAAAGGCTCACTTCGTGCTGCTCGGTTAGCAACCTAGAATCTACGAGCCGCATGAGTGCAAAAAGCTGATCACTTGTCATCGATGCAGCTTCTGTGTCATAGGAAATCCCGTACTTAAGAGCAAGTGTCGGCACCTGCTCGGATACCGGAAGTTTGGATAAAATCCGATCACCCTGGTCGTCAATCGGTTCCACGCTGCGGGTACGGAAAATCCAGCGCAGCGCATCGGACGGCACCATCGGCGAGTCCGGATAGAATTGTTTCTGGCTGTCATCAAGCAGCCCTCTGGCTTTAGCAAACGTAATTTCGGCGTAGCCGAGGTCGGACTTCGGTACGTCTGCGTACGGTTTCTCGTTTGTCTTTGTGACAGGCCTGCCGGTGCTTCGCCAAATAAGCACAAAACCGTCGCGACGACTCACGGTGTCAGCTGCAAACACAGGCACAGGAAAAAGAGTCACAATAAAAGCGATGAGGAGCGATGCCGGGGTCAGGCGATACACGAGATTGAGTATATATCCTAGGTAAATGAAACGCGGACGTACTCTTTTACCTGTGCATTTACGAGCATTTTTTCGACGGTTTGGCTCGGGTCCTTTACGAAGGCTTGGGTTATGAGGGCGTTCTCCTCGCGGAACTTTCTTTCCTTGCCGAGCATGATCTTCTCCAGAATTTCAGGAGGCTTCTTGTCGTTCTTCATCTGTTCCTTCCAGATTTCCTGCTCTTTGAGTATAGCCTCCGGTGGTACATCGGAAGGGCGGACGTAAGTCGGGTTCATGGCGGCGCCGTGCATGGCGACGTCTGCGGCCTGCTCGGTGGTACCTGAATCGAGCCCGACGATGACTCCGATCTTGCGATTGCTGTGCACATAAGTACCAAGGATCGGAGCGGAGGCTGCTTTTACTTCGCCGAGCGAGATGTTTTCGCCAAGCTCAAGGACGGCCGCTGGAACTTTCTCGGAGGCGTAAGCATCGAAGGCGGCCCTGCCCTTGGCAAGCAGCGTGCCTACCAGATCCTGGCCAAACTTCACGAATACTTCAGAACGGCCAACGAAGTCGGTCTCGCACTTTACCTGCACCAGCGCAGCCTGATTGCCGTTGGTAGCAATGAAGATGGCGCCTTCACTTTGCACGCGGGCGGCCTTCTTCACGGCCTGAGCTTTGCCCTTTTTTCTGAGAACATCGATCGCGAGCTCTTCGTCACCTTTGGCTTCCTCAAGGGCGTTTTTGGCGTCCAAGATTCCGCTGCCGGTGCGGGCACGGAGCTTAGCGACTTGGTCGGCAGTGATAGACATGGCAAGAAGTGGAAAGTGTAGAAGTTGAAAGTGGAAAGCTACTTCTTTGCTTCGTCGTCGGAAGTGGAGGCTTTGGTGCCTTCCAGTTCGGATTGGATGCAGTTAAGAATCATCCCGATGGATTTCACGGCATCGTCATTGGCCGGAATGTAGATCTTGAAGTCGTCCGGATCGCCGTTACTGTCACAGATGCCAAAAACGGGAATGCCGAGTTTTCGGGCTTCCAGCACTGCCACGTGGTCGCGGACGGCATCGATGATGAAGACAGCATCCGGTAAACCTTTCATCGATGAAACGCCTGAGAATCCGGCATCCAGTTTGGCGAGTTCTTTACGGAGGACGACCTGTTCTTTCTTGGTGTACTTCTCGACTTCGCCAGTCCGGAACGACTGTTGGAGATCCAGATAGTAACGAATGCGATTCTTGATCGTGGACCAGTTCGTTAGCAGCCCCGGGACCCACTTCTTAGTGACGACCGGCTGGCCGAGCGCGCGGCTCGTCTGCTCGATGGAATTGAGTGCCTGGAGCTTGGTGGAAACAAAGAGGATGGTCTTGCCGGACTTCTGCATCGAACGCAGCTCATCGCAGGTCTTTTTGAGCGCGGCCGCGGTCTGCTCGATATCGAAGATGTGGATTCCGCGGCGAATGCCGAAAAGATCGTGCTTCATCTTGGGGTTCCACTTTTCTTTGCGATGGCCGAAGTGGCACGCAGCCGCGATGAGTTCTTTGGTCGACGGAATCATGGGGAGGGGAGGAGAAAGGGCAGGACCCCACTTCGCTCCTGAGGGAGCTTCGCGGGGCAAGAGGGCAGGAAGGGCAGGAAAGTTGGGTAGGGGAGAAAAGTTTCTTCCATCCATAATTCATAATTCTTACTTCATACTTCTTTCGTCAGTGACGCATAGCGTCCTTGTCGTTCGATTCAATGATGCCTTCCTTGGGGTCTGCTCCCTGACGTCTGCTCGCTCAAGTGCGGAGGATTTCGGCTGCGGCGTAGGATCACCCTTCGATGCGTCCGCCTAGGCGGACTTACTCAGGGTGATCGCGCTTTAGCGCGATCAGGACCGCGCGATCGGTCGGGGAGGAAATTACTGCAATGCAGCCGGATATTTATACAGGCCTACGTGATGGTTTGCAATATATTTTTCACTTTTGCAAACGTTCGAGCAATCCAGCAATCGTCACGCGCTCCTGCTTCAGCGTATCTCGGTCTCTGATCGTTACCGTATCTTTCTCCCCCTGTGCTGCATCTTCGCCAATCGTTCCAAAGTCCACCGTGATGCACTTCGGCGTGCCGATTTCGTCTTGTCTGCGGTAGCGTTTGCCGATGGATCCCGTGACGTCGTAGTCCACGACCAGATCAGTTTCTTGAACAATTTTTTGATACAACTCTTCGGCCTTGCTGCTGAGGTGTTCTTTTTTCGAGAGCGGAAGAATTGCCAGGTCGTACGGGGCAACTAGAGGCTTGAGGTGCAGGACGGTGCGTGTATCGTCTTCCGCGAGTTTTTCCTCTTCGTATGCTTCCAGTAAAACAGCGAGAACGGTGCGTGTAAGACCGAACGTCGGTTCGATGACGTACGGCAAAAATTTCTTCTTTGGATCATCCGGATCCGTGTAACTCATGTCTTGGCCACTGAATTTGGAATGTTGCGAGAGGTCGAAATCTGAACGGTTCGCAAGGCCATAAAGCTCGCCCCAACCCCACGGATATTTGTACTCGATATCGAGAGTGCGGGACGAGTAATGCGAGAGTTCTTCCTTTGTGTGCTCACGAATACGCAAACGCTCAGGAGCAATTCCGATGTCCATGCACCACTGCCACATCGCGTCTTTCCACTCTTCGAAGATAGAAACTTCTGTGCCGGGTTCCACAAAGTACTCAATCTCCATTTGCTGGAATTCGCGGGTGCGAAAAGTAAAATTGCCGGGGGTGATTTCGTTACGAAAGACTGTACCGACCTGTGCGATGCCGAATGGAAGCCTTTTTCGGCTTGTTTGTGCGATGTTCTTGAAGTTTACGAACATGCCTTGTGCTGTCTCAGGACGCAGATAAATGTCGGTACCCTCGCCTTCGATCACGCCCTGTTGGGTCTTGAACATCAAATTGAATTTCTTGGCTAGTGCCCAGTCTAGTTTTCCGCATGATGGACAAGTGATCTTTTCCGCAATCAGCATCGGCTGAATCTGATTCAGTGTAAGTACGGCTGCACCTTCGACGCCGATTTTTTCTTCGAGCAGTTTGTCACCGCGGAAACGCTCATTGCATTTTTTACAGTCCACGCGGGGATCGCCGAAATTTGAGACGTGGCCGCTAGCTTCCCAGACTTTGGGATTCATGAGAATACCGGTCTCGATGCCCAGCATGTCGCGTCGACGGTGGACGAAGCACTGCCACCACTCGCGCTGGATGCGGTTCTTAAGTTCTACGCCGAGCGGTCCGTAGTCCCAAGTATTCGCCAGTCCCCCATAAATCTCTGACCCGGGGAAAATAAACCCGCGGCGCTTGCAGAGTGAGACGAGGGAATCAAGCGAGGGGGCGGGCATGGAGGGTGAGTGGTTAGTGGTCAGCCTATTCACTCTATCACATCACTGCTCACTGAGTCTGAACGGGATGTTTTATTCAAGCCAAAAACGTGGTATAATTGCCGGATTACATCAACAATGATCCAATTCCTCGCAATAATCGGCGCCATCGGCGCCGCCGTGATCCTCATCAGGGTCTGGACCGGCGTAATGAATGCACAGGCCGTCGAGATGGAATCCTTGGCCAGCGTTGAGAAGCGACACCCCTACCTGCCAAAGCTCGGTGCCATCATAGTTTCGGCTCTGATTGCGGGGCTTCTGTTGGCTCTCTCCCTCAGATACGGCAAGAACACCTCGATCGCGTCACTGACTGGCACCACTGCTTTTTACCGCACTGTTTTCGTTTTCATTGCCATTTCGGCATTCGGATTTTTTGATCAGTTCCGGTGGCACGGCAGCAAGGACAGGCACAAGTATTTCTACGCGTTTGCGCTCGGCACACTCGTTACCTGGATCCTCATCGCATTCAAACGTGCGTTCTTCGAGACTGGCATCGGTCAGGACCCGTTTCTCATGGCGCTCGGCATTACGTGCGTCGTCATCGGCTGGAGGTTCCTCTTCGGTCCGTGGAGCGCATCCATCAAAGCCACGGTGCTCGGCACATTCATCTTTTGGGTTAGTTACGCCATTCTTCGGTATGATACAAAGACCGAACTCCTGGCAACGGGCATCGCGACCGTCATTGCGCTGCTGCCGGTTATCGTCTGGTGCCGAATATTCCTCGGCTATCACAAAGAACGGCTATCCGTTGTGTTGCTCGCGTTCTTTGCAGGAATGCTCTCGACAGTTCCGATTCTCTTTTACAACGAACTGATGATTCGGGGTATCGAGCTCAATTTTTTTATTTTTCGCGTCATTCCGGTGAGCTACGGCGGAGCATCAAAAGAGTTTGTCTCGGAAAGTATTTTCAAAGGAACATCCGGTGCAACGTCGATTCTTCTGACGACACTCGTCACATACCTGATCGTGGGTGTGATCGAGGAAGTCAGCAAATTTTGGGTTCTGCACCGCAGCGGTCAACAATTCTTTCGCTCGATTGACGATACCCTCCAACTGGCGATCATCGTGGCACTCGGATTTGCCTTCGCCGAAAATCTGGCGAATCCGACGTACTTTGTGGGATTCGTGAAAGACTATCTGATCGAGTCGCCTTCACCGCAGTGGGGGCCGCTAATGGGCGCTGTCTTAGGCCGCGGCATTCTTACGATGATGGTGCACATTCTATCGACTGGTGTCATGGGCTACTTCTTCGGACTCGCGCTCTTCGCTTCTCCGCTGCTCCGCAAACAGTTCGAAGCCGGTCGTACCCATCCGATTGTATTTGCCATGCACCGGATGTTGAGTCTGCGCACCGAGACGCTCTATGCCCGGATCCAGATGACGTTCGGACTCGTCTCGGCAATCGTGCTCCACGGCATTTTCAATTTCATCGTTTCACTGCCGGATGTGCTCCCAGGCCACCCGAATACTGTCGGGGCACTGCTGGGCATGGGTCCGCAGAACTTCCTGAGTAATATTGACATAACCCTCGTTCCATCCCTGCTGTACGTGGTCGGAGGTTTCTGGTTGCTATCGGTGCTGTTTGAGAAAGAGGAAGATATGAAAGAATTCGGGGCGGTGGTCGAGACGCAGTCATTTGTCTCGTAGTAGGGAATAGGCGTATCATGGCGCAACAATTTTATCCCCCTAAGCGTATGGTTTTTCGTCGCCATTTCATATCCGCAGCCGCCGTTTTCCTGTTGCTGGCTCCTGGCCTCAGTGCTGCAAAATCGGTCATCGGGATAGTCGATACAACCAGCAAGACAGTGACGCGCGCGGCATTCATATCGTGGTCCTTTACGGCACTTGATCTGTCCAAGGAGGACGGAACTTGTCGGCTTCCCTTTACGCGCGTTCCTCGGGGTCTGAAGCAGACCCTGTGCGCTGCACAGACGCATGGAGCACTCGCTGTCTTCGGTATGTCCAAGGAGTACCCTCTGAACCGCACGATCACCCGCGGCGAGGCTTTGCTGGTACTGACGGCGCTAACGGACAAACAAGAGACCGTCGACGTTTCCAAATTCAGGGACATCAAAACCGCCGCGCAGAAGCAGGCCGCCGCAAACGCCGTAGCGCTCAGGTGGATGGTTCCGCAGAGCTTAACGTTCTTCGGATTTGCGCAACCTCTCACGGGAACCGAAGCGTTGTCCCTGCTGCAGGCGGTGGCCGGACGGCTTCAGTCCATGACCCAAACAATCACAGTCCCGATTACCATCACCAGCGGCGGATCTCTGCCCCACCAAGATGTGTTGGACACGGTATGGGAACTCATGAAGCGCGATTACATCCACGCCGACACGATTGACACCGAAGAGGCCGGCTACAAAGCCATTGAGGCCTTGGTCAATTCGCTCAACGATCCGTACAGCATGTTCTTCCGTCCGGCGAGTGCCAATAATTTCCAGTCGCAGATCAAAGGGGAAATCTCAGGTATCGGCGCACATGTGGAGGACAAAGCCGGTGTCATAACTGTTGTCACGCCTTTACCTGGTTCGCCCGCCGAGAAGGCCGGCATCCAATCCGGTGACGAAATCCTGGAGGCCGGAGGCATCGTGCTCAAGGGAATCGGCGTTGACAAGGCCGTCTCCTATATCCGTGGCGAGCGCGGTACGACTGTCGTCTTGAAGTTACGCCGCGCGGGAATAGAGCTGAACGTAACAGTGACCCGCGACGTAATAACGATCCCTGAAATCCAGATAACGTGGCAGGGCGACATCGCAGTCGTGCAGCTCGTGCAGTTTGGTGAGACGACCAAAAAGCGAATCCGTTCGGTCTTTACCGACATCGCCCAGAAGAACCCGCGCGGTATCGTGCTGGATCTAAGGAACAACGGCGGTGGACTGTTGACCGCTACCGACGTCGTGGTGAGCAATTTCACGCCGCGCGGCACTGTGGTGGCGCAGGTGAAGACGCGCTCCGAGACGACGCAAGAGAAGACTCAAGATGAGCCTACGATCAATGCGTCCACCAGACTAGTGGTGCTGGTGAACAAGGGTTCAGCCAGTGCTTCGGAGATCGTTGCGGGAGCGCTCCAGGACCTCAAGCGTGCAACAATTGTCGGTACTACCACTTTCGGCAAGGGTACGGTGCAGGAAATCGTCGGATTCCAATCCGGTGAGGCTCTCAAGCTCACAATCGCCGAATGGCTCACGCCGCTTGGCCGCCAGATCGATAAAGTCGGAGTGCAGCCGGACATCGTCGTGGAATCTGCAGATAGGGATGAGCAGATGCGGCGGGCGCTGGATATTTTGCGTTAAAGACTCATGATTCGAGACTTGAGACTCGAGACATGAGACTTGAGACTTGAGTAAACAACAGATCCTACTAAAGCCTCACGTCTCTTGTCTCACGACTCATGTCTCACGACTCATGTCTCATGTCTCTTGTCTCACGTCTCTTGTCTCACGTCTCTTGTCTCACGTCTCACGTCTCACAAAGTCTCACGTCTCATGTCTCACGTCTCATGTCTCACGTCTCACGTCTCATGTCTCACGTCTCACGTCTCACAAAGTCTCACGTCTCTCGACTCATCCTCGCCTCGGCCAGTCCCCAGCGCAAAGTATTACTCGAAGGTTTAGGTATGCATTTTGAGGTTATTCCGAGCGAGATTGATGAAGACGGACATTCGGAGCAAAGTCCCGTGGAACGCGCTGTCATTTTGGCCCGCCTGAAGGCCGAGGACATTGCAAATAAAAACCGGGGCTCGATTGTCATCGGCTGCGACACACTGGTGGTTGCTGTAGAGACGCGCGGCGCGCGCGTCTCTACGATCCTAGAAAAGCCGAAGGACGAAGCCGATGCGAAGCGGATGATCCACATGCAGAGCGGAAGAATATCACTCGTTCATTCAGCTCTCTGCATCGTCGATCCTTCAGGCAAGATCCATGAAGGAATTTCCACCTCGCGCGTTACCTTCAAGAAGCTCTCGCCGAAAGACATCGACTGGTGGATTTCCACGGGTTTCTGGCGCGGCCGTTCGGGTGCCTTCCAGATCGACGGTCCGGGCCAGCTCATGATTTCTCATATCGAAGGGGACTGGACCGGGATCGTCGGGCTGCCGGTGTTTTTGTTTGGCGAATTGATTAAGCAGGCGGGGTTTCAGATCTGAAAAATCGTTTTAAATAATGCATTGCTGCCGGAATCACCATTTCTTTATAGAGATCTACGATGACATTCGGATTCATCACCCCTTTGGCATACTGCGAGAGAGGCAGTAGCACGGCCATCGTGGCCGTGTTAAACGCACACGGGCTGGAAGCCTCGTGCTACGATTCCTATAGACTCAGTGCACAGTTGGTGGCTACATACTCGAGTAAAACTGGTTCTTTACGTTGGCTGCGCGGAAGCCTTCGCGTTTGAGCGCGCGAATACGTTGTAAACGGCGGGTACGGACCCGTTTGTGGGTTCGCCGATCGCGGAGCACTTTCATGAATCTGGCCTCTTGGACCTGCTTTTTAAAGCGGCTCTGGAGCCACGATTTGCGCCTGCCCACCGAAGCCCAGAGGCGAAGGCGGGAATCGCGGCTGCGGGTAAAAGGAGTTTCGCAGAAGTTCTGTTGTGTAATTACGTGAAAATGAGTTTCTTCTCCCTTGCTACGAGCGGGCTCACTTTTACGCCATTGATGAGTAATCGTACGGTGGCTTGGCTCATGCATCCCCGTACCTGTATTGGCTGCTGCTCATGCTTACGCTTCAGTGAATTCAGTGTTTCCTCATACAGTGAATTGCAATCGAAGAGCGAGAGTTTCCGCAGACCATTCTCAGGGGTAGGGTCTACCTCTACGAGCGTTTGGATAGGGAGCTGCCTTATACGAACAAAATTTTTACGCTTCTCGATCTGGGATGTGGCACATACGACATGGAACGTCGAGTCACTGTGGGCAAGGACAACAAAATAATGTGACTCTTCCGAATTGATGAGGTGATCACTCTGGTAGTAGTACACCGTACCAATGCCGAGCGTTGTGCTAAGCAGCACGTCAAATGGAATATTGATCATGACGCACTGATTGTCTGATTTTCCTTGAAAATTCCACGAGAAAGTTCCAATTGCTCTAAGTCCAAAGCAAAGAAATCATCTTTGCCATCATTGGGATTGCCAAAGAAATCAACAAAATCCATGGAAAATCGTGAGCCCTCACCTTGCTCTAACTGTTCTCGAAATTTATCCCACTCTGGATAGCGGTGTGAAAGTTTTGCGAGTGCAAACTGATCGAGCAAACCAAAATTTTTATAGATGCTATTGAGCACATCATTTTCAGACTCAGAAAAAACATTACAGTCGGGGGATTTCTTAGAATGGACATTGTGACCTTGTAGCCCAAGGTACTCGTTGCGGTAAGTACTTTCCTCCTGCGCCAAGAACTCCAGATTGTCCTCAGCTAAATCCTTGACTCCCGATTGTACTGGTCCAAATTTCATAGCGACATAATGACCAGTAAGCACTGGCCTTCCGTATAAACGTAAATGCAACCTGTCTGCAAGCCACAAAAGCTTGATCGCTTTCATTTTGTTGATACTACCTCCCCCCTTTTCTGCGAGATAGTTTAGGCACTGCACCGCCTTTCGATAGTCGAAGCCCTGCATAGGAAGAAAGTATATAATATTGGAGCCTTAGGTACTATACGAAAATCCTCAGAATATAATTGTGTACCATGCCATCATGAAAATAAGGCTCATACTCGCCTCGGCCAGTCCCCAGCGAAAACTATTACTTGAAGGCTTAGGCATGCATTTCGAGGTTATCCCAAGTGCAATCGACGAAGAAGGAGGCGAGGTTTGAGTTGCAACGTGGTGCATAACTATCTCGTTCTGGGACGCGACGCCTGCCTGTCCGGTAGGCATGTCCCGACTGCGGTAAATTATGACTTCATCACAGTCACCTTCCACTTTCTATTCGCCGAGCTCCACGGATACTCTTCAGGAATGTCACAGAGTCCGGCCTTGAACGGTTTATCATGCATGTACGTCAGTTTCTCGCCCGGTTTCTGCGGCATCCGGAGATCGACGTAGTCTTCGAAGAACGCGCCCGTGCCGAGCTCGAAGGAGAGTCCGGTGCGATAGTTACCGATGAACTCATCGATCGTATTCGGCGCATCGAGTCTGAGAAGCACATGAATGTGATCCGGCATCACGACGAATCCGTAGAGCATAAACGGCTTCTTCTTCATCAGTTCATAGAGATACTCGATAGCCTTCTTCGCAAAGTTCGGGTGAATGAAGACTTGCCTCCGATGCCACGTATTCATGGTGATGAACATGACGACGCCGTTTTGCACGCGTTTTTTTTCGATCATGCAGTGATCCTACATGATCTATTCAAATCTTTACTCCCATTCCTCGGCAGGAATTTCCTCTAGAAACGGCAACAATTTTTTTTGCAATCCTACCTGGCTCATACAAATTTCTAGAATAGTACTCCTTACCACAAAATCATTATCTGCATGAACTCCTGGCACTTTTGTAATGTCGTTATCTGAGCCTACACCAATTTCTCCTTGGAAATCTTGATCAAGGCTGGGATTATGTATTCTAAATGCCATTTTTTTGGATACTTGATCTGCAACATGCAGTATTGTTCCTAAAGCTACCGTATAGTGTTTGGGAGGCTCTGAAATATAATCGTGTACCGCCTCGCCGCCGATAGGAATTGCTCTTTGATAAACCTGCGTCATGACAAAATCATGACTTAAAATTCTTTCTTGTCAACTACATGCTCGAGTAAAACTGGTTCTTCACGTTGGCTGCCCGGAATCCTTCACGTTTGAGCGCGCGGATGCGCTGCAAACGGCGGGTGCGGACCCGTTTGTGGGTTCGCCGATCGCGGAGCACTTTGATGAACCTGGCCTCCTGAACCTGTTTTTTAAAGCGGCTTTGGAGCCGCTCGTTGGATTCGTCGCCGCGTTTGATTGCGTGGACAGCCATAAGCTCGGACAGCGTAAGGGAGAAGCCAGGCTCGCGCAAGCCTGTTTTTGGCCCGCTGCTCAGGGGATCACATCATTCATTGGTGGAGAAAGTTTTGCACGTTGCGGGCGGCGACTGCTGTTCTCGTACCCGCCTCACCTCCCGTCCTCCTCTCCCTCTGAGGAGTGGAGAGGAGGAGGCCCGTGTTCTTCATCAACAATGCTTGTATTTAAAAAAACAGAGCTTGCACTGAAACAGAAGTGCTCCCCTCTCCGACCCGCAGGCAGGAGAGGGGTCGGGGGTGAGGCGAATGATGTGATCCTGCTCAGGATTTATGCACCAGCAGGTCCGGCCAAGGGATGAGCGGTGAATCGTCACATTCCCGCTCCATCTGCAACGCCTCGATGATGCGCTTGGCCAGCTGAACGTTGGTAATGAGCGGGGTGGCGCGGTCGGTAGCAATGCGGCGGATGAAATAGCCATCGGTCTTTTCGGTCGAACTGCTGTGCTGTGGAATATTGATGACCAGATCGATACGTTTGTTTTCCAAATATTCTTTAATATTCGGACTCCGTGGTTCCGAGATTTTATAGAGGAGAGCACTCGGGATATTGCGGGATGACAGGAAATCGTGCGTGTGGGCGGTGGCGAAGAAGGCGAATCCGAGCTCTTTGAGTGTCTCGATTGCTGGCAAGAGATCGATCTTATCCTCCATTTTACCGATCGTGAGGAGCACGTTTTTACGCGGCGTTACGAAACCGATGGCCTTAAGAGCGAGCAATAGTGCCTGCTCCATGCTGTGGCCGAAGCACGCTACTTCTCCGGTGGAAGCCATTTCTACGCCCAGCCGCGGGTCGGCTCCATTGAGCCTGCTGAAGCTGAACTGGGCGGCCTTCACGGCGACGTGGTCCAAATCCATCGTCTGGTACCGGACATTCTCGGGCGCGCGGTGCAGGAGTGCCTGGGTCGCGAGCTTGGCGAAGTTGATACCGGTCACTTTGCTCGCAAACGGGAAACTGCGGCTGGCTCGGAGGTTACATTCGATGACTTTGAGACGGTTATTTTTGGCTAGGAACTGAATGTTGAACGGGCCGGAAATTTTCAGTCCCTGTGCGATTTTCTTGGCAATCGCTTTGATCTTCCTAAACGTCTCGATGTTCACGCGCTGCGGCGGCAGGACGATGGTGGCGTCGCCGGAGTGCACGCCGGCGTTCTCGACGTGTTCGCTGATGGCGTACAGCAGGAGCTTGCCGTTTTGGGCTACACCGTCGAAGTCGATTTCCTTGGCGTTAATTTCGAATTTGGAAATAACAACCGGTGCCTCTTTACTGACATTCGTCGCTTCTTCTACAAATTCTTTCAGATCTTCCTCATTCATGACCACCGTCATGGCAGCACCAGAGAGCACGTAACTCGGACGGACGATGACCGGGTAACCCGCGGTCTTCGCGAACTGTTTGGCGGACGCAAGATCGGCGAATTCTCTCCACTCCGGCTGATCAACTTTCAGCCCGTCCATAAGCTTTCCGAACTTGTGGCGATCTTCTGCTCGATCGATATCGGCAGGGTCGGTGCCGAGAATAGGCACGCTTTCTTCCGCCAACTTCAATGCCAGCGAGTTCGGGATTTGTCCTCCCATCGATACGACGACACCGACGGGGTGCAGGAGTCGTTCTATGTCCATGACGCGCTCGAGTGAGAGTTCCTCAAAGAACAACTGATCGCACTCGTCGTAATCCGTACTCACGGTCTCGGGGTTGGAGTTGATCATCGTGACCTCGAAGCCTTGTTTCATGAGTTCACGCACGGACTGTACGCAGCACCAATCGAATTCCACGGAGGAACCGATGGAGTACGGGCCGCCGCCGAGGACGATGACGCGAGGACGTGAGACATGAGACTTGAGACTTGAGTCCGTAGGCATCGTTCCTCGCATACTCATGTCTCTGGTCTCGAGTCTCATGTCTTCTTCAAAGTTCACATCCGCCTCCGTTCCGTTGTAACTCATATAGAGGTAGTTTGTCTTGGCCGGGAATTCACCGGCGAGCGTATCGATTTGTTTAACGACTGGCGTGATGCCGGCTTTCAGACGAATCGCCATCACATCCTCGGCTTTATCGTCACGAATTATCGCGATGCCTTTGTCCGAAAAACCCCGTTCTTTGCACTTTTTCAGGAGTTCTCGTGTGAGTGCTGATGACTTGGTTTGGAAGAGTTCGTGTTTCAGTTCTGCACAGCACTTGATGCGTTCCAGAAACCACTTGTCGATACCCGTTAGAATATTGATTTCTTCCACACTGAATTCACCACATAGTCCTTCGGCGACTGCAAAGATGCGATGTGGACTCGGCGTTTTTATCTCATTCTTGAGGTCTTTTTTTGCGAATTTCATCGGCACCGGAAAGAGGCCTTGAGCACCGTTATTGAGCATCCGCAGGGCTTTCTGTAGCGCCTCTTCCATTGATCGACCAAGTGCCATCACTTCACCGACAGATTTCATTTCGGTCGTGATTTCCGTGGAAACGAAATTGAATTTAGCGAGGTCCCACCGAGGCATTTTCACGGCGACGTAGTCGAGCGATGGCTCGAAATCGGCACATGTCACTTTGGTGATCGAATTCTTGATCTCCGGCAGCGCGTACCCGAGTGCTAGTTTGGCCGCGACGAACGCAAGCGGATAGCCAGTCGCCTTCGATGCCAATGCAGAACTCCTGCTCAAACGTGCGTTCACTTCGATGACACGATACGTTCGGCTCCTCGGATGCAGCGCGTACTGAATATTGCACTCACCGATGATATTGAGGTGCCGGATCACTTTGAGCGCAATCGTCCGCAGCATCTGGTAGTCCGCGTTATCCAGCGTCTGGCTGGGTGCCACGACAATCGACTCACCGGTGTGGATGCCGAGCGGATCGAGATTTTCCATGTTGCAGACCGTGATGCAGTTGTCGTACGCGTCACGGACTACCTCATATTCGATTTCCTTCCAGCCCGTGAGGTCTTCTTCCACCAATACCTGGCGCGATTCTACGAATGCGGTCTTCAGGATTTCTTCGGCCTTTGCTTGCGTTCCAGCACGGCCACTGCCTTTGCCGCCCAGAGCGAACGCGGCGCGGATCATGACCGGTAGCCCGATCTTGCTGACTGCCTCCTTCGCACTCTCAAGGGATTCGCACGCGATAGAGCGCGGAACTGAGACGTCGATAGAGTTGAGTTCTGTGTTAAACAGTGCACGATCTTCCGTCTTTTTGATGGCATCGACGCACGTTCCGAGTACGCGTACGCCGTACTTTTTCAGGATGCCCGAGTCTTCCAGCGCAACACCGCAGTTCAGTGCCGTCTGCCCGCCGAAGCTCAAGACAATCGCATCGGGCTGCTCTTTCGCTATGACCTGCTCCACAAACTCGGGCTGGATAGGCAGGAAGTACACGCGGTCCGCAAGCCCCCAACTGGTCTGATTGGTGGCGATATTCGGATTGATCAAGACGACGCGCTTGCCTTCTGCTTTAAACGCCTTGATCGCCTGTGATCCGGAGTAATCGAATTCGCCGGCCTCACCGATTTTGAGAGCTCCGGAGCCAAGGAGAAGAATCGTTTGTATGTCTGAGGAGCTATGAGCTATGAGATTTGAGCTTTGAGACGAATTTTCCATTTTCAATTTTCCATTTTCAATTGTTTGTGAACTGCCCTCTCCGCCCTGATTCGGCACGAGAGAGCCAGTGAACACTGCGGCATTCATATCTGCGAAATGGTAGAACTCCACAGAGCACAACGCAAATCTAACTTTGTTTTTCATTGTTTCGGATCACATGATTCTTAGCTGGAGAAAAGAGATATCAATGTTTCCCGCAGCCACGGCGGTCGTGACCGCCCGTGGCGCAGACGGGACGTCGCAATTTTATTTCCGCAGCAATGTAGGTCATCGATTGTGTGCTAAAAAAAACTTTCTCCACCAAAAATAGATGTGATCCGCGATTAGCCGCATTCCCTAGGATATTTGCAAAAGGCATTTGACCGAACACAGTCTCTTGCTATGATAGAATTAATCACGCCCGACGGGACTTCGGTCTCGCCGGGATATTTTTTGTCTCGATGAATGGACGCAGACGTTCGAGAGAACAGAGGAAGATCGCTCGTTTGCGCTGCTCATTTTCCAGGTACTCACGACCAAGTCCTCCCTTCGGAAAGACGAGGATAGCTTGCTTGTTACGCTCTCGGAGCGCATCGAAGATCGGAGCGTAGTCGCCGTCCCCGCTCAGGAGGATGAAACCTTGGTAGCCATCGAGGCTCAGGAGAATCTCCTTGGCGATCTCTACATCGAAGTCACACTTGCGTCTCAGGATAGGCTTCGTAAGCGGATTACCCTCGTGATCCATGGTCACTGGCACCTTCTTCACGGCTTTCGTGACGATGCGGTAGCCGATGGCGGTTTGCTGATTCAGAAAGGATTGTGATTTTGCGTGTTGATCTGTTCCATGAAAGAGGGCGACATCGTGAATGTTCTCGTGCCCCTTGAAGAGGAAAAACAACTTGCGCGTATCGACCGTCCACCCGTTCTTGGCCTGTGCATGGAACACGTTTGCCCAGTCGATGAGAACCAGCGTCCTGCCTTTGAGATTGAAAAATGGTACGGTCATTTCGGGTGCTATCGTACATCACACGAGTGCCACCCGGAACACATGGCGGTTCTAAAATAGCGTCGAGCTTGGCGCTCCATTCGGACAGCATCTTTGTCACCTTGTAAACGTAGGCTGCATGAAAATTCACGTCGTTTATGCTATACTATTCAGATTTCTCACACCCAAACCACCAACACCATGTACATCGAATTCCTCAAAGTGCGCGTGTATCCGGCGGCTATCGTTGTGACGTCCGTGTTCAGCTCAGTATTTTCTCCGGTATATGCCGTAGAGAAGCCGCACACTCAGCAATTTGTGGTTACGGCGTACTACTCGCCAGTACCGAATCAGTGCTGCTATTTTCGTGGAAACTACGACGAAGAGATCGCATTCAACGGTAAGGGCATTGCCGGAGCCGACGGCACGCCGGTGTACCCCGGGATGATCGCCGGGCCTGTGTCATATTCATTCGGCACGGTTATCGATTTGCCCGAGCTCGGAGTCGGCACCGTGCATGACCGTGGCGGACGCATCATCGAGTGGGGCGAGGACATTCATCGGATTGATCTGTGGATGGGTTACGGCGAACCGGGTCTGGCCCGCGCTATGGCGTGGGGAGTCCGCACGGTGCGCGGTACGGTCTATCCGGTCGGTGCAGAGAACGTTCCGGCCGAAAAATTCTCACTTGAAAATTTTAACTCCGATTCTGCCATGCTTGCAGGACTTCCAAAGAGCGATCCAACCGAACTCATACGCTTGGCTCAGTTTGGTGACCGCGAGTATTCGGTTCGTATTCTGCAGTCCAGTCTGAAAAATCTTGGATACTTTTCGGAAACTCCCACGGGCCAATTTGGTTCGGTGACGCAGGATGCACTTCGGAGATTTCAAAGCGAATATGGCGTGCCTGGCGACGGATCATCCGTGTCGTTAGAGACAGCGGCGATGCTGGCAGCGGCTTCAGGTATCACAAACAAGAATCTGCCAGAGCTTTCGACTGGACTCGAAAAAGGTGCCACTGGCCAGGATGTCCGCCAGGCGCAGAAATTGCTACGGTACATTGGATACTACCGTGGGCGCACCGATGGAGTCTTCGATCAACATCTCAAGGAGTCAATCACCGCATTTCAGATCACTGCCGGACTCGTACAGCAAGCCACTGATCCATTTGCCGGGCGCATCGGCCCGGCTACCCGTGCTGCGATCCTGAAGGAATGGAAGGTAAAAGTGGTCGAAGCTAAGGCAAAATCGCTCGCTCACAAGATGGACATTTCGGACAAAGTGAGGTCCGAGGGAATGCTAAAAAAAGTACTTGCGAAAGGAGATAAAGGAAATGAGGTGAAGCTTCTCCAGTCATTTCTCATCGATTCCGGATATCTGGATCAGGACGGGAGAACCGGAACCTTCGGCGGACGCACGACTGCGGCGCTCACGAAATACCAATTGGATCGCAAAATCGTGACATCTGCCAAAGCGAAAGGTGTCGGAGTTTTCGGCCCGGCGACGCGCATCGTCGTTTCGCAGGATATGGTAGCCATGAAGTGGCAGGAGGTGCGAGCGGGACGACGAGGTGATACCACTGCGCGTTTGAATGGCTACTAATCCACAATAATTTGGTGGCAGCAATATTTGGCTTGAGGAAACGCTACGCGGTACGAGAGGAGATAAGTTTAAATTGACCGAATTGGCATCCTTTCAATTACAATTTGGTATGAGAGGCAGAATTGGAAGTTTGGGTTGTAAAGAGTTCCCAAGCAGAGTACAATAGGTCTTACATGGCTCGGTACAAATTGCTCGTGGCGGAAGATGACACTGTCCTCAGAGACCTGTATCTCAGGAAATTTGACCGCAATGTTTACGATGTGCGGACGGCTGTCAACGGCCAAGAAACGCTCGATCTGATCGCCAAGGAAAAGCCCGATCTCCTGCTGCTGGACATCAACATGCCAGTCTTGGACGGTTTTGGAGTGCTCGATAAACTGCCGAAAGATCAGCGCCAATTCCCGGTCATTATCCTCACAAATTTCGACGACCAGGCCAACCGCGAACTCGGCAAAAAGTACCAAGTGGATGACTACTTCGTAAAGAAAGACATGACCATCAAGTCGATTGTCACAATGGTGGAGCGGTTACTGCCAAAGCGGTAATCCAGCCAAAAGCCTGTTTTTTAGGCTGCTACGGCATTGTTCCTCCTCCTACGGTTCAACCGGGGTGGTATGGTTGGAACGCGTGTAGAATACAAACGCCATGCAGAATGTCCTCTTGTTCCTCGGCCTCATTCTTTCCTTCGCCGGCATCGGCTGGGGAGTATTGTGGATCATGCGTCTGCAGGCTGACCGCAAGCGCGAAAAAGACATGGTGTTCTTGCAAATCCTGATGCCGAAGAAAGAAAGCAAGGAGGACAAGGAAATCGAATCCGAGCAATTTTCCACCGGCAAGACGTTCAAGGACGTACTCGGAATTATGGATCACCTGTTCCAGACGCTTTCCAGTATTAAAATTTCGGGCCCGAAACGCCATTGGAAGGGCACGCACTTCTTCTCGCTTGAATACGCGGCACTGGGCGGTGAGATCCTCACGTTCGTCGTGGCACCGCGCCGCATCATTCCGCTGATCGAGAAACATCTCACGTCGTTCTACCCCGACGCGGTCATCGACATTGTGGAGGATTACAACATCTTCACGCAGCAGTCCGTCACCGCCGGCACGTACATGGTACCGACCAAGCCCTTCGTATTGCCGTTTAAGAGTTATAACGAAATGAAGAGCGACCCATACAACGCACTCACCAATGCCTTCAGCAAACTTAAAAGTGACGAAGGAGCCGCCATCCAATTCGTCGTGAGACCCGCCAAAGGCGGCTGGCAGAAATCGCTCCAGAAAGAAGCGCAGCGGCTCATCAACCCAAAAAAGAACGGCGGATC
>CAZLUK010000056.1:0-3355 GCA_964562735.1 uncultured Candidatus Peribacteria bacterium
CGACGTCTCGGCTACGTCACGGGCGGTCACGACCGCCGTGGCTGGGGTGGTAACGAATTGCTTACAGACCCGCCATCAAAAACCTAACTCCGCAAACGGCAGCGCAAAATTGAACCAACAAAATATCGTGAAGAGCACACCGAGTGGAACGAAAATTGTCATTAGTAACGGCAGCGACTTTTTGCCGCGCGAAAGTGAGACATAGAGACTGCTTCCGCCGTACAACATCGCGACAAAGATGATCGGAAGATCGAATATGTGCAGATACGGCGCGGCATCAGTCATAAAACCGCGCTTCACAAGCATAAAGACCGTAAGCAGCAGGATGCCAAACGCATAGAAGAGAAAACCCGATGCTCTGCGGACAGCCTCCATAGGAAAATAGTATAGAGTATTTCGTATCGCTCACGAAAAAAGTCCTCATACCAAATACTAGATACTTGATACTACATACCAGTTCCTTATTTTGCCTTCTTCTGAACCGTCAGGCGCTTGCGGCCCTGCGCCCGACGACGAGCAATGACTTTGCGGCCATTTTTAGTGGCAGTACGTGCCAGGAAACCGTGCACCCGTAGACGCCGACGCCAACGTAATTTACCAAGCATAAAGCCAAACGAGGGTACAGAATTATTGAAACCAGCGTCAAGGGGAACTGGAACAGTTGTTCAGCAAATTTGCGTCTTCCAATGGTACGATGACACCTAACTTGCTTCCCCTTATCACATCATGAAATACCCCACGAAGCCTGTAGACGCTGAGGCTCCCATCATCGATGTCATTCTAAACCGTTGGAGCCCCTTGGCGTTCGATCCCGCTCCTCTAAGCGTCGGGCAGATCGCTTCGCTCTTCGAGGCCGCCCGCTGGGCCGCAAGCAGCTATAATGAACAGCCTTGGTGCTATATCTACGCCGGTAAGCAAGATGCTGGCCGCGACAAACTTGAATCCCTGCTCGTGGAAGGCAACGCCTGGGCCAAAAACGCCGGACTTCTTATCCTCAGCTTCGCGAAGAAAACATTTGCGAATAACGGCCAACCGAACCGCCACAGTCTGCACGACACCGGAGCCGCCAGCGCGCTGATGACACTGCAAGCAACTTCCATGGGCCTCATAAGCCACCAGATGGCTGGGTTCTCGGTAGACACGGCGAATGCCGTACTCGGCGTACCAGACGATTTCGAACCGGGTTCGATGATCGCTATCGGCTACGCCGCCGACCCCGCATCCCTGTCGCCGGATCTCCTGGAACGACAGCAGGCCGAACGAACCCGGAATCCGCAGAGCAGTTTTGTCTTGAGGGGAAAGTGGGCTGATGGGAAGTGATAAATAGCAGAAAAGGTCACAGCGACTTCACTTTTCTGCCATGTCCCTTTCCCCTACACTCACCGCACGATGTACTCACTTCACAAACTCTCCTCCGGCTTGCCCGTCCTCACCGCACCGACGGACGGAACGTCGGCCGTAACCGTGCTCGTATTCGCAGGCGCAGGATCGCGATACGAGATCCAAAAGAACCGCGGCATCGGCCACTTTTTGGAACATATGTTCTTTAAGGGAGGAAAGAAATACACCAATGCGGCAGCCGTCAGTATGGCGATCGATTCCGTCGGCGGAGATTTTAACGCGTTCACGGGGAAGGAGTACGCCGGTTACTATATAAAAGTAGCAGCGGAGAAAGCCGAGCTGGCGTGTGATGTTCTCTCCGATATGCTTATAAACGCCACGTTCCCGACCGAGGAGATCGAAAAGGAGCGCGGAGTCATCATCGAGGAGTACCGGATGTATCAAGACACGCCGATGTACCAAGCCGGATGGGACTTTGAGACGCTCGTCTTTGGAGACCAACCGCTCGGCTGGGATACGATCGGCACCGAGGAAGTGATTCGCAGCGTGACACATGACGATTTTTCCAACCATAAGAACGAACTCTATACGCCGGATAACTTGGTACTGACGTTTGCCGGAAAGATCGATGAATCCCGCGCGATACAACTCGGGAAAGACTTCTTTGGCGGTATCAAAGGCAAGAAAGTCGGCGCATTTGAGCCCGTGAAGCAACACGAAGGCGAGCGCATCTCGCTCACGACTAAACAAACCGAACAGGCGCACCTGATCCTCGGCGTCGAGGCCGTCTCGGCTCTTGACCCGGATCACTTCGCCCAGAAACTACTAGCCGTCGTTCTCGGCGGATCGATGAGCTCTAGAATGTTCCTCCGCATCCGGGAGAAGCGCGGACTGTGCTACTATATTTCCACCGCAACCGATAACTATCTGGACACCGGCCTGCTCTCCACCCGCGCCGGCGTGGACCAGTCCCGCCTGCACGAAGCCATTTCGGCCATCCGTCACGAGTACGATCTGTGCGCCAAAGATGGCATCACCAAAGGCGAGCTCCGGCGCTCCAAGGATTTCCTCAAGGGAAAAATCACGCTCTCGATGGAAGACTCGGAAGAACGGGCCCATTTCTTCGGCAAACAACAGCTCCTGTATCCGGAAGTCCGTGATCTTCCCGCCTACTTCGAACAAATCGAACAAGTGACAGTTCCGCAGATCAATAAACTTGCTAGTAAACTGCTGCAGACCGACCGCTTCCGGCTGGTGGTTATCGGGAAGGAAAAAGATAAAAACAAACTCCAAGAGTTAATCGGGGCGTAGGGTTCAGAGTTGTCAAAAATCCTTCACTCAGGTAAACCATATTAAGCTTCCCCTGCCCCGCGCAGCTCCCTCAGGAGCGAAGTGGGGTTCACCACTCTCTATGCAGCGCACCCTGATTCTCCTCAAACCGGACGCCATCGCCGGGAAATTCTGTGGCAAAGTGATCGATTACTTTGAATCTGCCGGATTCGTAATCCGGGGCTGCAAGATGATCAGTCTGACACCCGCAATTCTGAAGGAACACTATGCGCACGTCGCAGATAAGCCATTTTACCCCGAGATCGAGAAATTTATGAGCTCGATACCGGTGATTGCACTCGTGCTGGAAGGCGACGATATTGTGGCCAAGCTGCGCGATATGCTGGGTGTCACCGACAGCCGCAAAGCCGCACCGGGAACCCTGCGCGCAGTGTTCGGCAAAGACGTTATGATCAACGTAGCGCACGCGAGCGATTCAAAAGAGACTGCTGAAAAAGAGATCAAACGGTTCTTCAGGGACTACGAGATTTTCGCGTACTAATACACAGACGCAAGCATATTAACGATGCACACCTGTCCCGGTCTTCACCGGCTGACTTTCGACTTTCTTCCCCATAAGAACCGCAATCGCCGCATCAATCTGCGGGTCTTTGCCAGCGCGGTACTCGTCGGGGGTACGATCAATGATGATGTCCGGAGTGATCCCCTTCTTGCCGATATCGTG
>CAZLUK010000057.1:0-9173 GCA_964562735.1 uncultured Candidatus Peribacteria bacterium
CTTTTAATATAATTTTCCCATCAGGAGATAAGAATGATCTCACACGATCAACAATCTCTTTTTGTTTTTCATAATTGGGATTTTCTGGACTGAGTGACAAGTTCTCAACACCAAAAGAGTCTTCCGGGTTAGGTCCGAAAACAATAGTCTTTCCATCGGAGTGACCGCCCAGAACGAGAACATCGATGGGTCCATAGTCTCTTGCGGTTCTGGCAACGCGCCGTGCACATCCATAGCTTCGGCTTGATTCTGCTATGCAAATATTGTGTGTTGATTCGGGGGCCTGTTTGGCAATATCTTCAGTATGATCTGGAAATTCAAATGAACCATTCCAGTCAGATTGAGGACATAAGAGTAAAATTGTCCTTTTTTTCTTTCCAGCTCCAGGACCTTTCTGGTCTTGTCGATATTGTCTGAGTAGCACGTCTGTTGGATAGCGACTAAACATATGAATACCCCAGCGCTCGCAGAGATGCTTAGTGGTTCCTGGTTGCTGCTGTTCTAATGTAGAAATACATTCTACATTTCGCATAAAAACAAGAGGTCTACCCATTATTTCCCTATATGTTTTTGAGGAACCAGGTCTCAACTCATTGCTGTTATTTGAAGATAGCCTCCATGCTTCCAGCATTTCTTCGGCATTGAGCCCCTTACTATTCAAAAACATGCAAACTTCTATCCGAGCCTGGGCTTCGTTTATCTTAAACATTTTCATCCATAACGTTCGTTCTTTCTCACTGTTGAGATCCAACAATTGCTCGCGCTCTGAATCTACTGAAGAAAAAACTTCGAGCAGTGCTTTGTCAAAAATCTTGATCATCTCCGAATATCTTGCACAGACATTTTCCAAATTTTGAAGATGGGAACGGTCTTTGTTTCGTAGGGCAGACAGGACTTCTTCATGGATAAAATCCGGCAAGTAATTTCTTAAGCGAGATGCCTGAAGCTCTTTTATATAGCTATCGATGTCTTGGTTGGCGATAACCAGTTCGTGAAGCTTTCCTGCCTCAACGACAAGTGGCTCTAAGTTTTGCACGGAGATTCCATATTTTTCAATCAGATGGTGAACGAGCGGGTGATTCCCTTCGTAAGTTTTATCGTAGGACCTGTGATTGGGATTTAATGAATATGCCAATGCGTGCTTGCAACAGGCGATGGCGGCACTTTTTTCTTCTTCTTCTGTTAGTGCAAATGCTTTGACGAAGCGATCTGGAAGATCGCTGGAATAGCCAACACACACACTGAAAACTTCCAGGAGGTTTCCTCTCTTGAATTCTGAAGTTGGAAGTTCATATTTTTCTTGAATACGGACAAGAGATTCTGGGATTCCCGCAAGGCCGACATAGTGAGGGTCACCTTTGAAGGAAGCCTCTACAAGTAACTTGTCTATTCCTCGTTTCGCATATTCATGTAGTTCGTCATGCCATCGAACATGAAGAGCGTTGCCTATTTCTTGGAGAGGGTACTCATCCAGCTGAAGAATGATGTCTGGTGCAATTGCTCGGAATCTTTCTTGCAGCTTTCCAAGAATTTCTGGAGAAGCCAGAGGGATGTGGTACTGAATCGAACAAATACTACCGATGAGTCCATCAATGTCGTTTCTTCGTCTGGAAGGATTATATGATCCGCCTTTTACTTGTTTTTCTGTTTCCGTGAGCAATTCATCGAGAACGGAACCGACAATACCATCCTGCTCAGCTTGAGAAAGATTGAGTGATTTGATGAGATCAAATTTATAGTTTTGTCTTCGGTCGATCGTTATTCTTCCTTTGGAATCTGTTTCGACATATTTGTCTCTAGGTCTGTCTTCCAAAGAAGGATATTTATGAAAAAAATCGAAATTGTCATCATCCGACAGGAGAACTTTTTTAATGGTTTTTTCCGTAAACGCAAGGAGGTGTGCCTCGGAAACTCCCTTATCTCGAGAATGACGAATTTCTTTAAGTACAAATTCGTAATGTCCTTCTGCGAGTAAATTGTCCAAATCGTTGAAATGATCTGACAGTTTAGATGGAGAGGGTTCCCCGCAAATCCCCGTCTCAATCAGCAACCGCCGCTCGTCAATACCTGCTTGGATCTTACCATCCAGAGACATATTCTGATCGTCGATTCGCTTTTGTTCTCTTGGGATATGCCGCTCGTTTTGGTTTTCTTGTGGACTCATGCGACATCAAAAAAGTGTACAAAAATCCTGCATTGTTCGATGTGTGTTTTGGGCTGCATACAATCTTCATTATTATAGCAGAGAATAGCGATGCTTTCAAACAAGACACCCACTGATCGTAGTATACATCTGGGTGACATCCTTTTTCTGAAAGCGGCTATGAAATTCACGGTGTAGAATCAATATTCCATGGACATCCTTCGCCTCGACACTACCGAAAAATTTGTACGCACCGCCGTGGCGTGGATTACCGCCGTGATTCTGAAGGCCCAGCATGACGGCGGCACCGTAACGATCGGCCTCTCTGGTGGCTCCACTCCCAAGTCGGTCTACGTTCTACTGTCCACCGAACTCGGTATTGACTGGACGCGGGTGACATTTTTTCTGGTCGACGAGCGATATGTGCCTGCCACTCACCCAGACAGTAATCAGCGCATGATCCGAGAGACGCTGCTCACCCATGCATCTGCCGCTGCTCGGGCAGTGTTCCCTGGTCCATCGTTGTCGCTTCCTGATTGCATCACAGACTATGACAAGCGTGTCCAGAAGTTATCGCCTGATCTTCTGATTCTGGGGATGGGCGAAGATGCACACATAGCTTCCCTCTTCCCGCCGGTCGGCCCCGAGGCGTACGGGCCTGCCAATGTCATTCATACGACGACCGATAGCTTTGCCGTGCACGACCGGTTAAGCGTGACGTTTCCGGTACTGCTCAGGGCATCAAAACGCCTGTTTCTGATAATGGGCGAGAAAAAGTCGGCGCTCCTCCAGACGATGCAGCAAGCTAACGAAGACGTTAGTCTGTATCCGGCTCAGTATCTTTCTGATGACCGGACAACGTGGATGGTGGGAGCGTGAAGAGACATGAGACATGAGACGCAATGAAGCAGCTTTCTCTAGTCTCACGTCTCATGTCTTTCCTTACTGCTGTAGGTACACCATCGGATTCTTCTTCACACCGTTCACCTGCACCTCAAAGTGCAGGTGGATTCCGGTCGGGCCGTGGACGCGGCCGGTGTTTCCCATGAATGCGATCGCCTGTCCGCGTGCCACCGTGTCGCCTTTCTTAACGTAGAGCTCTTTGTTATGTGCATACAAGGTGATGAGACCATTGCCGTGATCAATCTCGATGACGTTGCCGTAGCCGCCGTTCCATCCGTAATCCGCGCGGATTACGGTACCGGCCTCGGCCGCGAAGATCGGCGAGCCGCCTTTGTGCTGCAAATCAATTCCGAAATGTGAGACACCGAAATACTGGGTGTAGAAGCAGTCGCAGGGGATCTGAAAAATTCCGTATGACGCCTGAATGGCGTAGTTTTTCACCTCCGGCGGTGTCGTTTTGGTATTTGGTACGGTTGGCTGCGCCTTTCCGGTTACCGCTTTCGGGGGTATGGGCGGCGTTACCACGATCGGCTTGCCGCCAGGGACGATGAGATCCTGTCCGGCCAGCAGGTAGCCGCCCTTAATCTTGTTTTGGCTTGCGATCATTTGGGCCGGGACGGAATAGATGTCCGCGATCGTCTGCAGGTTCTGACCGCGCTTTACCGTATGGAGCACGCCGTCGACCGGGAGCAGGAGCAGTTTCTGCCCCGGTTTCACCGGTGCCGAGACCGACAGGTTGTTGGCCCAGCGGATCGTCTCTGGCTTCAGGAACGCGGTTTTGGCAATACTAGTGATACTCTCGCCGGTTTCTACGGTGTGGACGATCCCTTGGCTGAAGGCGCTGCGTGTTCCCTGTTCGGTAAGCGAGGATGTCTTCATGAGAAACCCTTCTTCCGCGAGCAAATAATCTTCCGTCTCGGTATCAATGTCCGGTGGTGGCATCGATGCAGAATCCGGAACGTAGGGCGGCAAGAATAGAGACACGGCGAATACGGCAATACACATTAACCGAATACGAAGACTCAGCCAGGAATGAATGGAGGTCTTGAGTGGACGCATGTGAGGGAGGAGACTTACAGGGAAGCGCTGTGCACTGCCTGAAGTACTTTCAGACCGTCAACATAGCGTTCGGACGACCCGAGCAGTATAAAGATATACGGGTGATCGTGTTCGGTGAAGAGGATAATGAGGCATTCGCCGGCCTGGTCCGTGGTACCCGTCTTCACGCCGAATACGTTGGCGTTGTAGTGGAGCAACTCATTGGTGTTCTTGAGAGTGAATTCTTTTCCATCGCTTGCCGTAATGCGCGTCGTTCGCGTACCGACGATCGTTCTTAAGTGCTCGTTTTTGAGTGCTGCAAGCGCGAGCCAGGCAAGATCGCGCGGAGTGGAATACTGCTGATCGCTATCCAGGCCTGCCGGATTGGCGAAATGTGTGTTCCTAAGACCAAGCGATTCGGCGCGCTGATTCATACTCTGCACGAAAGAGCCCACACTGCGGCTATCAAAGATCGCAAGCGTGTATGCCGCATCGTTCGCCGAGGGAAGGAGTAGGGCGTACAGGAGGCTCCTAACCGACAGGCGCTGCCCGGCGGTGAGGCCGATCGTACTGCCTTTGACCTCGTCTGCGACCGGCGGCACAGTAATGGTTTCACTCAGATCGTGATGTTCCAGAATGAGCAGCGCCGTCATAATCTTTGTGAGACTTGCCATCGGCCTGCGTTCATCCGGAGCAATGGAGAAGAGCTCTTGTCCGCTGTCGGCATCGATGAGGAAGGCACCCGATGCCGAAAGCGCCATCACTTTGAGGCGCGAGGCGATGGTGTCCGGAGCGGAGATCGAAAGGACTTCGATACCCGGAAGAGTGTGGGACAAAGCCACAGGCGGCTCCGAAGGGATGAGGCCGAGGACGAGGAAAGATGCAAGAACCGAGAGCATAGTGCGGGGTCTTAATAAAATCGGGGGAAAGCCGGATTATTTAAGGGGATTATCCCTTTCACGCGTGTCGTCGCTGCAAGGTTGAGAAGCTTGAAGAAACGGTCTTTATTAGTTGTCTGTGATTGGTTATTTCTGGCTTTCATCTTTTGGTGGTTGAGAAACTTTACGCTCCCTTTGTTTGTGATAGAGGTAATTTACTCCTTGGAAGATCACTGGAGTAAACAATGCAAAGTACCCAGCAGTTTCTTTTCCAGTAAGAATCATTACTGCTCCGAATATCATTAAGGCTCCTGTCAGAATAAAGGCGTAATGCATTCCTAAACGTTCATTCTTAACATTTGAACCTATTACTGTGCTTTCAAGTGCATGACGATGCACTTCCTGCTTTTCTGCCATTGCAATGATTCTATTCGCTGCTCCAGGGGATGTTTGTTCATATTTTTGCAATTCAGATGCAGGTGGAAGCGGTCCCGAAAAAAACTCTTCTTTTGTAAGCGTTAAAGTCGGAGGAACCCTATTTTGTGGGACAGGTTGATTCTGCCAATTGGGTCTGTTCTGGTGATTGCTCATAGGACTGCATGGACAGTCTAAGAGCATTACCGACGACTATCCAGTCATTTCGTATCATCTCTAAATCAGCATTTGGAGATGTCCTGTACTCATCAAGTTTTCCAAACATATCAACAGTCCTTGCCGCTCCTCTAAGAGCGGTTGGCAGACTTGCCCATGAAAGCGTTGGAATAGTGTTCATAGGGTGAAGGGTAATTGTACCATACTTAGCTGATGTAAGAAATGCAATTCCATGTCATGGATGTTAGTAGTAGCGAGTAATTTCCTAGCTGTTAAGGGATAATCGCCTTATTTAAAGATAATCTTGTCGGCGATCCGAAGGTCAATGTACTCCTTCGCCTGATCGAGTGAGAGAGTTTTCAAAAACTCCCTAAACCGCTGTAATTGTACGTTGAGTGAACTCCGTAAATCAAACCATAGGGTTGCTTTATTGGTCGTAATATGGAACTCCTGCGCCCGTAGGTAGACCGTGATATTTTGGTTCTGGAGGCCAAAGTCACGGCGCAGTGCATCGCGAGCCAAGAAAATGGTCTGCAGAAACAGCGGTGTGATTAGCAGCGTGCGGTTTTGGGGCATGATACCCCAGTCGGTGATCGTGAGTTTGGGGTACGGTCCTCCGGTGAGGCGGATGGGAGACGTCACGAATGTTCCTTTGCGCGTGACGTATGTATAAATGTTCATCCCGGAGCCGAAGCCAGTGCTGCCGGAACCGGAGCGGGCATCGGTTACGCTGACTTCAGCCATGACGGGTTCGATGTATACGCTCACACTGAGTGTGGATGGATAATTTTTATTGATCTCCACTCGTTCGATCTCCGGATAGTCTGCTTGCAGCAAGGCGGCCACCTGGCTTCTGGTTACGAGCACGAGACGCTGCTTGAACAGTGACGAGAGCGTCTGCTCAATCTCCTTCGGATCAATCCGCGGATCCTGCCTGCGCACACGTATCTCGCGGACATCGAAGAACGGCGCAAACAGGAGCGTCCCCGCTACGGTTAGAATAATCAGGCCCGCACCGATTACCAGCCAAATACGGAATTCCGAGAGCACGGTGTCCCACAGTCGCGTCATTTTCCGGCCCCAGCGAGCAAACATCTCTTTCCTTCGCCGCACACGCCGTCGCGGTCCGCCGTAGTAAGTACGGGCAAGGGATTGTGTTCTCGGCCCCACTTTGCGGTTGAAGCGCCTCGGGAGTTTTCTGGATGGCTTCATCGGCATGGAGCAAATTTTAGTGGTTCACGCCGATTTCGGGAACTGTTCGGGCCCGCGGCTCTGTGTCATAGTAATTGTGAATGAAGCTTGCCATCGCCGCAGACTGGCTCCCGACGTACGGCGGAGCGGAACACGTGGTCGCAGCACTTTCTAGGCTGTGGCCCACGGCTCCGATCCATACCACCGTCGCATCTCCGGAATTACTCCCGGATACGCTGCGGCGTGCCGATATTCGCGTTTCTCAGTTACAGCAGGCTTACCGTCTGATCGGTCGGCATCAGTGGCTTCTGCCGTGGATGCCGCAGGCGGTGGAGAATATGGATTTTACCGGTTTCGATGTAGTACTTAGTTCGTCCCACGCGGTTGGTAAGGGGATCATTCCCCCCGGGGACAGTATTCACGTCTGTTACTGCCACACGCCGATGCGCTACGCGTGGGAAATGGAGGAGGAGTATCTGAAAGATTTCCGAATCAGGGGATTTATGAGAAAACGCGTGCGGGCCGAACTGAAGCGCATTCGCCGCTGGGACCTCACGACCGCAAAGCGGGTTGATCACTTTATTGCAAACTCCTCCGAGACGCAGGCGCGAATCCGCCGAATTTACGGCCGTGACAGTGTCGTTATCCCGCCGCCAGTCGACGCACGTTACTTCGATTGTCCCCTATTCCCCAACCCCAACCCCAGCCCTAAACCCTATTTCCTCGCCCTTGGCCGCCTGGTTCCATACAAACGGTTTGATATTCTGATCGAACTGGCGGGTATCATGAAGTTGCCGCTCAAAATCGCTGGTACCGGAAGCGAGGAATCCCATCTGAAAGCCATTGCCGGACCCACGGTAGAATTTCTGGGATACGTGACCGAAGACAGTCTTCCGTCTCTGTATGGCAACGCGACGGCACTTTTATTTCCACAGGTTGAAGATGCCGGCATTGTCCCGATGGAAGCACAGGCATGCGGCACCCCCGTCATCGCGTACGGAAAGGGTGGAATTATGGACGTTGTTGACTCAGGCACAACCGGAATTTTTTCTGAGGCGCAGTCAGTCGAATCGTTTTCGGACGCTATGCAGAAATTTCAAGCAGTCTCATGGGATCATGCAGTGATTCGTGAGCATGCGAGAGCGTTTCATGTCGATGTCTTTCAGAGACGTATTCAGGAGGAAGTGGAGCAGACTTATCGTCGGTTCGCCTTGCGCGTGTCATGATAAAAAGTCCTTTTCCACTCCTTCGGCAGTTTCAAGATCTCGTCGATCTTAGTCTTCTGACGCGTGAAGATAATGTTTCTTGTGACGAAGATATTGTACGGCTTACAGGTCTGGCGAGCATTGTCAGCCTTCGGCAAATGCACGGCAATACGGCTGTGCGGGTACACTCGCCATCCTCACGCGTTCTGGAAGCCGATGCCCTCGCTACGGACGTTCCGGGCATCACAGTCACCATTCGTTTCGCCGATTGTCAGAACGCCGTGATCATCGATCCCAAAGAGCGTATTATCTGCCTCGTGCATGTCGGATGGCGCGGAGTCCGATCTAAGATGATGGCGAACGCATATGAATTTTTGCGCGCAGAATGGAACATCGATCCAGCCAGTACGTTCGTCGGCCTCGGGCCTGCGCTCTGTGCTGCATGTTCTGATTTTACTGATCCGCTGACTGAGGTACCGGAACTCAAAAATTTCACGCACGGACGCACGATCGATCTGCGCGCGGCACTGGACGATGAACTGGCATCTCTGGGCGTACTGAAGCAAAGAATCGATCGGATGGAGGATTGCACCCGCTGTCACCCTGAGACGTATTTTACCTACCGCGGCGGGGACAGAGAAAAAGTGAGTGAGGGGCACGTAAATTGTTTTGCAGCAACGATCAGGACGTAGTATTTAGTATGTAGTATGTAGTATTTAGTATGTCGTATACCACATACGATATACTTTTCCTCATCAAAGTTTTGTGTATCATTTGCACTGTCTCGACGACGCGTCAGGACGCCCCAATGCTTTTTCTCTGACAGCTCAATACGGGAGGCCTAATCACTCTGGTCCGAGGACCCGGGATGCGGTCACCCACCTGGATTTCCAGGGACGAGCCAAGGGCGTGCAACGGTCGTCTTGATATTGGCTCCTAACGTATAGTATTGATCTTTCTTCAAGTCAGAGCATAAAGTATTCGCATGGTGGCAAATCCGATTACGTTAATCGATGAATGGGATCGCAAAGAAGAACAAAGGTAAGTGGTCACTGACCTTGCAGAACGACCGCATTTAAGTCAAGAAATCACTTCCACATACAGGAGCAGGTTTCCTACCTGCGTTTGTTGATCATAGCTGAGACTCTCCAACCGCGGGTAGGAAACCCGCTCCCGTTGAAGAATGATGAGTTTTTTTCGATTACAGACTCAGTGACCACTTAC
>CAZLUK010000058.1:0-5506 GCA_964562735.1 uncultured Candidatus Peribacteria bacterium
TACATCAATCTTAATTCGCCAGACGAAACAAAACTTTTAGCGAGCAAAAAGCGCATACTCGACGCTCTGCGGATGTCCGAAATAGCAGGTGTAAAATCAGTGTGCGTCCATGCTGCGTTCTATCTTGGAATGGATCCGAAGATCGCATACGAGAATGTGCGGCGTGCGGTTAAGGACATCATGAGTCACAAGTTCAAGCTCTTTCCGAACGTCAATCTGGGCTTAGAGACTATGGGAAAAGTAGCGCAATTTGGCACGCTTGAGGAAGTTCTCGGGATCAGTAAAGAGTTCGATATCTATCCGGTCATCGATCCGGCCCACATGCATGCCCGCACCAACGGACTTATCAACACAACCAAAGAATGGCATGGCATGTTCGATCTGTATGAAAAATATCTTGGTAATAAGTCGCTCAAAACCATGCACATGCATTTCTCGGGCATTGCGTACGGACCTAAGGGCGAGAAACATCATCTGCCGCTACAGGAAAGTGATGCGAATTGGAAAGATTTTTTGAAAGTGCTGAAAAACCGCAAAATTGAAGGCACAGTCGTGTGTGAGTCCCCTCTTCTTGAAGACGATACGCTCTTGATGCAGGAAACGTATCTCAGTACGTAGTATTTTGTATTTAGTATATAGTATAAAAAAACAGATTATAGTTTTCTGTCATACTGGATACTGAATACTTTATACCACACACTTCTTATGAACATCGCTATCAACGGCTTCGGCCGCATCGGACGTCAGGTACTCAGGATCATTCTCGCTGAGCATCCGGACATGAACGTTGTTTTAATTAACGATCTCACAGAACCCGCAACGCTTGCGCATCTCTTCCAGTTCGATTCTACCTACGGCCGCTTTACCGGAAACGTTGAGCTGAAGGACGATATGCTGATTACGGCGCACGGGAAAGCCAAATTGACGGCGATCAATGACCCCAAGATGCTTCCGCACAAAGACCTCAAAGTCGATGTCGTCCTAGAGTGCACCGGATTTTTCACCAAGCGTGAGGACGCTGCGATGCATCTCACCGCCGGCGCCAGAAAAGTCATCATTTCTGCGCCGTGTAAAGATAAGGCCGACGGCACGTTTTGCATGGGTGTGAACGATGACAAGTACGACGGAAAGACGATGCACGTCATCAGCAATGCGTCGTGCACCACAAATTGTCTGGCCCCGATGGCCAAAGTTCTCGAGGACACGTTCGGCATCGAATCCGGCCTGATGACGACGATTCATAGCTACACGAATGATCAAAATTTACTTGATTTACCTCACAAAGATTTGCGACGCGCACGGGCTGCCGCCGTCAACTTGGTCCCATCCACCACCGGAGCCGCAAAAGCTATCGGTGAAGTGATCCCGAGCCTGAAAGACAAACTGAACGGTAGCGCGATTCGGGTTCCGACTCCGACTGGAAGTATTACGGATCTGACGGTGATAACAAAAAAGCCAGCAACGGTTGAAGCCGTTAATGCGGCATTCAGACAAGCCGAAGCCGGCTCTATGAAAGGGATTTTAGGCGTGGAGGATCGTCCGCTTGTTTTAAAGGACTTCGTCGGTGATCCCAGAAGTTGCATAATCGATTCGGCGCTGACCCAAGTGGTTGGGGGTAATCTCGTGAAAGCGTTCGGCTGGTACGACAACGAATGGGGCTACAGCGCGCGGCTGGCGGAATTGGCGGAGTTTATCGGGGGAAAACTATAACCGCTACTTGTCGTTCTTCTTTTCCTCGTCTTTTTTGTCATTCACCACTTCCGCATCGACTACTTTCTCCTTTGAGTCCTTTCCTTCCTTTGATTCGTTTGACTCCTTTTTCTGCGCGGCTTCGTAGACGAGCTTGCCCATTTCTTGCGCTTCGGCTGCCAGTGCGTCCGTTTCTTTCTTGATCTCCTCAATGGTGGCCTTTTCTTTCTTGAGGACATCGCGGACGGCGTTCAGCTTCTCGTTCACTTTCTTTTTAAGATCATCAGGGATCTGTTTATCGTACTCGCGCAATTGTTTCTCCAGATTGAAAACGAGTGAGTCGGCAGTGTTGCGGGCATCGATGAGCTCACGCTTCTGCTTGTCGGCCTCGGCGTTTATTTCGGCATCTTTCTGCATGCGTTCTACCTCCTCTTTGCTTAAGCCGGTGGAACCTTGAATCGTAATGTGCTGTTCCTTGTTCGTGCCTTTGTCTTTGGCTTTAACGTGCAAGAGTCCATTGGTGTCGATGTCGAAAGTGACTTCGATCTGCGGCAGACCTCGTGGAGCGGCCAGAATGCCGTCCAGAATAAAGCGGCCGAGGGACTTATTATCGGCGGCCATTTCTCGCTCGCCTTGCACAATATTAATTTCTACGGATAGCTGATTATCGGCAGCTGTCGAAAACACTTGGGATTTGCTGGTGGGAATACGCGTATTGCGCTCGATAACTTTGGTCGCGACTCCGCCCAGCGTCTCGATGCCGACCGAGAGCGGGATGACATCGACGATTGTAATGTCGCGGTTGATGTCGCCGCCGATCTGGCCGGCCTGGATGGCGGCGCCGACAGCCACGACTTCATCCGGATTCACGCCCTTGTGCGGTTCTTTTCCGAAGAGTTCTTTAACTTTGGCCTGCACGGCTGGCATGCGGGTCATGCCTCCGACGAGAACAACCTCGTTAATATCAGATTTCTTAATACTGGCGTCCTTGATGGCCAACTCGCAGGGCTTCACGGTACGTTCGATCAGGTCAGAGACGAGAGCTTCCAGTTTGGCCTTGGAGAGCTTGATATTGACGTGTTTTGGCCCGTTCGCGTCGGCCGTAATAAATGGCAAGTTGATCTCGGTTTCTGCCTGTGATGAGAGTTCGATCTTGGCTTTCTCTGCAGCTTCACGAATGCGTTGCAAAGCGATTTTGTCTTTGGAAAGATCGACGCCTTGGTCTTTTTTGAATTCGGCAAGCAACCACTCGACGATGAGCTGATCGAAGTCGTCGCCACCGAGGTGCGTATCACCGTTGGTGGATAGCACCTCAAAGTGCCCATCACCGGAAAGCTCCAGCACCGTCACGTCGAAGGTTCCGCCGCCCAAGTCATAGACGATTACTTTCTCTTCTTTTTTCTTATCAAGACCGTAGGCGAGGGTGGCGGCCGTCGGCTCGTTGATAATGCGCACGACTTCGAGACCGGCAATTTCTCCAGCTTCTTTGGTGGCCTGACGTTGATTGTCGTCGAAGTACGCCGGGACCGTAATGACAGCCTTCGTCACCGACGTTCCCAGGAAAGCCTCGGCATCTTTCTTCAGTTTCAAAAGAACTTTGGCACTGATTTCCTGTGGAAACATCTCTTTGTCGTTGATCTTGATAACGGCTCTCCCCTCTTTGCCGACTTTTACCTCAAACGGCATGTGCTCGGCATCTTTCTTCACTTCATCGAACCGGTGACCAATAAAGCGCTTGGCCGAGAAAACGGTATTTTTTGGGTTCGTGACGGCCTGACGCTTGGCGGCGATGCCGACCAGGACTTCGCCTTTGTCCTTAAATGCGACAATCGACGGCGTCGTATTAGCGCCTTCACTGTTCGGGATCACCTGCGGTTCACCGCCTTCGATGACGGCCATGCAGGAGTTGGTGGTACCGAGGTCGATACCGATGATTTTTGACATAAAGTTGGGGGTCAGAAATGAATTGGCACTCGCTAGTTTAGAGTGCCAACGGGTGTGAGTCAATAGAAACGCCGCAATCTAATACCACCCGCAGCCGCGATTCGCAAATCGTGGTTCCGGTGCCTCTGAACAGCGGTTTGCGAACCGCTGCTACGGAATGAATGAGGGTAATGTCAAAGTTTCCTGTACAGTGCGCCCATGTTCCTCGACCATGCCACTATCGAAGTCTCGGGGGGAAACGGTGGAAAAGGCTGTGTTGCCTGGCGTCGGGAAAAGTACGTGCCAAACGGCGGACCGGATGGCGGTAACGGCGGCCGGGGGGGCAACATCGTCATTCAGGCCGATCCGAATACGGACACGCTCTCAGATTATTCGAGTCGCAAGAAATTTAAAGCTAAAGACGGTGATCCGGGCACCGGCAAATCCTGCGCCGGATTGGACGGCGAAGACGTCATCCTGAGTGTTCCGCCCGGAACGATGGTCTATGACCTTGAGAATGAAGTAAGGCCGCGCCTGATTGCCGATTTACAAGCCACTGGAGACCAGCTCATCGCTGGCCACGGCGGTAAAGGCGGCTTCGGCAATGCGCACTTCAAGACGTCTACCAGACAGGCCCCGGACTTCGCGGAGCTCGGTGAACCCGGCGAGAGACGGCGAGTCAAACTCGAACTGAAGTTGGTGGCCGACATCGGCATCATCGGATACCCGAGTGTCGGCAAATCATCGCTTATTGCCGCAGTTTCCCGGGCCCGACCTAAGATCGCCGATTACCCGTTTACGACGCTCGTCCCGAACTTGGGCGTCGTCAAAGTCTTCGACCGCGAATTCATCCTCTGCGACGTGCCGGGTCTCATAGCAGGTGCGAGCAAAGGCAAGGGCCTCGGTTATCAGTTTCTCCGGCACATCGAACGCTGCGGTGTGCTCATTCATCTCTTGGACATAGGACGCGACGATATCATCGATGACTACAAGTCGATCCGCAAAGAACTGAAAGCATTCTCGCCGGAACTCGCCAAGAAACCGGAGTTCGTCGTGCTTAATAAAATTGATCTTGTCGATGGAGATGTGAAGCCGTGGACTGATGCGCTAAAGAAAACCAAGATCAAAGTATTTGCGACCATCTCAGCCGCCACCCACGGGGGTACCGACGAGCTCATGAAGAAACTGCTGCCGATTGTGCTGGATGAAAAGCAGCAACGCGCGAAATTGGACGAGGAGCCTGTCGACGAAAAAGACTTGCCTGTCATCCAGCCCCAGCTCTTATCCGAAAAAATGGGTGCTTTCCGGATCGAACATGTTCCACTGGGACTGCTGGTACGCGGCAAGCGTCTGGAACAGTTTACGGCGATGACCGACTTTAAGAACGCCAGCGGCCGCAGCCGCTTCCGCGACGTCGCCCAACGCATCGGGCTCATCCGGGCGCTCGAGAAAGAGTTGAAGCCGGGTGAAGATATTTTTATCGGAAATAGATCGGTGAAGGAGTATTTGCTCTGAATTTTGTATTACGTTGGAAGGCAGGCTACAAGGATCACATGATTCTTGGTTGGAGAAACACAATTTCAATATTTCCCGCAGACGGGACGCCGCGTCCCGCAACAGTAATCGATTCGCCGTTTGTTTTGTTAACCAGCGATTGAAATCGCTGGTTAACAAAAAAGGGCAGGACCATGATAGAGAAAATGACATGCTTGTAGTGATAAATGTGTGAGCGAGGAAACTCATACTTCTTCCTCGGGACGCGGCGTACCGTCTGCGCCACGGGCGGTCACGCCGCCTAACTTCCCAAAGTAGAGACGTGCGAATCGCACGTCTCTACTCTTTTCTTCAGCAAAGAATCATGTGATCCGGCTACAAGTTTATTTGCCATACAGAT